>NZ_DGYR01000001.1:0-48083 GCF_002398425.1 Kocuria sp. UBA5001
TTAATGACGCGCGACACTAGACCGCGGGTGCGGCCGGGGCGGGGGTGAGGGTGGTCCGTGCTACGGGGTCGCGGTGGGCGGCTGATTGGCTGCAGCGTTGGTCACTGACGGATCGCTGTGCTCGGAGCTCCAGCTGGCGAGGATGCGCAGCTTCTCCAGGTCGGTGTCGGTCCTGCCGGCGTAGACGAACAGGACTTGGTCGGGATCTCCGGGCAGAGTGAGGGCTTCGTAGGTGATATCCAGACGCCCGGCAAGGGGGTGATCGAACCGCTTAGTGCCCCAGGTCCGCTCCACGACGGTGCGCTCGGACCAGCAGGTGCGGAACTCGGGGCTGATCGAGCCAGCTCGTCGACGAAGTCGGCGAGCTGATCATCGTGCGGGTGACGCCCGGCCTCGGCGCGTAGGACCCCGTTACCTTGTGAGCACCCCCGGTGGTCGGAGGTGCTCACAAGGTAACGGGGGCGTTATGGAGCGTCGTCGCTGCGGGCGCCGCAGGTCGCGCAGATACTGGGTCTCCGCCTGGCTCAGCTGCAGTGCTTCAGCGATGGAGAGGATGACACCCTCGGAAGCGCTGGTGAGCCGACCCTGCTCTAGGTGTCTGCCCGCACCCCGCGGTGCACGCGGCGCGCACCCCAGGCCGTGAGGCCGATGCAGAACAGCGCGCCCACCCCGAGTACCGCGGCGCGGATCCGCTGGCCGGTGATCATCGAGTCCGTCACGCCGCTGTCCCCGTAGGAGCCGGGCTCGCCCGTCTCCACAACCGTCAAGTGACCGTTCTGCTCCGCGAGCAGGGCGTCCACTTCCCGCGGAAAGTCGGAGTCCTGCACACCCGTCTGGGTGCCACGGAACGTGATCTGGTCACCCTCGGACTTCTTCACCGGGTCGTTGAGCTGGTTGTCGAACGGATACTCATCCACCAGCTCGTTCTTCGGCATGACCCCGGTGTAGATCCCGTTGTACTCCTTGGTCACGAGGTCGTTCGTGAGGGTCTGGTACGTCCCGGAGACCACCATGGACCGGCCTGCCCAGTCGTCCAGCCGGGAAGCCTTCTCGAACGACAGCGCGGAGCAGATCCCCAGGACCAGGGTCAGCACCGCCCCCGCGAGGACGATGAGCACGATCAGCCATCCGCGCGAGCCGCGCGTTCGCTCCTCCTCCTGCTCGTGGAAGTCGATGAGTTCGGGGGAATCGGGGGACACGGTGCTCCTTGCGCCTTGGCGTTGCTGCGGGGGTGGGGGTCAGCTGCGGATCTCGGCTCCGTGCTCCCTGCGGGCCGCAGCCACCGCGTTCTCACGGGCCTGGGAAGCCTCGTCCGCGGTGAGAGTGCGGTCTGGGGCACGGAAGCGCAGCGCGATGGCCACGGACTTCTTCCCCTGGGGGATCCCGGTGCCCGCGTACACGTCGAAGACCTCGGCGGTCTCGAGCAGCTCGCCGGCACCGCGGCGCACTGTGGCCAGCAGCTCCGCGGCGGGGACGTCCGCGTCCACCACGAGGGCCACGTCCTGGGTGGCCGCGGGATAGCCCGAGATGGTCTCCGCCGTGACGGCCGCGGACTCGTGGTCGAGCAGAGCCGAGAGGTCCAGCTCCACGGCGCACGTTCGCTCAGGCAGGCCCTGGGCGGCCACGAGCTGGGGGTGCAGCTCACCGGCCACACCGATGTCCACACCGTCGGAGGTGCTCAGCCGCGCCGTGCGCCCCGGGTGGAACGCGTGGTGGGAGCCCTGCGCGACCGTCAGCTCCACGCCCACTGCACGCGCCGCGAGCTCGGCGACGTCCAGGGCGTCCTGCCAGTCCAGTGCGCGGGGGGTGACCCACGGACCGGCGGGCGCGTCGTTGCCGGCCAGCACGGCCGCGAGCTTCCGCGGCTGGTCGGGCACGGCCGCATTGAGGCGTTCCAGCTCCTGGTCCCCGGGACGCACGCCCAGCGGGGGCACGGGCTGGGTGTCCGCGACGACGCCGTCGGCCAGGAACACGTGGCCAATCTCGTACAGCGCAAGGTCACGGAAGCCCCGGGAACGGTTGCGCTTGAGGACCTCCACGAGCCCGGGCAGCACGCTCGCCCGCAGCATGGGCTGGGCCTCGCTGATGGGGTTCGCGAGCTTCACGGAGGGCACGTGCTCGCCCGTGGGGCTGGCCCACAGGTCGTTGTCCGCCTGCGAGACGAACGGGTAGCTCAGCACCTCGGTGAGCCCAGCGGCAGCGAGCGTGGTGGCCACGCGTCGTCGGGCGGCCTGCGAGCGCGTGAAGCCGCGGCCGGGAGGAGCCACCGGGAGGCGTTCCGGGATCCGGTCGTAGCCGTCCAGGCGCGCGACCTCCTCGACGAGGTCCTCCTTATCGAGCAGATCCGGGCGCCACGACGGAGGGACCACGGTCCAGCCGTCCGCGGTCTCCGTGACCTCGGCGCCGATGGCCACGAGGCTGCGCTCGACGACCTCCGGAGAGTAGTCCACTCCAACGCGCGCCGCAGGGTAGCCCGCGGGCAGCTCGATCGCGGCGGGGCGGTCCGTGTGGTCCACGTCCGTGACCCGCCCGGTGTCGGTGCCGCCGGCCAGCTCCACGAGGAGGTCGACGACGCGCTGGGCGGCCACCGGAGCAAGCTGCGGGTCCACGCCGCGCTCGTAGCGCTTGGACGCCTCCGAGGGCAGCTTGTGGCGGCGGGCGGTGCGGGCCACCGAGACCTCGTCGAAGCGGGCAGCCTCGACGAGCACTCGGGTGGTGGAGTCCCCCACTTCAGTGCTCGCGCCGCCCATGACCCCGGCGAGTCCCACGGGCCCGGACTCGTCCGTGATCACGAGGTCACCGGCGTCGAGCTCGCGCGCCTTCCCGTCCAGCGTGGTGAGCCTCTCCCCCGCACTGGCGCGGCGGACGGTGATCCCGCCTTGCAGCGTGTCCGCGTCGTAGGTGTGGATGGGCTGCCCGTACTCGAGCATCACGTAGTTGGACACATCCACCGGCAAGCTCACGGAGCGGACGCCCGCAAGCCGCAGGCGCGAGACGAGCCACGGCGGCGTGGGGACGGTCGGGTCGATGCCCTCGACCACCCGGACCGCGAAACGGTTGCAGCCGGCGCGGCCGTGGATGGGAGCGTCGTCGGCAATCGTCACGGGGAAGCCGTCCGCGGTGGGCTTCGGCACGCTCGGCGCGAGCTCCGCCACGGGATCCGTGAACGGTGCGCGCACCGCATGGCAGTACTCGCGGGCGATCCCGCGGATCGAGAACGCGTACCCGCGGTCCGGGGTCACGTTGACCTCCGCCGCCGAGTCGTAGAGACCCAGCAGCTCCAGGGCGTCGGAGCCGATCTCGGGGTCCAGCCCGATCCGCGAGAGCACCAGGATGCCGTCGTGGTCGTCGCCAATGCCGAGCTCGCGCACGGAGGCGATCATGCCTGCCGAGATGTGGCCGTAGGTCTTACGCGCGGAGATCCGGAAGTCGCCCGGCAGCACCGCACCAGGAAGGGCGACGACCACCTTGTCACCCACCGAGAAGTTGTGGGCACCGCAGATGATTCCCTGGACGCCCGAGGGGTCGATGCCCTTGCCCGTCAGCGTCTGCTCATGGCCCTCCGGCACCACGCGCACGGAGCACCAGTTCACGGTCTTGCCGTTGGAGTGGGTCTCCGGCTCCATGGAGAGCACCTGGCCCACCACGATCGGACCGGAGAGGGAGTCGGAGGGACGGTGGACGTCCTCCTCCTCAAGACCCACCTTCACGAGGGTGGCCAGGACGTCCTCCGCGGTCGCGTCCTCGGGAACGGGCGCGTACTCGCGCAGCCATGACAAAGGAACTCGCATTGCTCTAGATCTCCATCCCGAAGTGTTCGCTGAAACGGACGTCGCCCTCGACCATGTCGTGCATGTCCGGGACGTTGTTGCGGAACATCAGGGTCCGCTCGATGCCCATGCCGAACGCGAATCCTGAGTAGCGCTCGGGGTCGATCCCCGCGGCCCGCAGCACGTTGGGGTGCATCATGCCGCAGCCACCCCACTCGATCCACCGCGGTCCGCCCTTGGCGGTGGGGTGCCACACGTCCAGCTCCGCGGAGGGCTCCGTGAAGGGGAAGTAGTTGGGGCGCAGCCGGATCGCTGCCTCCGGGCCGAACATGGTGCGCGCGAAGTGGGTGAGGGTGCCCTTCAGGTCCGCCATCGACAGTCCCTCGTCCACCGCGATGCCCTCCACCTGGTGGAAGACCGGGGTGTGCGTGGCGTCCAGCTCGTCCGTGCGGTAGGTCTTGCCCGGGCACACCACGTACACCGGCAGCTCGCGCTCCAGCAGGGAGCGCATCTGTACCGGCGAGGTGTGGGTGCGCAGCACGAGGTGCGAGGACGGCGGATCCACGAAGAACGTGTCCTGCAGCTGACGTGCGGGGTGGTCCGGTTTGAAGTTCAGGGAGTCGAAGTTGAACCACTCGTGCTCGAGTTCCGGGCCCTCCGCGACCTCCCAGCCCATGCCCACGAAGATGTCCCCGATGTGCTCCATGAGCGTGTTCAGGGGGTGGCGCCCGCCAAGCCGACGACGTCGTGTGGCCGCGGTGACGTCCACCGCCTCCTCCACGAGGATCCGGGCGTCCCGCTCCTCCTCGAGTTCCGTGGTGCGCGCGGCGACCGCCTTGTTGACGCGGCCGCGGGCCTGGCCCACGAGCTTGCCCGCGGCGGCCTTCGCCGACTTGTCGAGCCCGCCGATGGCACGGTTGGCGAGCGCCAGCGGGGACTTCTCCCCCGCGTGGCGCAGCCGGACGGTCTTGAGCTCTGCGAGGTCGGCGGCGGTCTGGATCTCGCTCAGCGCCTGCTCGACGGCGGCGGCGACCCCGGCCTCGTCGGTGGGGTCCACCGCGGCGGACGGTGTGGTCTCGGACATGGCTTCTCGCGTTCCTGCTCTCGCGGACGGGGTGGGCCCGTTCCCGGGTGCTCGGCAGCCGCGGGGTACGGGTGGGGCCCGCCGCCTCGGCGGACGGGCACGGTCAGTCTAGTGGATGCGGGCACCGCCGCCCGCGAGGCCCACGAGCCCGACGACGTCGCCGTCCGGGCCGCCCGCCAGGCTCAGCCCTGCTCGACGCTGCGTCCAGGGCCCTGCGGAGTGGCGTGCGCGGAGCCCTGCCGGGAGCTGTCCCCGGAGCCCCTCCGGGAAACGTGCCCGGTGTGCCAGTGCGGCGGGTGGAAGAACGCCGCGGCGAGCCCGCCCAGGAGCAGCACGGCCACCGGCAGCAGCAGCGACTGCGTCATGGCGAGGGAGAACGCATCCTGCAGCGGTGCCGGAAGACCGCCCGCGGTGCTGGCCGCTCCGAGCTCGCCGGCTCCCGCGCCGGCCGGGAGGTTCGCCGCAAGCCGGGACTGCATCAGCACGGCCACCACGGCCGAGCCGATCGCCGCAGCCACCTGTCGGGTGGCGTTGAAGACACCTGAACCGGCACCGGCCACCTCCGGGCCCAGATCCGCCGTGGCGGTCAGGGACACCGGGGACCAGATCATGGCGCTGCCCAGCCCGATTACGAGCGTCAGCGCCGCGAGCAGCGGCACCGGGGTCCCGGGGCGCAGCGCGAACGCGTAGACCGCCAAGCCGGCCGCCATCACGAGCATCCCGGGCAGGGCGAGACTGCGGGGGGCCACCCGCGTCAGGGCGCGGCCCACGACCGGGGCCAGGAACGCCGAGAGCAGCGACATGGGCGCGTAGCTCAGTGCCGCCACGGTGGGGTTCAGTCCGCGCACCACCTGCAGGTACAGCATCGCCGGGATGATCATGGAGTTCACGGTCAGGCTCACCGCCGCCATCGCGATGTTCGCCAGCGAGAAGTTGCGGTCCCGGAACAGGCCCAGCGGCACCAGGGGCTCGGCGGGGGTGAACCGCTGCCACACCACGAACGCCCCCAGCACGGCGAGCCCCGAGCCGATGAGCAACCACACCGTGATGGGACCCACCACGGTTCCCCAGTCGTAGGTCTCCCCCTCCTGGATGCCGAAGACCACCAGGAACAGGCCCGTTCCGGAGAGCAGCACCCCGGGGACGTCGAACGAGTGGGAGCGCACCGGCAGCTTCGGCAGCCGTGTCCACGCGCGCCACAGGGCGAAGATCCCCACGGGCACGTTGACCCAGAAGATCCAGCGCCACCCCGCGAGGTCCACGAGCACCCCGCCGAGCAGTGGCCCCACCAGCGTGGCCACGCCCGCGGTGGCACCCCAGATCCCAAGGGCAGCACCGCGGCTGCGCGCTGGGAACATCCGCGTGATGATCGTCATGGTCTGCGGCGTCATCAGCGCCGCTCCGAGGCCCTGCACCACGCGCGCGAGTACGAGCCCTGAGATGTCCTGCGACAGGCCGCACCACAGGGACGCGGCCGTGAAGATGCCGAGGCCCCACAGGTACACGGTGCGCGGGCCCACCCGGTCCCCCAGCCGCCCGGTGATCAGCAGCGGCACGGCGTAGGCGAGCAGGTACCCGCTCGTGACCCACAGGACCCCGGAGATGTCGGTGTCCAGCCCGGCGGTGATGGCGGGTATGGCAGTGGAGACGATCGTCGCGTCCACCAGGATCATGAAGAAGCCGAGCACCATGGCCCACAGGGCACCCCACGCCCGGTGGTCGGCCTCCGGGGAGGTCGACGCGGATCCGTCCGCGCCACCACCCGTGGGGGTCGACGACGCCGCACTTGCCACCGTGTTGCCCGCACCGAGACCCCCGGTGGTTCCGGTGTCCCCGGGCCGGTTCTCGGCGGCGACGGTCCCACCAACGGCCTCGGGACCGGTGGCGTTCTGCCTGACGCCGTTCCGTTCCGCGCGGTGCCGGCCGCGCGGCCGGTGCCCCCGGTCCTCGGCACGGTCGGACGAGGGGTCTGTCATGCTCACTCCGTTCGCAGCATCTCCAGCAGCGCCGCCACGATGGGCAGGTCTGCGGGGATCCACGGTAGTCCGAGAATCTGCGCGGGGTCCGCAAGGGGCAGCCATCGCACCTCCAGGTGGTCCCCACTCGGGAACACGGGGGTTCCGGGGCCCGCGTGCACGTCCTGACTCGTGGGCTCATCCTGGTCCGTGGGCGCGCTGACGGGGTCCGGAACCGCAGGCCCCAAGCTCCCGCCGTTGTCCACGACGGCGGTGAAGACGCGCATCACGGCCGTTCCGGCGAGTGGCCAGCCGTCCGGCGCGGGAGGCGTGACCTCGTCCAGGAGGCGGATCCGCAGGTCGAGCTCTTCGCGACATTCCCTCACGAGAGCGTCGAGGGCGGGCTCACCCGGTTCCTGCTTGCCCCCGGGGAACTCCCACAGGCCGCGCAGCTCGGCCGGATAGGCGCGTTGCGCCGCGAGCACGTGGGTCGGCCGACGGGCCGCGTCGAGGAGGGCTGCGCCCACGACGCGTGTGCCACGGCCGGCCGCCCCCGCCGGCCATACTGCCGTGGCGTCCGGGTCCTCTGGATCCGGGGTGCCACTCACGCTGCGGCCCCCGGGAAGGGCCCAGCCGCGGCTCGGCGCTGTGCACGGGCCGAGGCGTAGAGGCAGACGGTGGCGGCGGTGCCCACGTTGAGGGACTCCGCGCGTCCGTGCAGCGGCACGGCGACGGCGGCGTCGGCCAGGCCGCGCTCGTGCGCGCCCAGGCCCTGCGCCTCGTTGCCGAAGAGCCAGGCGGTCGGCTGCTCCAGCTGGACGGGTGAGGCGGACGAGGTCTCGAAGCCGGCGTGGCGCAGCAGCGCGGCGTCCGCCAGCTCGTCGACGGTCGTGTCCGCGCGGCCGTCCGCGGCCAGAACGGTCACTCCGGCGGTGTGCGCCGCGGCGGTGAAGGAGTCGAGGTCCAGTCCCGTGAGCACCGGGACGTGGAAGAGGGAGCCCGCGCTGGAGCGGACGGCCTTGGGGTTGAACGGATCCACGCTACCCGTGGTGAACGCCACGATCTGCGCCCCGGCGGCATCCGCGGCCCGCACCACCGTGCCGGCGTTGCCGGGGTCCTGGACGCGCACGAGGACGCACGTGAGATCGGGGAAGGCGGGGTACGGCGTCGTCGTCCCCTCCGGAAGCCGGCACACGGCCAGCATGCCCTGGGGCGTGACCGCGTCGGTCATCGCGGAGAGCACCTCCGGCGTCACCGCGCGAACGAACACGCCACCGCGGGAGTCGAGCTGCTCGAGGTCTGCGGCAATCCCCGGGTGCCGGGACAGCTCCTCGAGGGTCACGTATACAGCATCGAGGGCGGGAAGCGCAGGCCCAGACCCGCCCGTCTCCTGAGAGCCCGACGGCGAGTGGAACGCAGCTTCGTGGCCCGGAACCGGATCATTGCTCGCCACGAGCGCGAGACGCACGGCCTCACGCACGTTCTGCGGGCCCTCAGCCCGGAAAAGGCCGCGCCTGGAACGCGTCGAGCGCCTGGTCAGCGCGGCCACGTCCTTCACCCGATCGGCTCGGGGATTGGACAGCAGCCGGTTGTCCAGGCGCTCGACGAACGTCACGAGAGTGCTCAGGCGGCGGCGCGCGGCGCGGAGGTGTCCTCCGGCAGGGCGTCCTTGGCCACCTGGACCAGGGCCGCGAAGGCGGTCTCGTCGTTGACGGCCAGCTCGGCCAGCATGCGGCGGTCCACCTCGACCTCAGCGGCCTTCAGGCCCTGGATGAGGCGGTTGTAGGTCAGGCCGTTGGCGCGGGACGCGGCGTTGATGCGCTGGATCCACAGCCGGCGGAAGTCACCCTTCTTCTTCCGGCGGTCGTTGTACGAGTAGGTGTACGAGTGGAGCATCTGCTCCTTGGCCTTGCGGTACAGGCGCGAACGCTGTCCGCGGTAGCCCGACGCCTTCTCGAGGACTTCCCGACGCTTCTTGTGAGCATTGACTGCCCGCTTCACACGTGCCACGTGTGTACTCCTAACGGTTCGGTTCCGGCCCGAGCCGGAACATGTCTACCCGCCGCGCTGCCGCGACGAACTTCTGAGGGGACGAAAGAGGGCCTACTTGCCCAGCATCCGCTTGATGACCTTGGCCTCGCCCGGGGTGGAGACGATCTGATCGCCCGCGAGACGGCGGGTCAGGCGCGAGGACTTGTGCTCCAAGTAGTGGCGGCGGTTCGCCTGCTGGCGCTTGACCTTGCCCGAACCGGTCAGCTTGAAACGCTTCTTCGTCCCACTGTGAGTCTTCATCTTCGGCATGGTGGCCGTCTCCTTCTCCATCGGCCGGTGTTACACACCGGCGGGCCGCGGCACGGGGCCGCGGCCATGCTGATGCCGGGCGATCACACGCCCGACGCTGTCAATCCTTGTGCGGCGCTACTTCTTGGCCGGGCCGGGCTTGCGGGCGCCCGGCTTGGGAGCACCAGGCTTCGGGGCCGCGGGCTTCGCAGCAGCGCTCGGCTTGCTCGCCGCCGGCTTGGCCGACGCGGCGGGCTTTGCAGCGGCGGCAGGCTTCGCCGACGCCGCAGGCTTGCTCGCAGCGGGCTCGGTCTTGGCCTCAGCCGCCGGCTTGGCAGCCTTCTCCTCGGCCGCGGGCTCCACGACGGTCTCCGTCGTCTCGCTCGCCGGCGCCACGGTGGCCTTGACCTCGTCCTCGGCCGCCACGGGGGCGGACTCCACGGGTGCCTCGGGGGCAGCCGTCTGGGGAGCCTCGGTCTGCGCGGCAGGCTTCTCCTCGGCAGGGGCCGACGCCGCCCGGCGCAGTTCCTCGGGGAATGCGTCCCCGATGGACTGGGTCACCGACTCCGCGGAGGAGGTGTCCACACGCTGCCCGCGCTCGTTGTCCGCCTTGGACTTCTCACGCTGCTGCTGCTTGCGGGCCTCGGCACGGGCCTCCGCCTTGTTCTTCAGCGGGCCGATCACCATGACCATGTTGCGGCCGTCCACGCGGGGCGTGGTCTCCACCGCGCCGACGTCCGCGACGTCGTCCGCGAGACGCTGCAGCAAGCGGACACCCATCTCGGGGCGCTGCTGCTCACGGCCGCGGAACTGGATCATGGCCTTGACCTTGTCCCCCGCGGAGAGGAAGCGCTTGGCGTGGCCCACCTTGGTCTCGTAGTCGTGCGTGTCGATCTTCAGACGGAAACGCACTTCCTTGAGCACCGTGTTGGCCTGGTTCTTGCGGGACTCACGGGCCTTGACCGCGGCTTCGTACTTGTACTTGCCGAAGTCCATGAGCTTGGCCACCGGGGGCTTGGCATTCGGGGCGACCTCGACCAGATCGAGATCCGATTCACGGGCCAGCCGCAGGGCGTCCTGGACGCGCACAATGCCGACCTGCTCGCCGCCAGGTCCGACCAGACGGACTTCCGGGACACGGATTCTGTCATTGATACGTGGATCGCTAATGCCAAGCTCCTAGGATTGTGGGTTGTCCCGCTGTCGGGTCCTCGACCGCAACGAAAAAACCTCCGCTGCGGCACGCGCGAGCGGAGGTGAAAACCACACTGTGGACCGATGAGTCGGGCACTCTTCCCGGACTTACCGGGAAGTGCTCGTTCGGTCACGAACCCGAGCACCTGTCGCTCCTCGATCTCTCGTGGAGCAGTCGGTGACGGGTGGGAGTCGCCTCCGCTTGCACACTGTCGTCCATGATAGCGCACCGGCGCCCCTCTCGGCCAGCCTGGGCCGAGAGGGGTGCCGGGAGCGGGCCTGGCTGGACGCGGAGGCGGAGGAGGGCCCGTGGTCGACGTCGGGCGGGCCGTGCGCCGTCGCCGCCCCACTGTCTCCACGGCGGCGCTGTTCTACAGTGGGACGCATGTCCGACGCACCGCGCTCCGAGCGCTACGAATTCACCGACAACCCCGGCACCCCACCCGCCGACCACGAGCACCCCCCCGCCGAGACCCCCGGCCTCCCCGATGACACGGTGGACGCGGTCCAGGGGCAGATGCGCGACATTGCGGAGGTTCCCGCGGTGGAGGTCATCACCACCGCCGCAGTGCACCTCATGAGTGCCGCCGCCGTGAAGTGCGGCCTGGCCGCGGACGAGCACGCCGATGAGCTCAAAGACCTCGACGAGGCGCGCAAGCTCATCACGGCGCTGGCCGGCTTCGTCACGGCCGCCGCTCCGGAGATCGGCTCGCAGCACGCGGGACCCCTGCGTGACGGACTGAAGTCCCTGCAGCTGGCCTTCCGCGAGGCCTCCCCGTTCCCGGACGCGCCGGGCGCGGGCCCGGGCGAGAAGTTCACCGGCCCCGTCTACAGCTGACAACTGCTGCGGTCGCAACGCCGGGCACACCCTGCACGCGAACGGCCCACGACCACGCCGGTCGTGGGCCGTTCTTGCCGTGCGGGCAGCACATCAGGAGATGAGACGAAGCTCCACCGAGTCCACGGCGTCCGCCATGACCTGCTCCGCGGCGAGCCGCTGCTGGTAGCGCTCCACAGCGGCCCGAACCTCGTGCTGGGACATGCCCGCGCGCAGCTGCAGGGTCACGGTCAGTTCCGGGCCCTCGCCCCCGCCCGTGAGAGGGGTGCCGTCCGCGCGGAGCGCGGCGACACCGCGCCCCGGCCCGGCGAGGGCGGCCTGCACACCGTCGATGCCAAGGCCGGCGCGCACCACGGCGTCGTCCACCGCGAAGTCACGGTAGGACGGCGTCCATTCCTGGCCCTGTGCGACCGCCCACAGTGCCGGTCGGCGCACGACGAACGCCGGATCCGTTCCGGGATCGATCACGAGCATCGAGGAACCGTCCTGCACCGCGGACAGTGCTGCGCGGCGGATCTCCACGGCCACGGGACGGGCCTGCGCGTTCCAGGCCTGCAGCGCCGCCGTCGAGGTGAAGACGGGCAGCGCGGCGCGACCGTCCGAGGCCGTGAGGCTCACGAGGGCCATGTCCGCCTCCTTGTCGGAGACCAGCCCGTCCTCGGTGATGTGGGACTGCGAGACCCGCGCCACGATGGGTACGAAGACGCGCGCGGATCCGAGGGCCGCCACGAGGTCCTGCTCACCCAGCCGCCCCTCGCGCCAGGCGGAGAGTGCGCGCTCCAGCCTCGGGTCCGCGGTACCGGGATCCTTGGAGAACTGGTGGGCGTGGCTGGTCCCCTCCCCCAGGTTCCGACCCTCCCAGATCTGTCCACCGGTGTCCGTGGCACCGCCCGCCGACCGCAGCTGGGCGGCGATGTGCGGAGGCAGGGGGCGGGCGTCCGGGGTCTCAGGCACCGGGGCGACCGGCGACTGCGAGGGCCTCGGAGAGCGTGAACCTTCCCGCGTAGAGGGCCTTGCCCACGATGGCTCCCTCGACTCCCGTGGCCACGAGCTCGCGCAGGGCCGCGATGTCCTCGAGCGAGGAGATGCCGCCGGAGGCCACCACGGGCTTGTCGGTGCGCCGCGCCACCTCCGCGAGCAGCTCGGTGTTCGGGCCCCGCAGGGTGCCGTCCTTGGTGACGTCCGTGACCACGTAGCGAGCGCAGCCGTCCGCCTCGAGCCGGTCCAGGACCTCCCAGAGGTCCCCACCGTCACGGGTCCAGCCACGGGCCGCGAGCGTGCTGCCGCGAACGTCCAGACCCACGGCGATCAGGTCCCCGTGCTCCGCGATCACCCGGCGGGTCCACTCCGGGTTCTCCAGGGCCGCGGTGCCGAGGTTGATGCGCGCAGGCCGCAGGGAGAGGACCCGCTCGAGGGACTCGTCGTCCCGGATGCCGCCGGACATCTCGATCTTCAGGTGCAGGTTCTCCGCGACGCGCCGTAGCACCTCGATGTTGTCGCCGCGACCGAACGCGGCGTCCAGGTCCACCAGGTGCAGCCATTCGGCCCCGGCATCCTGCCACGAGCGCGCCGCCTCCAGCGGATCTCCGTATCCCGTCTCGGAACCGGCTTCGCCCTGGACGAGGCGTACGGCCTGCCCTCCCTGGACGTCCACCGCCGGCAGCAGCTCGAGGCGGGGTTCGGTGGTCTCGGTCATGTCTCTCCTCGCGTCAGCGCCGGGTGGCGCGCTCAGGGTGTCGGTGGGTGTCCGGGGGCGTCTGGGCCGTGGGGCCTCACACGCTCACGGACCACGAGTACGCTCCGTAGCCGATGAGTGCCGCGGCGATGACCGCGATCAGGATCACCGACCACAGGGGTTTGCGCTGCTGGTGGAACGAGATGGCGCCTCCCACGAAGAACGCCCCCGCCACGAGCACCAGGAGTGAGGGTGTCACGGGGTGACCTCCGATCCGGTGGCGGGCATGCGCCCCTGCATGCGGCCGGTGCGCGGGAGCGTGGCGAGCCAGTTGCGCAGCAGCGCGAGGCCCGCGCGAGAGGACTTCTCGGGGTGGAACTGGGTGGCACTCAGCGGACCGTTCTCCACCGCGGCCACGAATGGGGTTCCGTGCTTGGCCCACGTGACGGCCGGCGGGGACATCTGCTCGATGCTCTGGTCGAACGCCCAGTCCTGCACCCCGTAGGAGTGCACGAAGTAGAACCTCTCGTCCTCCAGGCCGCGGAACAGCACGGAACCCTCCGGGGGCTGCACCGTGTTCCAGCCCATGTGGGGAACGACGGGAGCAGCCAGCCGCTCGACCGTGCCCGGCCACTGGCCCAGCCCCTCGGACTCGCGTCCATGCTCCACACCGCGTTCGAACATGACCTGCAGCCCCACGCAGATGCCCAGGACCGGGCGGCCCCCGCTGAGACGGCGGTCGATCAGACGCGGCGCGTCCACGGCGCGCAGCCCGGACATGACCGCCTCGAAGGCACCCACGCCCGGGACGAGCAGACCGTCCGCGTCCGCGACGTCGCGCGGGTCCGCGCTGAGCTTCACGCGCGCCCCGGCCGCCTCGAGCGCCCGGACCGCGGAGCGGACGTTGCCCGCCCCGTAGTCCAGCACGACGACGTCGGGGGCGTCACGCACCCCGGTGTCCACCCCGCTCACAGTGACCCCTTCGTGGATGGGATGGAGCCTGCCATGCGCGGATCCAGCTCCACAGCCTCGCGCAGCGCCCGCGCCAGGGCCTTGAACTGGGCCTCGACGATGTGGTGCGGGTCCCGGCCGCGGAGGAGCTCCACGTGCAGGCACAGCTGTGCGTGGTGGGCCAGCGACTCGAAGACGTGACGGGTCATGGACCCGGTGAAGTGCCCGCCGATCAGGTGGTACTGCTGCCCCTCCGGCTCCCCGAGGTGCACCGTGTATGGACGCCCGGAGACGTCCACCACCGCGGAGGCCAGGGCCTCGTCCAGCGGCACGGTGGCCTGCCCGTAACGGCGGATCCCGCGCTTGTTCCCGAGAGCCTCGCGCAGCGCCTCTCCGAGCACGATCGCCGTGTCCTCCACCGTGTGGTGGACGTCGATGTCCGTGTCACCGTGCGCCTGGACGTCCAGGTCGATCAGGGAGTGCTTGGACAGGGCGGTGAGCATGTGGTCGTAGAACGGGACGGTCGTCTCGATCCGCGACGTCCCCGTGCCGTCCAGGTTGACGCTCACGCGCACCGTGGACTCACTCGTCACGCGCTCCACGCTGGCGGTTCGCTGCTTCTCGGCTGCGCTCATGTGCTGCGTTGACTCCTTGGTGTTCGTGTCCCGCGACCCTTCACGGGACCGTTCCATTCTAGGCGGGCCCCCCGACCGGCTGAACCGCGCCGACGGTACTGCGTCGTGGGCCGGATGGACACCGTCCCCTCGTCCAGCACCGGGCCAGTCGCGCCAGGTCAGCCCCAGGTGACTGCTGGCCTCGTGCCGCCCGGCCCGGGCGCCTCGTCAGTGGACGGACAGGTGGTCCTCCACGGCCTCGAGGAACGCGGTAGTCTCTGCCTCCGTGCCGGCCGTGACGCGCAGGTGGCCGGGAATGCCGACGTCGCGCACCAGGACGCCCCGGTCCAAGAGCGCCTGCCACATGTCGTGGGCGTCCCCGTGGCACGCGAAAAAGACGAAGTTGGAGTCCGACTCCGCCGGGGTCAGGCCCATGCGCTTGAGCTCGTCCACGATCCGGTCCCGCTGCATCTTGACGTCCTCCACCGTGGCCAGGAGCGTCTCGTGGTGAGCCAGCGCCGCCAGTGCCGTCGCCTGGGTGACGCTCGAGAGGTGGTAGGGCAGGCGCACGAGCCGCATGGCATCAGCGACCTCGCGGGCCGCTGCGAAGTACCCGAGCCTGGCGCCGGCCAGCGCAAAGGCCTTGCTCATGGTGCGGGTCACGATCAGTCGGGGCCGGCCCTCCAGCAGGGTCAGAGCGGACGGCGTGCCGAAGCGCGCGAACTCTGCGTACGCCTCGTCCACGACCACCACGGTGTTGGCGTCCTCCCCCGCCTCGTACACGGCACGGACCACGTCCAGGCCCAGGGCGGTACCCGTGGGGTTGTTCGGCGAGCACAGGAAGACGACGTCCGGTGCGTGGGTCCGCACCTGCTGCGCGGCCGACTCTGCAGAGAGCGAGAAGTCCTCGGCGCGACTCCCCGCGGTGAACTCCGTGCCGGTACCGAGGGCCAGCAGGGGGTACATGGAGTACGTGGGGACGAAGCTCAACACGGAGCGGCCCTGGCCCCCGAACGCCTGGAGGATCTGCTGCAGGATCTCGTTCGAGCCGTTGGCCGCCCAGAGGTTGTCCTCGGTGAGACCGTGGCCCAGGTAGTTTGCGAGTGCGCGGCGCAGGTCCGTGAAGTCGCGGTCCGGATACCGGTTCAGGGACACGGCCGTCTCGTGCACGCGCCTCGTGATGGCCTCCACGACGTCGTCCGGCACGGGATGCGTGTTCTCGTTCGTGTTCAGCGCGACCGCGACCTGCAGCTGGGGAGCCCCGTACGGGGACATTCCGCGCAGGTCGTCGCGCAGCGGAAGGGAGTCGAGGGGTGCGGCGGGATTGTTCACCGCCCCAGTCTATGAACTTCTCCGGGGAAGTTCTTCGAGGACGTTCTCCATGCGGTTACGAGTTGCCGGCCACCGGGGCAAACCGGCGGCAACTGCTCCGATCCGGGTCCCCGGGCCCCGGAGGGCATCAGCGGGCCGGCACCTCGAGGACCTGTCCGGCCATGAGCGAGGGCGAGGAGAGCCCGTTGAGCTCCGCGATGTCACTCATGACCTCGCGGGTGTCGCGCTGGGGCTCCGAGGAGGCAGCGATCTCCCACAGCGTCTGGTTCGCCTGCACGGTGACGCTGCGGGTGACGGGTTCCGCCACGCTGTCAGTGGAGGCCTTGACGGTGGCCGGGAGGAGGAACACCGCAGCCACCACGAGAAGCGCCGCGGCACCGGTGACGAACGGGAGCCCCATCAGCAGGAAGCGCCCTCGGCGGGTGAGGTGAACGCCGGACCCGGCACTCCCGCTCGCCCCCTCCGGGCGGCGCCCGCGGGCACTCGCTCCGGCTGCGCGCACGGTGCTCGCCCCGCGGGTGGCCGCCGGAGCGGCGACCGTGGCCGCGCGACGGGCGGCGCGGGAGAGGCGGGACACGGGTGCGGCGGCACCGCGACGTAGGGACCTCGGCATGATGAGTGCGGTCACGACAACCTCCTGGTGATCGGGGCGGCGCCACCTCCCGGCGGCGGTGTTCGAATCCTGTACTGCGTTCGTAGAACACACCTTCGAATGACAGGTTTCAGTTCTAGCACGGATGTACGAACACTGTCGAGGCTGTTTTCGAACACATATTTGAATCGCCGGCCTTTCGCGGGTTAAGCTCGAGGTCACACAGCAGTCAGTCGACCCCACATCTCCGACACGCATAAGCGCCCCAGCGCCGCGCCGTCCCCCTGGGACACCACCGCACCGCGTGACACGGCGAAAGGACCCGCACGTGAGCACTTCTTCCCCGGATCGCCGCGCGGCAGAGACCCGCGCGCGTTCGCTCACCCCGCGGCAGGCCAGGATCCTGGCCGCCGTCCAGCGCTCCATCGCCTCACGGGGCTACCCGCCGTCCATGAGGGAGATCGGGGACATCGTGGGTCTGGCCTCCCTCTCCAGCGTCACGCACCAGCTCGGCCAGCTCGAGAAGTGGGGGTACCTCCGCCGCGATCCGCGCCGCCCGCGCGCCATGGAGGTGCTCCGTCCGCTCAGCGCCGAGGAGCTGAACCGCCACCTGGGGGCCGAGCAGGATGCTCCCGAGGCCCGCGGGGAGATGGCCGGCCGTCTTCCGTCCCCGTCCGTCCACACGATCGGAGACCTCCCCTCCGCGGACGAGTCCTCCGCCATGGTCTCCGTACCCCTCGTGGGACGCATCGCCGCCGGTGGGCCCATCACGGCCGAGCAGTCGGTCGAGGACGTCTTCTCCCTCCCGCGTCAGTTCGTGGGTCACGGCCAGCTGTTCATGCTGAAGGTCTCCGGCGACTCCATGATCGACGCCGCCATCTGCGACGGCGACTGGGTGGTCGTCCGCCAGCAGAACTCGGCGGAGAACGGCGACGTCGTGGCTGCCCTGCTCGACGACGAGGCCACTGTCAAGACATTCCGCCAGCGCGACGGGCACACCTGGCTGCTGCCGCAGAACACGCGCTACGAGCCGATCCTCGGCGACCACGCCACAGTGATGGGCAAGGTCGTCTCCGTCTTCCGCGCCCTGTAGTCCGGCCCGGGACCAGCCACCCCACCGCGTCACCGCCACGGGGGCACCTACCCACACGTGGGATCGCAGCAGCATCGGCGCGCAGCCACCCTGCGTCGTCGTCACCCAGACCGCGGTGGCACCCGCGTGCCCTCCAGTGGTTCCGTCAGGGCGAGGCAGCGTCGGCGTTGCCGGTACCCGCCTCGACCCGCCACACAGCCAGGTCCAGCCCGGGGGCTCCGTCAGGAGGCATCGAGGCGCTTCAGCGCGCCGAGCACCGTCTGCCGGTCCGTCGTGCGCCACAGGGGAGGCAGCGAACGGGTCAGGAAGGATCCGTACCGGGCCGTGGCCAGGCGGGAGTCCAGCACGGCGACGACGCCGCGGTCCCCGCTCGAGCGGATCAGCCGACCGGCACCCTGGGCGAGCCGCACCGCGGCGTGGGACGCGGAGACCGTCATGAACCCGTTACCTCCCGCCCGCTCCGTGGCACGCGTGCGCGCGGTGCCCAGCGGATCATCGGGGCGGGGAAACGGGATCCGGTCGATCACCACGAGCCGACAGGAGTGCCCGGGAACGTCGACCCCCTGCCACAAGCTCATGGTGCCGAAGAGACTTGCCGCGGGGTCGTCCGTGAACTCCTTGACGAGCGAGGGCAGGGAGGCGTCCCCCTGGCACAGGATGGGCAGCCCCGTGCGTTCTCGCAGCGCCTCGGCAGCGTCCTCAGCGGCGCGGCGGGAGGAGAAGAGTCCGAGCGCCCCTCCGCCGGACGCCTCGAGGAGTTCCAGCAGCTCGTCGAGCTGCTCGTCCGATACTCCGCGCCCCGGTTTCGCCAGGTGCTTCGCCACGTAGAGGATGCCCTGGCTGCGGTAGTCGAAGGGGCTGCCGACGTCCACGCCGCGCCACTTCGGTGCCCCGGGGCCCTGCAGCCCGAGAGATCCGGCGACGGAGGCGAAGGAGGAGCCCACGGCCAGCGTGGCGGAAGTCAGGACCACTGTGCGACCGTCGAACAGCCCCTCCCGCAGGGGCCCGGCCACGCTGAGGGGTGCAATGTTGAGGGTGGCGGGCTCCCCCGGGCTGGCCCCTTCGTAGCCGGCTCCGGGACTCCACCTGCCCACCCTGGAGATCCACAGGACGTCCCTGGTGGTGTCCGCGCCCAGCATCCGCTCGGCGGTGTCGAGCAGCTCGGAGAGCCGCGATCGCGCGGCGTGCCGCCCGGCGTCCTCTCCCTTGCTCTCCCCCTTGGTCTCGCTCAGCCCCGTGCGGGCGGCGTCCTGGACTCCCCGCACCGCGTAGACCTGCTCCTCGGTGAAACCGCGGGGCAGCAGCCCGGACTGCTCGTCCTCGAAGGCACGGTCGAAGGCCTCGGCGGCGCGCTCAAGCGCTTCGCCGGAGGCGGCCGTGTGCTTGCGCACACCGGTTCCCGCCGCGCGCACGGCCGCCGCGGACAACGACGCCGTCACGGCTCCCGTGACACGGTCGCGCAGCTCGTGCGCCTCGTCCACGATCACGACGTCGTGCTCGGGCAGCACCGCGAGTCCCTCGAAGGCGTTGATCGCGAGCAGCGCGTGGTTGGTGATCACCACGTCCGCCTCTCCCGCCTGGGCCCGCGCCCGCTCGGCAAAGCACTCCTCCACCAGGGGGCACTTGCGCCCCAGGCACTCCTTCGCGGTGACCGAGACCTGGCGCCACGCGGCGTCCGAGACACCGGGCTGGACATCGTCCCGGTCACCGGTCTCGGTGGACCCGACCCACTCCCGCAGCCGCACCACCTGCTGGGCGAGCCCACCAAGGGGACGCTCCGCCCCGGAGCCGGCACCGCCGGTGGCCGTGCCGGGCACGGAGAACAGCGCGGCGTCGTCATCCTCCGGGTAGCCGCCCTCCACCTTGTGCAAGCACGCGTAGTTGGAACGACCCTTGAGCAGGGCCACGGTCGGGCGTTCGTCGAGCTCGTGCTCGAGGGCGTCCAGCAGACGGGGGACGTCGCGGCCGGTGATCTGGGACTGGAGGGCGAGCGTGGCGGTGGCAACGACTACGGGCTTGTCCGCGTTCCGGGCGTGGCGCAACGCCGGCACGAGGTACGCGAGGGACTTGCCCGTGCCCGTGCCGGCCTGCACCAGCAGGTGCCTGCGGGTCTCCAGCGCCTCGGCGACCTTCGCGGCCATGAAGCGCTGCCCTTCCCGCCGCTGGCCTCCCAGGGCGGCGACGGCGGCGTCCAGCAACTCGAGGGCGTCCGCACCCCCGGGCAGGGACTCCGGGCGGACGTCCGAGATGTCCGCCCCGGTCTCGTCGATGAACACGGAGGTCATGCGCCGGCGGGATCCTCCGCGCCCGGGACCAGGTAGGGCTCGAGGTCCGCCACGAGGTCCTCGCGCACCCGCACGTGCAGCCGGGTGCCGTCCTCCGTGTGCTCGGTGCGCAGGATCTCGGCGTCCTGGGCGTGCAGCCGTGAGACGACCTCCCCGTGAACGTAGGGCACCATCAGCTCCAGCTCGTGGTCCGGGCGCGGGATGGCGGCCGCGATCAGGCGCTGCAGCTCCTCGACCCCCTCTCCCGTGCGAGCGGAGACGGCCACCGAGGGGTTCTCGTGGTTGCGCAGACGCGCGAGGACCACGGGATCCGCGACGTCCGCCTTGTTCAGCGCCACGATCTCGGGGATGCTGTTCGCCCCCACGTCCGTGAGAACGTCACGCACTGCCTTGAGCTGGCCCTCGGGGTCCGGGTGAGAGGCGTCCACCACGTGCACGATCACGTCCGCATCCGCTACCTCCTCCAGCGTGGAGCGGAACGCCTCGACCAGCTGCGTGGGCAGCGAGCGCACGAAGCCCACCGTGTCCGCGAGGGTGTAGCCGATACCGTCAGGGGTCTCGGCCTTGCGCACGGTGGGGTCCAGCGTGGCGAACAGCGCGTTCTCCACGAGTACCCCGGCGTCCGTGAGCCGGTTCAGGAGGGAGGACTTCCCCGCGTTGGTGTAGCCGGCGATGGCCACGGAAGGAACGGAATTGCGCTTACGGTTCAACCGCTTGGTCTCGCGGGCCGGCTTCATTCCCGCGATCTCGCGGCGCAACTTGGCCATGCGCTGACGGATGCGACGGCGGTCCAGCTCGATCTTGGTCTCACCGGGGCCGCGGCTGCCGATGCCCTCGCCGGACGCGGCACGGCCACCGGCCTGGCGCGAGAGAGAGTCGCCCCAGCCGCGCAGGCGGGGAAGCATGTACTCGAGCTGCGCGAGCTCGACCTGCGCCTTGCCCTCCTTGGACTTCGCGTGCTGCGCGAAGATGTCCAGGATGAGTCCGGTGCGGTCGATGACCTTGACCTTGACCACGTCCTCCAGAGCACGGCGCTGGGACGGGGCGAGCTCAGCGTCCACGACCACGGTATCCGCTCCCGTGGCGGCCACGACATCCTTGAGCTCGAGTGCCTTGCCCGAGCCGAGGTACGTGCCGGGGTCAGGGTTCACGCGGCGCTGCAGCAGGCCGTCCATGACCTCGGAGCCGGCGGTCTCCGCCAGGGCGGCGAGTTCCCGCAGGGAGTTCTCGGCGTCCGCCAGGGTGCCGCTCGAGAAAACGCCGGCAAGAACCACGCGCTCCAGGCGCAGCTGGCGGTACTCGACCTCGGTGACGTCCTCGAGCTCCGTGGACAACCCCGCGACGCGGCGCAGGGCGTGACGCTCCGCGAGGTCCTGCTGCTCGCCGTCGCCGACGCCGTGGTGCTCGTTCTCCGCGGCCAGCTCTCGGGCGCGCCCCAGGTGCTCGCGGCTGGTGCGGGCCCCGCTCTCTGTCACGGCGACGTCACCGTCGGCCGGATGGGAGCCGGCTGCGGCCAGGGGGGCCTCGGCGCGGCTGCGTGCGCGGGCCAGAACCCTCGAGACGACGTCCTCGAGCTGCGGGCCGGTCAGGTCACCGGGCTGCGCGGAGTCCTGCGGCGCGGCGTCCCGGTGGGTGTGAGATTCAGTCATGTATTCCTGTGTTCGGAAGGGGTGGTCAGTGCTGACAGTCTAGCGCCGGGCACCGACACACCCCGGGCGGGCACTACCATGTGGAGCCATGACCCCCGAGCCCGCCGCGCAGCACTACTTCGTTTCCGACCCGGCCGTGGCACAGAAGCCGCGCCGGATCACAGCGGAGCTGAGGGGACGCACCGTGGAGGTAGGCACCGACGCGGGAGTCTTCTCCCCCGGGGCGCTGGACAAGGGAACGGCGGCACTGCTGCGCAACGTCCCGGATCCCCAGGGGCGATCCTTCCTCGACATCGGTTGCGGCTGGGGCCCACTGACCATCGCGCTGGCCCAGGCCGACCCGGAGGCGAGCGTCACGGCCGTGGACGTCAACGAGCGTAGCCTCGCCCTGACCGCGGCCAACGCGCAGGGACTGGGCCTCACGGGCGTGCAGACCTTCCTTCCCGAGGACGTCCCCGCAGAGCTGACCTTCGACACCATCTGGTCCAACCCGCCCATCCGGGTGGGCAAGGACGCCCTGCACCAGATCCTCTCCCAGTGGCTGCCCCGGCTCGCTCCCGGCGGCACCGCGTGGCTCGTGGTGCAGAAGAACCTCGGCGGGGACACTCTCCAGCGCTGGTTGCGGGAAACCCTGCCGGAGGATTTCCACGTGCGCCGCGCGGCCACGGACAAGGGCTTCCGGATCATTGCGGTGGAAAGGGACTGACCCCGCGCGGCCTGGCCCCACGTGTGCGGTCAGGAGCAGGCGATGGCGCGCAGTGCGTCCGGGCCCTGGCGTGGTCCCGTGCGGGCAGGTGGGTGGGTGGGCAGCAAGTACAGCCACCCACCGGACCGCGGCACGCACGGCCAAGGAACGCCCGGCGACGCCGCGCGGCCACCCCGCGCCTCACACAAGTTCGGCGGTGGCCACCACTCGCACCGGGCCGGCCAGCACCACGTGCTCCGTGCCGTCCGGGGCCGGGACGAAGGTGACCGAGAGCACTCCCCCGGGAACCCGCACGAACCAGCGGTCCGGTGAGTCCTGCCCGCCCCAGAAGCGCGTGGCGGCCGCGGCGGCGCACGCACCCGTGCCGCACGAATAGGTCTCCCCGACCCCGCGCTCGTGCACGCGCATCTCGATGCGGCCCACGGCGTCGTCGTCGTGCTCCAGGGGCACCACGAACTCCACGTTCGTGCCGTCTCCCGGCGCCGGGTCCACGACCGGCGCAGTGTGCAGGTCCAGGGCGTCCAGCTTCTCTCCCTCGGACAGCGCGACGACCGTGTGCGGGTTGCCCATGCTCAGCGAGATCCCCGGGCGCTGGACTGTGAGGCCCGAGACCGAGACCAGACAGTCGGAACCACGCTCACGAGCGGCGTCACCGTGCTCGAAGCTCCAGGGACCCATGTCCACCGCGTACCCGTCCGCGGTGCGCGCGACGCTGCGGACGCCCGCCCGGGTGCCGATCCGAAGCCGGGCTCCGCGTGGCAGGGTGACGAGGCCCTCCCGCACCAGATGGTCCACGAAGACGCGCACGCCGTTGCCGCACATCTGCGCGACCGAGCCGTCCCCGTTGCGGTAGTCCATGAACCACTCGACGTTCGGCGACCGCTCGGCGAGCCGACGGCCCTCCGGCACGTGCTCGGCACGCACGGCACGGATGAGGCCGTCCCCGCCGAGTCCCAGATGCCGGTCGCACACCGCGGCCACCGTGTCCGCAGAGACGTCCAGCGAGCCGTCCAGGTCCGTGAAGACCACGAAGTCGTTGCCCGTGCCGTGCGCCTTGCTGACGCGCACTCCCGCCAGTTCCCGCCAGTGCGCGGCGCCGCCCGTTGCCTCACTTGTTTCCGTCATGCCCGTCATCCTACTGACCGCGCAGCACGGCCCGCGCGGTCCGCGAGCTCGTCCACCCCGCCGGGGGTGGCGGCGTCGAGCCAGTGGACCCGCGAGTCGGCGCCGAACCACGTGCGCTGCCGCTTGGTGAACCGGCGCGTCGCCACCACAGTCTGCTCGCGCGCCTGCTCGAGGTCGAGGGTGCCGTCCAGCACGGCCAGCAGCTGCGGATACCCCAGGGCCCTGCCCGCTGTAGGGCTCTCCCGCAGCCCCCGTGCCTCCAGGGCACGCACCTCCTCAAGCCAGCCGCGCTCGAGCATGACGTCCACACGGCGGGCCAGGCGCTCGGCGAGCACCTCCCGGTCCATGCCCAGGCCCACCTGGACGGTGGGCCGCACGTAGTGCCGACGCGGCATGAAGGACGTGAACGGTCGGCCCGTGAGCTCGTGGACCTCGAGCGCCCGGACCAGCCGCCGCTCGTCCTTGACCCGAGCGGCAGACTCCGGGTCCACGGCGGCCAGCCGTTCCAGCAGGGGTGCCCGCCCGTGCCGGGCCAGCTCCGCCTCGAGACGCGCACGGATGCCGGCGTCAGTGCCGGGGAACTCGATGTCGTCGAGCACCGCGCGGACGTAGAGACCGGAACCTCCCACGAGGACCGGCACGCGGCCCCGGCCGACAATCTCCGTGATGGCACGGCGGGCCTCACGCTGGAACGCGGCGACGGAGGCCTCCTCGTGGATCTCCAGGACGTCCAGCAGATGGTGCGGCACCCCGCCCCGTTCCTCGGGCGGGAGCTTGGCCGTGCCGATGTCCATTCCCCGGTAGAGCTGCAGGGCGTCCGCATTGACGACCTCCCCGTCCAGCCGGTGGGCCAGGGCAATGCCGAGGTCCGACTTCCCTGTGCCGGTGGGACCCACGACGGCTACGAGCGGCGGGCCGTCCGGGCCTCGTCCTGGCGCATCCGGCTGCTTCACGACGTCGGGGCCCGCCTGTCCGTCCACTGCCGGCACGGCTCAGGGTCTCCGCAGGGACGGCATGCCGAGGCCCACTGGCCCCGGTGCCCCGGACGACGAAGGCGCGGCGCAGGACTCGGCCTGCGCCGCCTCCCAGGCGTCCCCACCGCGGGTGCGGCGCAGCTCGTACTCGGAGACGTCACGGGGATCCGCGAGCAGGTGGTAGGCCGCTGCGCTCGTCACGGGGACGCTCACGACGTCCCCCGGCCTCGGCTGGGGTGCGCCCTCCGGCACACTGAAGTGGACCAGGCGCTGGTCACGGCCCCTGCCCGAGAGCCGGTGGGTGCTCTGCGCCTTGCGGCCCGACTGTGCGCTCACGAGGACCTCCGCGCGGGAACCGACCAGCTCACGGTTCAGGCGGGCACTGATCTCGTCCTGCAGCGCCGTGAGACGCTCGAAGCGCTCCTGCACAACGGCCGCGGGCACCTGGTCGGTCATCTCTGCCGCGGGGGTGCCGGGGCGCACCGAGTACTGGAACGTGAATGCCGAGGAGAACTCGGAGGCGGCCACCACGTCCAGCGTGTCCTGGAAGTCCTGCTCCGTCTCCCCGGGGAAGCCCACGATGATGTCCGTGGTGATGGCCGCGCCAGGAATGCTCGCGCGGACACGTTCCAGGATCCCCAGGAACTTCTTCGAGCGGTAGGAGCGGCGCATGTTTTTCAGGATGCGGTCCGAACCGGACTGCAGCGGCATGTGCAGCTGCGGCATCACGTTGGGAGTCTCGACCATGGCGTCGATCACGTCATCCGTGAACGCCGCCGGGTGCGGACTCGTGAACCGCACGCGTTCCAGCCCCTCGATCTCCCCGCACGCGCGCAGCAGCTTGGCGAACGCGCCGCGGTCTCCGAACTCGACGCCGTAGGAGTTCACGTTCTGCCCGAGCAGCGTCACCTCCACCGCACCGGAGTCCACCAGGGCCTGCACCTCGGCAAGGATGTCCCCGGGACGGCGGTCCTTCTCCTTGCCGCGCAGCTGCGGGACGATGCAGAACGTGCACGTGTTGTTGCACCCCACGGAGATCGACACCCATCCGGCGTAGGCCTGCTCGCGCTTGGTGGGAAGCGCAGAGGGGAACGTCTCCAGAGACTCGAGGATCTCCACCTGGGCCTGCTCGTTGTGACGGGCCCGTTGCAGCAGCACCGGCAGAGAGCCGATGTTGTGCGTGCCGAAGACCACGTCCACCCACGGTGCCTTCTCCACGATCGTGGCGCGGTCCTTCTGGGCCAGACAACCGCCCACGGCGATCTGCAGCCGGTCGTTGCGACGCTTCACCGGTGCGAGCTGACCGAGCTGGCCATAGAGCTTGTTGTCCGCGTTCTCCCGCACCGCGCACGTGTTGAAGACGACCAGGTCCGGCTCCCGGCCCACGGCCGGAACGTAGCCGGCGGTCTCCAGCAGACCGGTGATGCGCTCGGAGTCGTGGGCGTTCATCTGGCACCCCAGGGTGCGCACCTCGTAGGTCGGCGCAGCCTCGCGGGCGTCGAACGCTTTGTACGGGGCGGAGGGCTGGAGGGGTTGCGGCTGAACCGACCGGGGCATCTGAGTCACCCCCTCATTTTAGGGATCGGGTCAAATTCTCCCCCGGTGGCGTCAGTCAGCTCCGGCGGTGGCGAGATGCGGGCCAGTAACTGCACCGGGCGTGCCCTCAGCACCTCGGCACCTTAGCGGCTCAGGGGGTGTCCCACACGTCCGCGCCGTCCAGGTCCGGCCGTTCTTCCCCGGCTCCCGCCGATCCGAGGTCCGCCAGCTCCTCCTTCACAACGGCGAACGCGAGCCCCGGTGCGTACCCCTTCCGGCCGAGCATGCTCACCAGCCTGCGGGTGAGCTTCTCGTACTCTTTGCGGTCGCTCGGATCCAGGGTAGCTGGGAGCTTCTTGCGGACGAGTTCGTGGGCGTCCCGGAGCTCGTCCTCGTCCGAGCGCTGGTCCAGGGCCTGCTCCGCGATCTCACCGATGATCCCCCGGTGCGAGAGTTCACGGCGCAGCGCTGACCGGGACAGGCGCCGGGTCTCAGCCCGCGAACGGACGAACATCGCCGCAAAAGCGCGGTCGTCCACGAGGTTGACCTCTTCGAGGCGGTCCAGCACCTCCCCGGCGACGTCGTCCGGGATGTCCTTGTCCGCCAGTTTGTCCTCCAGCTGGCGCCGTGACTTCGCCGATGCCGTCAGCTGACGCAGCACGATCGACCGGGCGCGCTCGCGCACCCCGAGGTCTTCCCCGCCGTGTGCTTCACCGGTGGAGGTTTCTGATCCGCCCTCAGGGACCAGCGCCGGCCCCTCCCCCGGCTCGGCGTGGTGCTGCGCCACGGGAGGAACCGCGAACAGCGCGTGCCCCGAGGAGGCGGGTTCGGGGAGCGCGTTCCCCGACGGGGTGGAGTCGGCCGCGGACCGCGACGCGGACGCCGCCGCCGGGCCACGGCGAGATGCCGTGGCCCGGCGGCGGCGGGCATCGTAGCGTGACGAGTCACTCATGGGTGCGGTCCCTCACCTCAGAAGGCGGGAAGCTCCGTGTCGTCCTTTTGGGGAGCGAAGGGCGCGCCAGGGTCCAGGTCCTGGCCGACGTCCTCCAGTGCGTCCGCATCCTGTGACGCCTCGTCCGGATCCTCGGTGATGCCAAGCTTCACCAGGATCTTGCGCTCGATCTCCTGGGCGAGTTCCGGGTTGTCCTTGAGGAATCGGCGGGAGTTCTCCTTGCCCTGCCCCAGCTGGTCGCCCTCGTAGGTGAACCACGCACCGGACTTCTTGACGATCCCGTGCTCCACCCCCATGTCGATCAGACCGCCCTCGATGGAGATCCCCTGGCCGTAGAGGATGTCGAACTCGGCCTGCTTGAACGGCGGGGCCATCTTATTCTTGACGATCTTGGCGCGCGTGCGGTTGCCCACGGGGTTGGCACCATCCTTGAGCGTCTCGATGCGGCGGACGTCCACGCGTACGGACGCGTAGAACTTCAGCGCCTTGCCACCCGTGGTGGTCTCCGGCGAGCCGAAGAAGACGCCGATCTTCTCGCGCAGCTGGTTGATGAAGATGGCCGTGGTGTTGGTGTGGGACAGCCGCCCCGTGATCTTGCGCAGCGCCTGGGACATGAGGCGGGCCTGCAGACCGACGTGGCTGTCACCCATCTCGCCCTCGATCTCCGCCTTGGGCACGAGGGCCGCCACGGAGTCGATCACGATGATGTCGATGGAACCGGAGCCCACCAGCATGTCCATGATCTCGAGCGCCTGCTCGCCGGTGTCCGGCTGGGAGACCAGCAGGTTGTCCGTGTCCACGCCGAGCTTCTCCGCGTAGGCGGGATCCAGGGCGTGCTCGGCGTCGATGAACGCGGCGATGCCGCCAGCCTTCTGAACGCTGGCGACCGCGTGCAGGGCCACGGTGGTCTTACCGGAGGATTCCGGGCCGTAGATCTCCACGACGCGGCCCCGGGGGAACCCGCCAATGCCCAGCGCGACGTCCAGTGCGATGGATCCGGTGGGGATGGTTTCGATCTTCGTAGCGGGACGGTCACCCAGCCGCATGACCGAGCCCTTACCGTAGTTCTTGTCGATCTGGGAGAGCACGGTGTCCAGTGCCTTCTCACGATCAGAGCCGGCCACCTGAGAGGGTGCGGGTGCACCCTTGGACTTGGCTGCCATGTTTCACCTCTGGTTCTCGGGGGCCGGTGTGGCCCTGATGATGTCTTCGCAGTCCACGGTATAGCGGGGGTCCGACACCCATAAGAGACCGGTGCCGGGTGTGGAGTACGCGCGACCGGGTTCGAATATACCTTCGAATCCGGTGCGGTGCACGTCGGCCCGCCCTCACCGCCGCGGAGGCTGGTCCGGCCCCCACCACCGGGACTGCGGCACCTCCTGCGCGCGGCACACCGCGAACCACACGGTCTTGGGGTCCTCCCCCGCCTCGAGCGCCTCGCTCGCCGTGCGGTCCCCCAGCTCGGACAGCACGAGGTCCCGCGCCAGCACCCTGCAGTAGGCTGCCCCGAACTCGTGGGCCATGAGTTCCCAGAACGCACTCACTCGCATGCTCGTCACCTCCTCCTCGTCGTGGTCTCTTCCCCGCGAACCACCCGGGCACGTGCCCTCGGTCGGCTGACCCTCCCGAATCGCACGGCACGATTCCACGGGCCGGACCCGCACACGACACGGACCCGCCCGAGGGCGGGTCCGTTCGTGTGTTCCCAAGTCCCCTGGCCGGAGGCGAGCACCTCCCGCGCCAGGGGTTCTCTCAACGCGCGCTCGCGGCGCTGCCGCCGCGCAGCTGGCGCATCTCCCGGGTGAACTCCTCCGTCATCTCCGACGGCACGGTGTCCGGGATGAAGTTGCCCTCCGCGTAGGCGAGCCGGTCAGCGACCTCGCGCAGCATCTGGGACATGGGGATCTCCAGGGCCGTGCAGATCGAGGCAAGCAACTCCGAGGACGCTTCCTTCTGGCCGCGCTCCACCTCGCTGAGGTATCCCAGGGAGACGCGGGCGCTGTGCGAGACCTCGCGCAGCGTGCGCCCCTGGCGCTGGCGGACGTTGCGCAACACCTCTCCGATCTCCTGGCGCAGAACGCCCACCTTCATCTCGTGGGTCTCCGCGTGAGTTTCATCGGCCACACCCACGTCCTTCCAACGGACGACACCATTGACAGACACGGGTTGCTTCGTCATGTGAATTGCCTACTCCTCGTACGAACGAACGGGGCCTCTCCGCACCATCCCGGCTGCGGTGGATTCCAGAGAACTTGAGCCCGACTGGCTCAATACTCCGACTGTCATAACGTGCTTGCATGTTCAATTGTTCCCTGCGGCCGCCCGAAAAGCACTATGCGTTGGCTGTGAAAGCAATTTGAGTCGTCAGTATGTCGATCGCACGTGCCACGGTGGCGGCCCGGATACCCGTTCGGTCACCCGTGAGGGTGAGGCGGTGCGAGGAGTCGCCCGTGGGACCGCTGACGCCCACGAACACCGTGCCCACGGGGTGGCCGTCGTGTGGTTCCGGCCCGGCGACGCCGGTGGTCGACACCGCCCAGTCCACACCGAGGGCCTCGCGCGCCCCGCGCGCCATGGCGGCAGCGACGTCCGCGTCCACCGCCCCCACACGCTCCAGCAGCTCGCGGGACACCCCCAGCACATGCTCCTTGACGGCGTGCGAGTAGCTCACCACGGCGCCCTCGAAGCACGACGACGCCCCGGCGACCGTGACGATCTCCGACGCCACCGCACCTCCCGTGAGGGACTCTGCCGTGCCCACCGTGATACCGAGGCGCGTGGCGAGCGTGACCAGCCCCGCGGCGTCGTGCCCGCAGACACTGCTGTCCCGCCCGGACAGGACAGTGTTGTCACCAGCCGCAGCGGCGTCGTTGCCCGGGGCGGACGGCACCGAGCCGCTCACTCGCCCTCTCCCCTGACCGCGCGGTTGCGCAGCTGCACGGCCTTTACGACGTAGTCCACACCGGTGACCACGGTGGCGAGCAGTGCCAGAGCCGTCAGCAGCCACGCGAGCCACAGCCACCACTGGCCCACGAACGGGGCGAGGGGAAGCAGCAGCGCGATCAGGGCCGCGGTCTGCAGCACGGTCTTGGTCTTGCCACCCTTGGACGCCGCCATGACCCCGTAGCGAATCACGACAAAGCGCATGACGGTAATGCCCCACTCGCGCACCAGGATGACGATGGTCACCCACCACCACAGCTCCCCGAGCATCGAGAGCACCACGAACGCCGCTCCCGTGAGCAGCTTGTCCGCGATGGGGTCCGCGATCTTGCCGAAGCTCGTGATGAGGTTGCGGGCACGCGCGATGTCCCCGTCCAGCTTGTCGGTGAGCATCGCCAGCCCGAAGGTCACGACCGCGGCCCACCGCATGGCCATGGAGTCCTCGCCGTGTGTGCCCCCGGCCACCAGGAACCACACGAAGAACGGCACCATCACGATGCGCAGCGCGGTCAGTGCGTTCGGCAGGTTCCAGTTCGAAGCCCTGGGGGCAGGGTCACCCTGGGGCGTTACGTCGTGGTTTGTGGTCATCGTCCCGTCAGCTCCCATGCGTCCTCGGATTCATCGGACCCGTCGTGGTAGTCGTGTGCAACATCGGCAAGCGAGGCCTCGACCGGGTCCTCACCGTAGTCGACCGAGCCGTTCACCGCACCGGCTCCCGCGGTTCCCGCGGCCTCCTGCGCTGTCCCGCCACCGGCCGGCGGCTCCTCCCCGCGGATCAGTGCCAGGGTGGCCGCGAGGTCGTCCGGCTTGACCAGCACGTCCCGGGCCTTGGAGCCCTCGGAGGCGCCGACGACGCCGCGGGACTCCAGCAAATCCATGAGCCGCCCGGCCTTGGCGAAGCCCACGCGCAGCTTGCGCTGCAGCATGGATGTGGAGCCGAACTGCGTGGTGATGATCAGTTCCGCGGCCTGCAGCAGGACGTCGAGATCGTCCCCGATGTCCTCGTCAATGGCCTTCTTGGGTGCCTCCTGCACGACGTCGTCCCGGTAGTGCGCGGACATCTGGGACTTCACGTGCTCCACGACCTTGTGGATTTCGGACTCGGAGACCCACGCGCCCTGCACGCGCATGGGCTTCGAGGCGCCCATGGGCAGGAAGAGGGCGTCTCCCTGGCCGATGAGCTTCTCCGCACCGGGCTGGTCCAGAACCACGCGCGAATCCGTGACCGATGACGTCGCGAAGGCCATGCGGGAGGGCACGTTCGCCTTGATCAGGCCCGTGACCACGTCCACCGAGGGGCGCTGGGTGGCGAGCACCAGGTGGATGCCCGCGGCACGGGCGAGCTGGGTGATGCGCACGATGGCATCCTCGACGTCCCGTGGGGCGACCATCATGAGGTCCGCGAGCTCGTCCACGATCACCAGCAGGTACGGGTAGGGCCGGATGGTCCGCTTGGAGCCGGGCTCCGGTTGGACCTTGCCGTTGCGCACGGCCTTGTTGAAGTCGTCGATGTGCTTGTACCCGAAGTGGGAGAGGTCGTCGTAGCGCGCATCCATCTCCCGCACGACCCACTGCAGGGCCTCGGCGGCCTTTTTGGGGTTCGTGATGATCGGGGTGATCAGGTGCGGCACGCCCTCGTACGCGGTGAGCTCAACGCGCTTGGGATCCACCATGACCAGGCGCACCTCGTCCGGGGTGGAACGCATCAGGATGGAGACGATCATCGAGTTCACGAACGAGGACTTGCCCGCCCCTGTGGCACCAGCCACGAGCATGTGCGGCATCTTGGCCAGGTTCGCGAGCACGAAGCCACCCTCGACGTCCTTGCCCACACCCATGATCATGGGGTGCTCGGACGTGCGGGCCTTCTGCGAGCGCAGCACATCGCCCAGCGCCACGGTCTCGCGGTCCGTGTTCGGGATCTCGATACCGATCGCGGACTTGCCCGGGATGGGCGAGAGGATGCGGACGTCCGCCGAGGCCACGGCGTAGGCGATGTTCTTGGACAGGGCGGTGACGCGCTCCACCTTGGTGCCGGATCCCAGCTCGATCTCGTAGCGGGTGACCGTGGGGCCGCGGGAGAAGCCCGTGACCTCGGCGTCCACCTTGAACTGCTGCAGCACGTTGGTCAGCGCGGCGACCACCTGGTCGTTTGCCTCGGAGCGCTCCTTCGCCGGGGGCCCCTGCACGAGGTCCGCGACCGGAGGCAGGCTGTAGGCGACGTCGCCCTGCAGCTTCAGCTGCTCGGAGCGGGCGGGGATCGGAGTGCTGGGCGTGTGGGTGCGGGTCGCGACGTCGTGGGAGCCTCCGGGCTCGTGGACGTCCGTGGTGTCGTCCAGCGCGGCGAGGGCCGGGGCGTCCGACGCCGCGGCGGTGTCCCCGGCCGGCGCGATGCCCTGCTCCTCGCGCAGCTTCTGGGCCTCGCGCTGGGAGCGGGTGGGCCGCTTCTCACCGGGGCGCAGCGCGGGCTCGGGGCTCGGCACCGAGTCGGTGGACTGGAGGTCCGCGGCGTCCGCGGTCTTGGCCTTCGTGGCGGTGGCGCGGGCCCTCGAAGAGCCGCCCTTGCGGGGAGCGCTCGAGCCCAGGTCGAACACGCTCGTGGCGTGTGCTCCCTTCGCCTCGCGGCGGTTGGCCTCGTCGACCACAGCGCGTTCAAAGGCCTCGTCCCCGTCGTAGCGGTCGAGGTCCTCGCGCTCCCGACGACGCCGCGAGCGCGCCGTGCGGGCGGAACGCGCCGTGCTCGCGGGGTCCAGGTAGGAGCGGTCATGCTGCGGGGCGGAGAGGTCCGTGCTGCGCGGCTCCGTCTGGCCCGTGAGCCTGCGGTAGAGCAGGTGCAGCCGGGGCCCGATCTCCCCCACGGGCGTCGCGGTCATGACGAGCAGCGCCAGCACGGCGAGCGCCACGAGGACCACGAGCGCGCCCCACGGGGTGATGAGAGATGACAGCGGGTCCGCCGCGAGGAAGCCCACGAAGCCCCCGGCGCTCCATACCGCCTCGAAGCCGTCTCCCAGGGAGGGCGAGCCGCCCGCAATGTGGGCGGTTCCCGCTCCGGCGACCGTCAGCGCGAGCAGTCCGATGGCGATGCGGTTGTTGGCCTGGGTGGCCTCGGGGTGGCGGAAGATCCGCACGGCGAAGCAGAAGCAGAAGATGGGCAGCACCAGGGCCATGAACCCGAAAGTCCCGCCCACCACGGCGTGTGCCCAGGACGAGGGAACAGCCACGGCGGCGAAGTCCACGCCGCGCAGGTTCCACCATTCGAGCGCGGCGATCAGCACTGCGAGCACGAGCCACACAAGGGCCCCACCGTCACGGCGCTGCTCGGGGGCGATGTCCGTGCGCAGGGTGCCTACGCGACGTACCGCGGCACCCACCACGTGTCCGACGCCCGACCACGCGTTCACAATCCCCCGCAGGGCACCCGGGGCTGCCGAGGAGGTCTTGGCCGTGCCGCGGGCCGGGGTCTTCCTGCCATTCTTGGGGGATCCCGAGGACTTCGCGGACCGGGTGGCGGTCTTCGCGGAGCGCGCGGGGGAAGTTCGTGACGCCATGCTTCCAGGGTACCCGGACGGACAGCGGCCCGCCCGGAGTGCATGTCGGGCGGGCCGCTGGAGCTGGGTGGTGGGGCCGTGGGCTCAGGCCTCGACGACCACCGGGACGATCATGGGCTTGCGGCGCAGCTTTCGCGAGACCCAGGAGCCCACCGTTCGGCGCACGATCTGCTGGAGCTGGTGGGAGGTGTGGTTCTTCCCGCTCTCCCCCAATGCCTCCTCCAGCGCGGCGGCGATCTTCGGACGGATCTCGTTGAAGACCTTGTCCTCCTCCGCGACGCCGCGGGCGTGGATGTCCGGGCCGGAGACAATCTTGCCGGTGTCCCGGTTCACCACCGTGACCACAGAGATGAAGCCCTCTTCACCCAGCGTCATGCGGTCCTTGAGGTCGGCCTCGGTGATCTCTCCCACCGAGGAGCCGTCCACGTAGATGAACCCGCACTCCACCTGACCGGTGATCTTGGAGGCCCCGTTGTGCATGTCCACCACGGTGCCGTTCTCCGCGAGGATTACGCGGTCCTCCGGGACACCGGTCTCCTTGGCGAGGTCACCGTTGGCAATCAGGTGGCGGACCTCACCGTGAACGGGCATGACGTACTCGGGCTCCACGATGTTGTAGCAGTACAGCAGCTCGCCCGCCCCGGCGTGGCCTGAGACGTGCACCTTCGCGTTGCCCTTGTGCACCACGTGGGCCCCCAGGCGCATGAGCCCGTTGATCACGCGGAACACAGAGTTCTCGTTGCCCGGGATCAGGGACGAGGCCAGGATGACGGTGTCGCCCTCGTTGACCTGTACCTTGTGGTCCCCGTTGGCCATGCGGGACAGCGCGGCCATGGGCTCGCCCTGGGAACCCGTGCACATGATGACCAGCTTGTCGTCCGGGTAGTCCGCGACCTTCTTCTGGTCCACGAGCACGTTCGGCGGGACGTCCAGGTAGCCGAGCTTCTCTGCGATCGTCATGTTGCGGATCATGGAGCGGCCCATCAGGGCCACCTTGCGACCGTTGGCCACCGCGGCGTCGAGCACCTGCTGGACACGGTGCACGTGCGAGGAGAAGGAAGCCACGATCACTCGCTGCTTGGCGCGGGAGACCACGTCCGTGAGGACGGGGCCGATGGCCTTCTCCGACGCGATGAATCCGGGGACCTCAGCGTTGGTCGAGTCGGTGAGGAACAGGTCCACACCCTCCTCGCCGAGCCGCGCGAAGTGACGCAGGTCCGTGATGCGCCCGTCGAGGGGCAGCTGGTCCATCTTGAAGTCGCCCGTGTGCAGCACCGTCCCGGCCTTGGTGCGCAGGAACACGGCCAAGGCGTCCGGGATGGAGTGGTTCACCGCGACGAACTCGCACTCGAACTCGCCCAGCTTCTCCACCTGCCCCTCGCGCACGGCCATGGTGAAGGGCTTGATGCGGTGCTCCTGCAGCTTGGCCTCGATCAGCGCGAGAGTCAGCTGCGAGCCCAGGATGGGAATGTCCGGGCGCCGCTTGAGCAGGTACGGGACGGCGCCGATGTGGTCCTCGTGGCCGTGCGTGAGCACGATCGCCACGATGTCGTCCAGGCGGTCCCGGAGGTAGTTGATGTCCGGCAGGATCAGGTCAACACCGGGCTGCGTCTCCTCGGGGAAGAGCACGCCGCAGTCGACCACGAGCAGCTGCCCGTTGATCTCGAACACGGTCATGTTCCGGCCGACCTCGCCGAGCCCGCCCAGCGGAATGACACGCAGGGTGTCCTTCGCCAGTGCGGGGGGCTTGACAAGGTCAGCGGTGTTCCATTGGGTCATGAGACCCCTTTCGTCTCAGTCGGTCAAAGTGTTCGCAGCCACCGACGTGCTCAGATCCGCACGGATCTGCTCCAGCTCGGCCTGCGTGGGTGCCACGTGCGGAAGCCGCACCGTGTTGTTCGGCAGGCGACCCTGCCACTGAAGAATGGTCTTGGCGGCCACCGCACCCGGCACGCGGGTCATCGTGGCGCGCACGAGCGGGAGCAGCTCTTCGTTGATCTGCCGAGCGGTTTCGAGGTCCGATCCCAGGGCCGCGTCCACCAGGCGTCGGTAGCGGGGGGTGTCCACGTGAGTGGTCACGCCGACGAGCCCGGCGGCACCGAGCGCGATCCACGGCAGGGTGAGACCGTCGTCGCCCGAGTAGAAGACGAGGTCCGTCTCCGCCATTACGCGCGCGGCGGCCATGAAGTCCGCCTTGGCGTCCTTGACGGCGACGATGTTGGGGTGCGAGGCGAGCGCGATCATGGTCTCGGGCTCGATCGGCACACCGGAGCGGCCCGGGATGTCGTAGATCATGATCGGCGTGTCCACCGAGTCCGCGAGGGAGCGGAAGTGGGCCTCGATCCCGGCCTGCGTGGGCTTGTTGTAGTACGGGGTGACCACGAGCAGCCCGTCCATCCCGATCTTCTGGGCCTCCAGGCACAGGTACCGGGAGTGCTCGGTGTCGTTGGAACCGGTGCCCCCGAGCAGGGGAACGCGCGATCCCACGGCTTCCTTGACGGCCCGGAAGACCGAGAGGTTCTCCTCGTCGGTCATCGTGGAGTACTCGCCGGTGGTGCCGCAGACCACCAGACCGTCGCAGCCGCCGTCCACGAGCTCCTCCGCCAGGCGCGCCGTGCTCTCGAGGTCTACGGCGCCGTCCTCGTGGAAGACGGTGATCATTGCGGTGAGCAGGGTCCCGAACATGGGCGCGGGGCGGTCGGTCGGCACAGGGGTGCTGTGTTCAGTCATGGTCACAGGTTACCGCCCAGAGCCGACGAGCACCGCCTCGGGGTCTGCCCCGCCGTGCAGGGCGATGGCTGTGCGCATCGCACCGCGCGCGCGACGACCGTCGCCGCTGGCCGAGTAGGCCAGGCTCAGTCGGTACCAGCCGCCCCAGTCCTGGGGACGTGCCTCAACCTCACGGCGGACGACGTCGAACCGCTCGTCCGCGGCCTCGCGCACGTAGCGCCCCGAGGGTGTTCGCGGCAGGTCGTCCGCGGGAAGCTCACCCCTGGCCGCGAGCTCGCGTCCGAGGCGCTGCGTGCGGGCGCCAAAGACGATCTCGCGCACCATCGCCCACGCCCCCACCGCGGGGATCACGAGCATGGCCACCCCGAGCAGCTTTGCGATCCACCCGTCGCTGTCGAGCAGCAGCACGGCCCGATGGAAGGAGAGCCCCAGGTAGAGGGTGAGCAGTGCCACCATCAGCGCCGCGAGGATCCGGCCCCTGGACCCGACCTCGAGCACTGTGAAGACTCCCGCGAGGGCGAGCATCGCGATCAGCCACGTCTTGGACCCCGCGGAGACGGGAAGCAGCAGCACCGTGAGCACGAGCAGCGCAATCACGGCGGCGCTCCACCAGCGCAACCCTCCCCGGCGGCCCGCGGAGTTCACAGGCCCAAGTCCATGTAGCCGTCGAGGCCCACGGTGAGACCGGGGTGCTCCGCGACCGAGCGCACGCCCAGGAGCACGCCGGTCATGAACGAGACGCGGTCGAACGAGTCGTGGCGCAGCGTCAGCTGCTCACCGGTGTTGCCGAGCAGGGTCTCCTGGTGCGCCACAAGTCCCTGCAGTCGCACGGAGTGGACGTGCACGCCTGCCACGTCCGCACCGCGCGCACCGAACGGATCCGACTCCGTCGCGTCCGGGGACGATCCTCGCCCCGCGCGCTCGCGGGAGCGGGCGACGAGTTCGGCCGTTCGGCTTGCGGTGCCCGACGGCGCGTCGAGCTTGCGCGGGTGGTGCAGCTCCACGATTTCCACGGACTCGAAGAACGCCGCTGCCAGCTCGGAGAACTTCATGGCGAGCACCGCACCCACGGCGAAGTTCGGGGCGATCAGCACACCTGTGCCCGACGCCTCCGCGAGCTGCTCCCGCAGCTGCGCCAAGGCATCGTCGTCCCAACCCGTGGTGCCCACGACGGCGTGGAGACCATGGGCCACGGCGAAGCGCACGTTCTCCCGCGTGGCGCTCGGAACCGTGAGGTCCACGACCACCTGTGCCCCGGCGTCCACGATCTCCTGGAGGTCGTCCCCGCGGCCGAGCGCAGCCACGAGCTCCAGGTCCGGTGCATCCTCGACGGCGCGCACCGCCTCGGAGCCCATGCGCCCGTTTCGGCCCAGTACGGCAACCTTGATCCGGTCGTTCATGTCCCTACCACCTTTCTCAGTCCTGCGATTCCGACGCGCCCGGGCCGACCACGGTGCGCACCGTGGCGTCCTGCCCCAGCTGCGCCGCGAGCTGCTGCACGTCCTGGGACGTGACGGCGCGGATCCGGCGCAGCGACTCGTCCACGTCCATGAAGTACCCGGTCTTCAGCTCCGCCGAACCCAGCCGGGACATCCGGGAACCTGTGTCCTCCAGCGCGAGCACCGTGGCCCCGCTGACCTGGCCCTCGACCTTCGCGAGCTCCGCGGCGTCCATGCCGTCCTGGGCCAGACGGTCCAGCTCTTCCCGCATGAGCCGGCTCACCTGCTCCACCCGCTCCCGCGTGCACCCGGCGTACATGCCGAAGAACCCGGCGTCCGAGTACGAGCCGGAGAACGAGAACGTGGAGTACGCCAGGCCCTTCTGCTCGCGGATCGTGTGGAACAGCCGTGAGGACATTCCCCCTCCCAGCGCCGCGTTGAGCACGGTCATGGTGAAGCGGCGCCCGTCCCCCACGGGCAGCCCGGAGCCGCCCAGGACCACGTGCGCCTGCTCCACCGGTCGTTCGAACGTGTGCGTGCCCACCAGGGGCCTGGGCTGCGCCACCAGGGTGCGACGCCGCGCACCGGCCGCCGCGGGCTCGTCCGGGTCCCAGCCCGCACGCACCAGCGACTCCCGCACCAGCCGCACCACGTTCTCGTGCTCCAGCCCGCCTGCCACCGTGACCACGAGGTTCTCAGGACGGTAGGCCCCGCGGTAGTGGCGCCACACGGCGTCGCGCGTGACACTGCGGATCTCCTCCGGCGTGCCGGCGATCGGCCGCGCGAGCGCGGAGCCGTGGAGCACCTCGGCGTTGAACTGCTCGAACGCGAAGTCCATGGGGTCGTCGCGGTCCATGGCGATCTCCTCGAGGATCACACCGCGCTCGCGGTCGAACTCCTCGGGGTCGAGCACCGCCCCGGTGAACATGTCTGCCAGGACGTCCACCGCCATGGGCAGCTGGTCGGACAGCACCCGTGCGTGGTAGCACGTGTGCTCGTGGGATGTGAATGCGTTGGACTCCCCACCCACCCGGTCGAACGCCTCCGCGATCTCCAGGGCGCTGCGTCGGGACGTGCCCTTGAACAGCAGGTGCTCCAGGAAGTGGGTGGAGCCGAGCATGCCCGGGGCCTCGTCCCGCGAGCCCAGGCTCACCCAGAAGCCCACGGACACCGAGCGCTGCCCGGGCATCCGCTCTGTCAGCACACGGGTGCCGCACGGCAGAACCGTACGGGTGATCACGTCACCCTCGGCGTCGTCGTGCACCACGTGCGTGAAGCCGCGGCCGGGGTCCGGGGTTGGGGATGCCCGAAGGCGGGCGTCCGCGCCGGAGTCGAGCTCCGACGGGTCGCCCGCCTTCAGGGGTAGGTCGACGACAGTCATCGAGTACCGGAGGCCCCCCGCTCAGTTCTCGTCGTCGGTGTCGGCCGGTGCGTCGGAACCGGCGACGACGGGCGAGAGCGAGAGCTTGCCGCGGTCGTCCACCTTGGTGATCTCCACTTGGACCTTCTGGCCCACGGCCAGGACGTCGTCCACCTCGTTGACGCGCCTGTCGTCGTTGAGCTTGCGCATCTCGGAGATGTGCAGCAGACCGTCCTTGCCCGGGGTCAGGGAGATGAACGCACCGAAGGTGGTGGTCTTCACGACCGTGCCCAGGTAGCGCTCCCCCACCTCGGGGACCTGCGGGTTAGCGATCGCGTTGATCGCGGAACGCGCGGCCTCCGCGGACGGACCATCGGTGGCCCCGATGTACACCGTGCCGTCGTCCTCGATGGAGATGTCCGTGCCGGTGTCCTCCTGGATCTGGTTGATCATCTTGCCCTTGGGGCCGATGACCTCGCCGATCTTGGAGACGGGGACCGTCACCGAGATCACGCGCGGCGCGAACTCACTCATCTCGTCCGGGGCGTCGATCGCGGACGTCAGCACGTCCAGGATGTACAGCCGGGCCTCACGGGCCTGGGTCAGCGCGGACGCGAGCACGGAGGCGGGGATGCCGTCGAGCTTGGTGTCCAGCTGGATGGCCGTGACGAACTCCGAGGTGCCAGCCACCTTGAAGTCCATGTCGCCGAGCGCGTCCTCCGCACCCAGGATGTCGGTCAGGGCCGCGTACTGGACTTCGCCGTCCACGGTGTCGGAGACCAGACCCATGGCGATGCCCGCCACCGGGGCGCGCAGCGGCACACCGGCGTTGAACAGCGACAGCGTGGCGGCGCAGACCGAGCCCATGGAGGTGGAGCCGTTGGAGCCCAGTGCCTCCGAGACCTGGCGGATCGCGTACGGGAACTCCTCGCGCGTGGGCAGCACGGGGGTGATCGCGCGCTCGGCGAGGGCGCCGTGGCCGATCTCGCGGCGCTTGGGCGAACCCACTCGACCGGTCTCGCCCGTGGAGTACGGCGGGAAGTTGTAGTGGTGGATGTAGCGCTTGTGCTTCACCGGGGACAGCGAGTCGATCTGCTGCTCCAGCTTGAGCATGTTCAGCGTGGTGACACCCAGGATCTGGGTCTCGCCGCGCTCGAACAGTGCGGAGCCGTGCACTCGCGGCAGCACGTCCACCTCGGCGCTGAGCTCACGGATGTCCGTGAGGCCGCGGCCGTCGATGCGCACGCCGTCCTTCAGGATCCGCTGGCGCACGGTCTGCTTGGTGAGCGCCTGGTAGGCGCCGTTGATCTCGTCCGCGCGGCCCTCGAAGGCCTTGCCCTCGCCGGCGAGCTCCGCCAGGGTGTCCCGGTGCAGCTCGTCGGTGGCGGCCTCGCGCTCCTGCTTGCCGGCGATCGAGTAGACCTGCGCCATGCGCTCGCCCACGAAGTTCTTCACGGCCTCGGCGGCGTCGTCGCCGAAGCCCCCGAAGCGCGGCAGCTCCATCTCGGGCTTCTTGTTGCGGGCCGCGAGGTCCGCCTGCGCGTCGCACAGGGCCTTGATGAACGGCTTGGAGGCCTCGAGGCCCTCGGCCACGAGCTCCTCGGTGGGGGCGACGGCCCCCTGGCCCTTGACGAGCTCCCACGCGTTGTCGGTGGCCTCCGCCTCGACCATCATGATCGCGACGTCCTCACCGCCGTCCTTGGTGGTCACCACGCGGCCGGCGACCGCCATGTCGAACACGGCGTTCTCCAGCTGGGAGTGCTTGGGGAACGCGATCCACTGGTGGCCGCCGTTCTCCTCGGCCATCAGTGCCATGCGCACACCGCCCACCGGACCCTGGAAGGGCATGCCGGACAGCGTGGTGGACATGGACGCGGCGTTGATCGCCACGGTGTCGTAGATCTCGTCCGGCGCGATGGACATGACCGTGACGACAACCTGCACCTCGTTGCGCAGGCCCTTGCCGAACGCGGGGCGCAGCGGGCGGTCGATCAGACGGCACGTGAGGATCGCGTCCGTGGACGGACGGCCCTCGCGGCGGAAGAAGGAACCGGGGATGCGGCCGGCGGCGTACATCCGCTCCTCCACGTCCACGGTCAGCGGGAAGAAGTCGAAGCCCTCCCGGGGGTGCTTGCCCACGGCCGTGGCCGAGAGCATCGAGGTCTCCTCGTCGATGTAGACCATGGCGGAGCCGGCGGCCTGACGGGCGAGACGCCCGGTTTCGAAGCGCACGACGCGCTTTCCGTAGGAGCCGTTGTCGATCACGGCTTCTGCACTCTGGATCTCGGGACCCTCCAAGGGTCACCTCCTGTTTCCTAGGTGGTACGCGCCCCGCGCGACACACCGGTCTTCGATCGAGGCGCTCGCAGCGCGGTGCGTTGCGAAGGCCACTGTCGAGGACCGCGACATGCTGCGCGGACGCGAGGGAGTTTTCGTGGTGCGGGTGCGGTCCCGGGGTTCCGGGTGCGTCCCAGTGGGGGCCACCGTGAGGTGGCCCGTGGCAGTGCTCGTCACGAGCAGAGCCGGGGGTGGTGGTTCCCCGCCCTCGGGGAGCGCGGGGAACCTCCGGGTCACATCACTTGCGCAGGCCGAGGCGCTCAATGAGCGCACGGTAGCGGGCGATGTCGGTGCGACGCAGGTAATCGAGCATGCGACGGCGGCGACCCACGAGGCCCATGAGGCCACGACGGGTGTGGTGGTCGTGCTTGTGCGTCTTCAGGTGCTCGGTCAGATCGGAGATCCGGCGAGACAGCACGGCAATCTGCACCTCCGGCGAACCGGTGTCACCCTCGTGCGTTGCGTACTCGGTGATGATCTGGTTCTTGATTGCGGCATCAAGTGCCATGGGTAACTCCTCGAGTTAGTACCGTGTCCGCCCGGTGCGTGAGATTCCCGCCCGGGGTCCGGGGCTCGCCCCGGGGCCCGACCACCACGGACCGCAGTCAGACCATTTTCTAGTTTAGCGGACGAGTCAAGCCGGCGCGTCCGCCCCGGTGCGCTCGCTGTGCGTGTCCGCCGGAGCTGGAAGAATGGCCGCATGCAGAAGATGAACGTCGAATCATTCAACCTGGACCACCGCACCGTGGCGGCACCCTACGTGCGGATCGCGGACCGCAAGCAGCTGCCGGGCGGTGACACGCTCGTGAAGTACGACGTCCGGTTCACCCAGCCCAACCAGGGCCACCTGGAGATGCCCGCCGTGCACTCCATCGAGCACCTCACGGCGGAGCACATGCGCAACCACACGGACGCGCTGATCGACTTCTCCCCCATGGGCTGCCAGACCGGTTTCTACGCGCTGATGCTCGGTGTGGAGACCGAGGAGTTCGAGCGGCTGCTGGAGCTCACCTTCCGGGACATCCTGGACGCCACGGAGGTCCCCGCCGCGAACGAGGTGCAGTGCGGATGGGGTCGGAACCACAGCCTGAGCGCGGCGCAGGACGCCGTGCGAGGCTTCCTGGCCGAGCGCGCCCACTGGGACGAGGTCACGCGGTGAGCGACGACGCCGCATCTTTCGCCGCGTGCGTCGGCGCCCCCGCGGTGTTCGTCGCCATGCCCGAGGAGGCCGCCCCGTTCCTGGACGCCGCGACTGCCAGGTGCACCGCGCCCCAGCCGATCGGCACGGCCGAGACGTACGCGCTGGAGCTCGACGGGCGCCCGGTGCTCCTGGTGCGCACCGGGATCGGGCTGGTCAACGCGGCGTCGGCCCTCAGCGCGGTGCTCGAGCTCTTCGACCCCGCCGTGGTGGTCTCCGCCGGTTCGTGCGGCGGGCTGCGCTCGGACGTGAACGTGGGCGACCTCGTGCTCGGCACCGGGTTCCGTTACACGGACGCGGACGCCACCGCCTTCGGCTACGCGCCGGGCCAGGTTCCGGGCATGCCGGCGTCGTACCCGGCGTCTGAGGAACTCGTGGCCGCCGCGAGCGCGCTGCCCGCACCCGAGGGACGCGTTCTGTGGCGCGGCGAGATGCTCTCCGGGGGGTCCTTCGTGACGGCGCAGAACGTGGGCGCCGCCCGCGAGACGTTCCCCGCGGCGCTGAGCACGGACATGGAAACCACCGCGCTCGCACAGGTGTGCCACACGCGGGGCCGTGAGTTTACGGCGCTGCGCAGCGTGTCGGACCTGTGCGGTCCGGCCGCCGGGCAGCAGTTCCACATGGAACTCGACGTCGTGGCGCGCACCAGCGCGGACGCCGTCCTGCACCTGCTGCGGAGCCTGCCCACCGCGTGAGACCGCGAGGCCCGTCAGCAGGTCCCGTCGGTTGGGACGGCGCGAGGTGCGCCGGAGTGTGCGACGGGAGCGTGACCAGCCCCGCGGGATACCCTGCGGTGAGGGCCCACTGTGATGTCAAGGAGAACGAGGAAGAGATGAGCGACGAGAAGACCAAGGACCTCAAGGACGCCGCCCCGGACGTCCCCTGGCACGTGCTTCGGGACGGCAAGCGGATCCCCCAGCTGGGTTTCGGCACCTACCCGATGGACGACGCCGAGGCGGAGACGCTGATCCCGGAGGCTGTCTGGCGCGGGTACCGGTTGATCGACACCGCCGTGAACTACGGCAACGAACGCGGAGTGGGCCAGGGCGTCCGCTACAGCCACATGCCCAGGGAGGAGCTCTTCCTCACGTCCAAGCTGCCGGGCCGGGACCACGGCACGGACTCCGTGCGCCGGTCGCTGGAGGGCACCCTCGAGCGGCTCGGAACCGACTACCTGGACCTCTACCTCATCCACTGGCCCAACCCGGTCCAGGACCGATACGTGCAGACGTGGCAGACCATGCTCGAGGCGCGTGAGGAGGGACTGGTGCGTTCCGTGGGCGTGTCCAACTTCCTGCCCGAGCACCTGCAGCGCCTCGAGCGCGAGTCCGGTGAGATGCCCGTGGTGAACCAGGTGGAGCTGCACCCCCAGTACCAGCAGGAGGCGCTGCGCCGCTTCCACGAGGAGCACCGGATCCTCACCGAGGCGTGGTCCCCGCTGGGCCGCAAGACGGACCTCTTGCAGAGCGAGTGGCTCGAGGAGATCGCCCGCAAGCACGGTCGCAGCCCCGCCCAGGTGGTGCTGCGCTGGCACGTGCAGTCCGGCATCGTGCCGATCCCCAAGTCCTCGAACACGCAGCGCATGGCGGAGAACATCGACGTGTTCGACTGGGAGCTCACCGACGCGCAGATGGAGCGGCTGCGCATGATGCACACCGGGATCAGCGGGTCAGGCTTCGATCCCTCGGTGCACGAGGAGATGTGACCCGGTCGTGAGCGGGGCCGCGGGACTCAGTCCGTTCCGCGGCCCTCTGCGCGCAGGATCTCCCGCGAGCGGCTGACGTCCTCGCGCATCTGCGCGACGAGGGCGTCGACGCCCCGGTAGGCCACCATGCCGCGAAGACGTTCCACGAACTCGACGACCACCGTGGAGCCGTAGAGGTTGAAGTCCTCCACCGTCTCCTCCGGGCGGTCGATTACGTGGGCCTCCACCTGGCGGGAGACACCGTCGAACGTGGGGTTGGAGCCGACCGAGATGGCCGTGGGCCACCGGGTGCCCTCCTCGTCCACGAGCCAGCCGGCGTAGACACCGTCCGCCGGGATGAACCCCGACGCGTCGGGCGCAAGGTTGGCGGTGGGGAAACCGAGTTCGCGTCCCCTCGCGGCGCCGTGGACCACTTCCCCGCGCATGCGGTGGGGTCGTCCGAGCAGCTGCGCGGCCCCACGCACGTCACCGGCGTCAAGGCATGAGCGCACCCAGGTGGAGGAGCAGCGGCGCTCGGCGCGGCGGTCCGCTGGCTGCTCCTGCGGGTCCTCCTCGTCCGGCACGGTGCCACGGACGTCGTCCACGACCACGACCTCGAAGCCGTGTTCCCGGCCGAGCTCGGTGATCGCCCTGAGATCTCCGGTGTTGTCCCGCCCAAGCCGAACGTCCGAGCCGATGACCAGGCACACCGCACCCAGGGGCTTGACGAGGTAGTCGACCACGAACTGCTGCGGGGTCAGCTCGGAAAACTCGAGGCTGTAGGGCAGCACGAGGACGGCGTCCACACCGGTCTCCTCGAGGGCGTCCAGCTTGTCCTCCGGGCCCATGATCAGACCGGGGTGCGAATCGGGCCTGTGCACGAGGGCCGGGTGAGGATCGAAGGTCACGACCACCGAGCGCGCGTGGTGGGACCGGGCGACGTCGAGCAGGCGCGCGAAGACTCGCTGGTGTCCGCGGTGGACACCGTCGAAGTTCCCGATCGTCACCACGGAGGGACCGAAACCGGGGGTGACTTCGTCCAGGCTTCTCCAGCGAATCACAGTTCTCCTCGTCGTTCGTCGAGTGCGGGGCGCACCGTCTAGAGCCTACCGCTCACCGCGGGAGGGCCGCGTCATCCACAGCCACGCGAGGCCCACCACGGGCAGCACGAGCGGCACGTAGCCGTACCCCGCTCCGAAGTCGGACCACACGCTTGCCTTGGGGAACAGCTGCGGTTCGAACATGCTGAGCGCTCCCACGCCCAGGACACCCAGGAGCTCCGCACCCACGGCCCACGTGGCCACTGCGTGCCAGCCGGGACCGGTCTTCGTCAGCGCCACGGTGGCGAGAACGTAGATCGCCGCGGACAGTGTGGAGAGCAGGATGGCCACGGGTGCCATGCTGAACTCGGTGGCCAGCTGGTACAGCGATCGCACACCGGCGGAGAGCGAGAAGATCCCGTACACGACAATCAGCACGTGCCCGAAGCCGGAACTCTTGCGGTCGGTGCGCCGGGTGTGCATCGAACCGCCGAAACGCTTCTGCAGCGTGGAGTGGGAGGACTCGGGGTCCATGGCCGTCCTTTCGTCACGCGGGCGCCGGCCGGCGCCACCGGGGTCAGTGGGGTCAGTGGGGTCGATGGGGTCGATGGGGTCACTGGTAGTACCAGATGAAGTTCATGCGGTAGACCATCACGACCACCACGGGCCCCGCGGCCCCCAGGATCAGCGTGGACCACCGGGAGCGCTCCACGAGAGACCACACGAAGGTTCCCGCCGGGATGAGCAGCGCGGTGAGCAGGTAGCCCCAGTACTCGAGCACGCTGCCGGAGGCGGGCGGGCCGAGCACGGGAAGCAGCAAGGAACCGATCGCGTAGGCGAGCAGGAAACCCTCGAGGAGCAGCACGGAGCCCTGCGAGTAGTCGTCCGGTACGCGTCCGCGCAGGGCCTGCACCACGCACACCAGGCACGAGAGCGCGCCGAGCACCGCGGAGGCCCAGAACCAGCCGTCGTAGCCCCACAGCATCAGGACTTCCCCTCTGAGCCGGGTTCGTTGTTTGTGGAGACCTCGGCGGGATCCGTGAAGGTCACGCCCGCTGCGATGCCGAGCACCGACGTCGCGTAGCGCTTCTCGCCCCGGCCCCGCTCCTCGGCCAGCGCCACCAGGGTTCCGTCCGGGGCAAAGCAGGCGACGACACCATCACCCGAGTCCCCGGAGACGGCCAGGGTTTTCCCCTCGGCGGCGATCCTGCGCCCGTGTGAGAGGTCGGTGGCCTGTACCGCGCTCAGCTCGCGCACGGGGAAGAGGCCGCGTGCCGCGATGTCCAGGGGCACCGTGCTCACCGTGCCCCCGGAGCGGACCTGCTCGGTGAGCTCCTCGAGGGTGTGGGCCTGCTCGAGCGTGAAGGAGCCCACACGCGTGCGGCGCAGCGCCATGAGGTGCCCACCCACCCCGAGCGCCTCGCCCAGGTCCCGTGCCAGGGCGCGGATGTACGTGCCGGAGGTGCAGGTCACCGTGGCAGTGAGGTCCACCGCCGCGGCGTCCGTCGGCCGGGTGACGGTGTGCACCGTGAACTCCCGCACGGTGACGGGACGCGCCGCGAGCTCCACGTCCTCGCCCCTGCGGACCCGGGCGTAGGAGCGCTCGCCGTTGACCTTGATGGCGCTCACAGACGAGGGGACCTGCTGGATCTCACCGGTCAGCTTCCCCACCGCAGCGCGGACCTGCTCCTCCGTGAGGGCCTCGAGCCGCTCTGGCGGGGCCTGGCGCACGACGTCACCCTCGGCGTCGTCGGTGACCGTGGCCGCCCCCAGGCGGATGGTGGTCTCGTAGGTCTTGTCCGCGCCCGTGACGTAGGTGAGCAGCTTGGTGGCCCTCTCGACCCCGAGCACGAGTACGCCCGACGCCGCGGGGTCCAGCGTGCCCGCGTGGCCCACCTTCCGCGTGCCCGCCAGGCGGCGCATCCGTGAGACCACGTCGTGGGAGGTCCAGCCGAGCGGCTTGTCCACGACGACGAGCCCAGCCACCCTCGGGAGAGAGGGTGCCGGGCTCGGAACGTCTTCTCGCGCGGTCACCGGGTTCAGTCCTGCGACCGGCTCTCGGGGGCGACGTCGCCCTGCGCCTCGTCCTCGGAGGTGCGGTAGGCGTCCTCCCCCGCGGCGTACTGTGCACCCACGGCCTGCTCGGCCACGCGGGCGTCCTGCTCCCGGGCGGTGCGCAGCAGCGACTCCAGCCTCGCGGCGTCGGCAGGGATCTCGTCCGCCACGAAGGTCAGCGTGGGCGTGAGGCGAGCCGTGATGTTCTTGCCGACCTCCGCGCGCAGGATGCCCTTCGCGGACTCCAGGGCCCGGGCGGTCTCCTCGCGCTGCGTCTCGTCCCCGTACACGGTGTAGTACACGGTGGCGTGCTGGAGGTCGTTGGTGACGCGGGCGTCCGTGACCGTCACGAAACCGACCCGCGGGTCCTTGATGCGGCGTTCGAGTGCCTGGGCCACGATCACCTTGATGCGATCGGCCAGGCGGGCGGCGCGTGCGGCGTCGGCCATGGTGGTGCTCCTCGTCCTCGGGCGACGCCGCGGCGTCGCACAGTCGTGGGGTGGCCTCGCCAGGGCGGGGCCCACCCGGAACGGTCCGCCCGTGAGGCACGGACCGCGGGACGCGGCCGGGCACCCGGTCACCCGGGCACCCGGCCGCGCGGTTCCGCCCGCCCCCGGACCGGCAGGTCGGGGACGGGAGGGACGACCTGTCAGTCGCGCGGCTTCTCGCGCATCTCCCAGGTCTCGATGATGTCACCCTCGTGGATGTCGTTGAAGGAGCCGAGTCCGATACCGCACTCGTAGCCCTCACGCACCTCGGTGGCGTCATCCTTGAAACGGCGCAGCGAGTCGATGGTGAGGTTGTCCTGCACCACGTTGCCGTCGCGCACCAGGCGGGCCTTGCCGTTGCGGCGCACAACACCCTTGGTGACGTAGGCACCGGCGATGTTGCCCCACTTGGAGGAGCGGAACACCTCGCGGACCTCGGCGGTGCCGAGCTCCACCTCCTCGTACTCCGGCTTCAGCATGCCCTTCAGCGCGCTTTCGACGTCGTCGATCGCGTTGTAGATGACGGAGTAGAACTTCATCTCCACGCCTTCGCGCTCGGCGAGGTCCGTGACGCGCTCCGCGGGACGGACGTTGAAGCCGATGATCACGGCGTTGTCCACCGTGGCCAGGTTCACGTCGTTCTGCGTGATGGCGCC
>NZ_DGYR01000001.1:48272-98325 GCF_002398425.1 Kocuria sp. UBA5001
GCCCTTGATGATGAGGTTGAGGGTGTCGATCTTGCCCTCCGCCACGGCCTCGTCGAAGGACTCGAGGGTGATGCGCTTGCGGCGCTTCGCCAGTGCGGCGTTGCGGTCCGCGGCCTCACGCTTTTCGGCGATCTGACGGGCGGTGCGCTCCTCCTGCGTGGACAGGAAGGTGTCACCGGCTCGCGGCACGGTGGACAGACCCAGGACCTGCACCGGGCTGGACGGCAGCGCCGCCTCGACCGTGTTTCCCGTGTCGTCGAACATCGCACGAACGCGGCCGTAGGCCGCACCGGCGACGATCGAGTCGCCCACCTTCAGCGTGCCGGACTGGACCAGCACCGTGCAGACCGCGCCGCGGCCCTTGTCCAGGTTGGCCTCGATGGCCACACCGCGGGCGTTCTTGTTCGGGTTGGCCTGCAGCTCCAGGGCACCGTCCGCGGTAAGCACGATCGCGTCCAGGAGTTCCTCGATGTTGAGGCTCTCGCGGGCGGAGACGTCCACGAACATGGTGTCTCCGCCGTACTCCTCGGGCACGAGACCGTACTCGGTGAGCTGGCCGCGGATCTTCTCCGGGTTGGCGTCAGGCTTGTCCACCTTGTTGACCGCGACGACGATCGGCACGTTCGCCGCCTGGGCATGGTTCAGCGCCTCCACGGTCTGCGGCATGACGCCGTCGTCCGCGGCGACCACCAGCACGGCGATGTCCGTGACCTGGGCACCACGGGCACGCATGGCGGTGAACGCCTCGTGACCCGGGGTGTCGATGAACGTGATGAGCCGTTGCTGGCCCTCCACCTCCGTGGCGATCTGGTACGCACCGATGTGCTGGGTGATGCCGCCGGCCTCGCCCTCGATCACCTTGGTGTTGCGGATCGCGTCCAGCAGACGGGTCTTGCCGTGGTCCACGTGGCCCATGACCGTGACGACCGGGGGCCGCGGCGCGAGGACGTCCTCGCCCTCCGCCTCCAGCTCGGCGTCGAGGTCGATGTCGAAGGACTCGAGCAGCTCGCGCTCCTCGTCCTCCGGCGAGACCACCTGGATCTGGTAGCCGAGCTCGGCACCCAGCAGCTGGAACGTCTCCTCGTCGAGGGACTGCGTCTGCGTGGCCATCTCACCCAGGTGGATGAGCACGGTCACCAGCGACGCCGGGTTCGCGTTGATCTTCTCCGCGAAGTCCATGAGGGACGCGCCGCGGCGCAGGCGCACCACGGTGCTGCCGTCGCCGTGGGGAACCGACACACCGCCGACGGCGGGTGCCGACATCTGCTCGAGCTCCTGGCGCTTCGCCCGCTTCGATTTGCGGTGCTTGCCACGGGCTCCACCGCGGCCGAATGCACCCTGCGTGCCACCACGACCACCACGACCGCGGAAACCGCCGCCGGGACCACCCGTGCCGCCGGGTCCGCCCCCACCGCGGCGCGGACCCGAGCCGGGAGCCGGACGGCTACCGATCGGGGCGACACCGGTCGTGTGGCCGGGCATCATGTTCGGCGAGGGGCGGGGGCCACCGGGGCGAGGACCGCCCTGGCCCTGACCCTGGCGAGGCGCACCCGTGCGGGGAGCGCCGGGACGCGGGCCACCCTGACCCGCCTGAGCGGGACGGGGCCCACCCGGGCGGGGACCACCGGGGCGGGGACCGCCCTGGCCGGAGCCGCTCGAGCGCATGCCCTGCTGGGGTGCGAACGGGTTGTTGCCGGGGCGCGGGGCACCGGGCTTGGCCGAGCGCTGCTGACCGGGACGGGAAGCCCCGCCACGCTGGCCGCCCTCGCCGCTGCGGCCCATGCCCTGCTGCGATGCGTACGGGTTGTTGCCCGGACGCGGCGCGGACTGGCCCGGCTTGGCGCCACCCGGCTTGGGTGCGTCAGAGCGGGGTGCGGGTGCGGCGCTCGAACGCGGCGTTGCGGACGCCGAGGAGTCGGTGGGCTCCTGGGAACCGGAGGTCTGCGCGGGTGCTGCCTGCTCGGAGGCGGGTGCCGCTTTCGCCGCAGGGTTCGGGGAGCCCGGAGCGGACGGCGCGGGCTTCGCCGCGCCGGACTCCGGCTTGGAGTGGGTCCGGCCGCCGGGCTTGGGGCCGGACGCCGCCGGCTTGCGGGCACCCTGCGAAGGTGCCGCCTGCGCGGAGTTGCCACGACCTGCGGCGGGCTTGGACTGGTTCGCGCTCTCCCCGCCAGCGGGGAAGGCGGAACGCAGCTTCTTGGCGACGGGCGGCTCTACCGTGGAGGAGGCGCCGCGAACGAATTCGCCGAGTTCTTGAAGTTTGGAAATTGCTTCCTTGGACGTGATTCCGAGCTCTTTCGCGAGCTCGTGGACACGGGGCTTGGCCACTGTTCTCCTGTCTCAGCTCGCACCGAAACAGGTACGAACCGTTTATCTTCCGTTGACGCAACCACCGGACACGGGCATGGTGCTCACGCGTCCCGCGTGGCGGCGGGGTGAGTACGTATGAGTACTCATCGGCCGGCACTCATCGGTTTTCCATGGTCTTCTGACTCGCTTTCCTTGTGTTCGTCCTCCTGCGCCGGCAGGAGGACGCGGAACTGCTCCGCGAGGTCGTCCGTCGAGACGGCCGCCCGGAACGAACGGTTCAGCGCCCGCCTCCGGATCGCCTGCTCGACGCACTGCCGGGTGGCGTGCACCCAGGCTCCTCGACCTCCCAGTCGGCGGTGGGGGTCCGCCACGGCCCGGGGGCCGTGAGGGGTTTCCTCCATCGTCACGCGGACGAGTTGATCAGGTGGTGCGACGATTCGGCATCCCACGCAGGTGCGCAGACTCGCAGTGCTCATCCACGCTCCTCATGATCCACAACCCGCTCCCCCGAGCACGCGGACGTGCAGGATCACGAGAGATGGTCTACCTGATCAGGCCACAGTCTAGCGCGCCGCCGGGGAATCGCCCGAATCACCGCGCCGCGAGGCTCACTGGGCCTTGGACTCCGCGACGATATCGATCCCCCAACCGGTCAGGCGTGCGGCGAGACGGGCGTTCTGCCCCTCCTTGCCGATCGCCAGCGAGAGCTGCGAGTCCGGGACGACGGCGCGCGCCGAGCGCCCCGCCTCGTCCAGGACCTCCACACGGCTCACGCGGGAGGGGGACAGGGCGTTCGCGATGAACGTGGCGGGGTCCTGCGAGTAGTCGATGATGTCGATCTTCTCCTCCCCGAGCTCGTTCATCACCGCGCGCACACGGGAGCCCATGTCACCGATGCAGGCGCCCTTGGCGTTGGCTCCTGGGCGGGTGGCGACTACCGCCATCTTGGTGCGGTGACCGGCCTCGCGAGCCAGGGTCACGATCTCCACGGAGCCGTCCGCGATCTCCGGGACCTCCATCTCGAAGAGTCGGCGCACGAGGTCCGGGTGCGACCGGGACAGGGTGATAGACGGGCCCTTGAAGCCGCGCTTCGCCTCAACCACGAAGGCGCGGATGCGGTCGCCGTGCTTGTAGGTCTCCCCGGGGACCTGCTCGTGCGGCGGCAGCAGCGCCTCGACGGTGCCCAGGTTCACCTGCACCATTTTGGGGTTGTTGCCCTGCTGGATCTGGCCGGAGACGAGCTCGCCCTCGCGGCCCTTGAAGTGGCCCAGCACGTTGTCGTCCTCGACGTCCCGCAGCTTCTGCAGGATGACCTGCCGGGCCGTAGCCGCGGCGATGCGTCCGAAGCCGGCCGGGGTGTCGTCGAACTCACCGATCCGGTGGTCCTCGTCGTCCAGCTCCGGCGCCCAGATGGTCACGTGCCCGGAGCGGCGCTCCACCTCTGCCCGAGCGCCGTTGATGGCACCGGGGGAACGCATGTAGGCGAGCAGCAGCGCCTGCTCTATGGTGGGGATCAGCACGTCCACCGGGATGTCGCGTTCGCGCTCCAGCAGCCGCAGTGTGCTCATGTCGATGTCCATGTGTCCCGCCTTCCCTCGCACCGCGCCGGGTTCCGTTCCGGGTGGGGCCGGGAACCAAACAGCGCGCCGCACGTGTCGTGCGGTGCGCTGCGGCGTGGTGTTCGTCGTGTTCTGTTGCGGTAATCGTACATCCCCGCGGGGACGTCAGATCTCGACCTCCACCTTCGCCGAGCGCACCTCGTCGTAGGCCACGTCCTCCGGGTCCAGGTACTTCACGGGCATCCCCTTCTTGGGCTGGTGCCAGCGCTGCAGCACGGCGTGGTCCTCGTGCGCCTCGAGCAGCCGGGCCGTGTAGCGCTCGCCCTCGAGCGGGCGGACCCGCACCAGCCGGCCCACGTTGCGGCGCCAGTGCCGCGGGGTCTCGAGCGAGCGCGTGGCACCGGGGGTGGAGACCTCGAGCTCATAGGGCGGGCCGGGCACCGGGTCCTCACGGTCCAGAGCGTCGGAGATCTCGCGCGCGACGGCCGCCACGCCGTCGAGGTCCAGGGATTCCGTGCCCTCGGTCACGTCAACGAGCACTCGCAGCGTGCGCGTGCCGCCCTCCCCCGTGAGCTCGCACTCCTCGAGGAAGAGCCCCGCGGCCTCGACCACCGGGGCCACGGTCTTGCGGATGGTGGCATTCTCGTGCGACGTCATGGGTTCTCGTCTCCTGTGGTTCGTGTCGTCCGCCGCACGGGCGGCCTCTGCCGGGCGGCGCTTCTCCCTATCATGGAGCAGACCCGTCCCCCGGAGGAATTCGTGAGTTCTCACCCGTCCACGCCCCGCGAGCGGAGCTGGCGCACCGCGGCCGCGGTTCTCGCCGTCGTCCTGCTGCTCGTGGTGGCCGCCGGTCTCTGGGCGCACTGGCGGCCGCTGTCGGACGACGACGCCGCCCGGCTCGCAGCCCGAGCCACCGCCGAGTCCGTGCGCGCCCAGCTGCACCCGGGGTCCTCCGCGTCCTCCGCGCAGGCGGGCAGTGCGAAGCCCTCGGACAGCACCGCACCCGCGGACGATTCCCCCCGTCCGGACACGGCCCTGCTCGCGGACGGCTCCCTGCTTCCGGACGCGGTCCTCGACCGTCAGCTCGACGAGCTCGGACCCCCGGCCACGCCGTCGCAGACCCGGCGCATGGCGGAGCGCGGCGAGCACGCCCCCGCGGTGGAGAGTCTCTCGGACGCCGCGGGACGGCTCGCCGAGGCCGCGGACGATGTGCACGACGGCGACCTCGCGGCGTCGCTCTCGGCCGTCGCGGCATCGTGGTGGGCCGCGGACGCCTCCTCCTCAACCGGCGGGTCGGAGACCAGCGAGGCGACGGACGGTGGAGCCACGACCGGCGAGGGTGCGGCCGGTGGAGCTTCGGATGGTGAGGGTGCGGCCGGAGAGGCCGCGGGCAGCGGCTCACCCTCGGCTTCGGCGACACCCGCTGGGCCGGAGGGCTGCGAGCCCGAGCAGCTCGCGGCCGAGACCGCCGTGGACCGCGCGCAGTTCGTTGCCGAGGCCGCCCAGGCGCGGATCTCCACCGGGGACGCCGCGCGGGCAGATGTGGACGCCACCGTCGCACGGCTCCACCACGCGCTCGAGGACGGGCGTGCCGCGGGCCTGCTCGGCTGCGATCCCGGCCCGGTGGCGGCGCGGTACGACCTCCCCGAGGGGTTCACCACGGATCCCGCCGGTGCCACGGGCGCGGCAGAGCGGAAGGCCAGCGAGGCGGTCGTGCGGGCCGTGGCCACCAGCACCGCCGGGCAGCGCTCCTGGTGGCTGGACGTCCTGCAGGACACCGCGCACGGCGCCCAGCGGCTGGACCCGCAGAAGCCCGTCGCCGCGCTGCCCGGTCGAGGCTGACCCGGGCGGGCCCGGCAGGAGATCGCTGCCGTCCGCCGGGCGGTAACCCGGCTCAGCGGCCGGTGAGCACGTCCCAGCCGAGCTTCACGATCAGCACCGAGACCACAGCGAAGAACACCACGCGGATGAACGAGTTGCCCCGGGCCACCGCCGTGCGCGCGCCGATGTATCCGCCGGCCATGTTGCTCAGTCCCAGCACCAGGCCCAGTCCCCACAGGATCGAGCCGTGCGCGCCAAAGACCACGAGTGCACCGAGGTTCGTGGCCAGGTTCGCGATCTTCGCCTTGGCACTGGCCTCCAGGAAGCTGTAGCCGAGCAGCGAGACGAGTCCGATGATGAGGAAGGACCCGGTGCCCGGTCCCATGACGCCGTCGTAGAAGCCGATCACGGCACCGAGCAGGACTGCCAGACCGTAGTGCCGGGCGCCGGCGTGCCGCAGCTCGGTGAGCCGGCCCATCGACGGCTTCGCCACGGTGAAGGCCAGGACCGCGACGAGCGCCAGCACGATGATCGGCTTGAACACCCCCGCGGGCAGCGCCGCCGCCACGGCCGCGCCCGCCCCCGCGGCCACGAAGGCCGCCGCCGCCATGGGCAGGGCCGTGCGCAGGTCCGGACGGACGCGGCGGTTGAACGTCACCGCCGAGGTGGCCGTTCCGAAGACCGACCCCATCTTGTTCGTGGCCAGTGCCTGCACCGGGGTGAGCCCAGGGATCATCAGCGTCACAGGCAGCTGCAGGAGTCCACCGCCACCCACCACGGCGTCGATGAACCCCGCGGCGAGGCCGGTGAGCACGAGCAGCAGCAGGAGACCGGGGGTCGCGGTGTCCAGTCCCGAGCCCTCGAGGAAGGAGAGATCCACCACCCCGCCCGTTCCGAGCGGACTCAGCGACCGACGCCCGGGGCGTCGCCCCGGACCTCGGCAGTGATCTCTCCGACCACGTCGTCGCGTGCGATGTCGCGGCTGGTGCCGGTGCCGCGGTCCTTGAGCTCCAGCATACCGTCCTGCAGACCGCGACCCACCACGAGCACGGTGGGCACGCCCAGCAGCTCTGCATCCCGGAACTTCACGCCCGGGGAGACCTTGGGACGGTCGTCGAACACGACCGTGATCCCGGCGGACTCCAGCTCCGCAACGATTTCCTCTGCGGCCTCCAGGATCTCCGCGCCCTTGCCCGTGGCCACCACGTGGACGTCGGCGGGGCTGATGTTGCGGGGCCACACCAGGCCCTTGTCGTCGTGGTAGTGCTCCGCGATGGCCGCGAGCGCGCGGGTCACGCCGATGCCGTACGAGCCCATGGTCACGGTCACGAGCTTGCCGTTGCTGTCGAGGACCTTCAGCCCCAGGGACTCCGCGTACTTGCGGCCGAGCTGGAAGACGTGGCCCATCTCGATACCGCGCGCGATCTCCAGCGGTCCGGAGCCGTCCGGGGCGGCGTCGCCCTCGCGCACCGCGCAGGCTTCCAGCGTGCCGTCCCACGTGAAGTCGCGCTCCGCCACGAGCCCGTACACGTGGCTCTCCGCCAGGTTCGCGCCCGTGATCCAGGAGGTTCCGGGAACCACGCGGGGGTCCACGAAGAACGGGATGCCGGTGGCGGACTTCTCGCCCAGCAGGGGCTCGTCCGTGCTCAGCCCCGGACCGATGTAGCCCTTCACGAGCTGGGGGACGGCCCGCAGCTGCTCCTCGCTCGCGGCGGCCACCTCGAGCTCACCGCCCTGTCCCAGGGCGGTGCCGATGCCGGCCTCCACGCGCTTGAGGTCGATCTCCCGGTCCCCGGGGACGCCCACGGCCACGAGCTGCTTCGTGCCGTCCGGCAGCGTCACCGACAGCACCACGTTCTTCAGGGTGTCCGCGGCGGTCCAGGGCTCGCCCTCGCGGGGGTGCAGCTCGTTGGAGCGCTCCACGAGCGTGTCGATCGTGGGGCTCGACGGCGTGCGGTGCACCTGCGCGGCCGGGGCCTGCGAGTAGTCGAGCGGCTCCGGTGCCACGGTGGTCACGGCCTCGACGTTCGCCGCGAAGCCGCCCGCGGTGCGCACGAACGTGTCCTCCCCCACCAGTGAGGGGTGCATGAACTCCTCGGAGCGGGAGCCGCCCATGGCACCGGAGGTCGCGGCGACCGCCACCACCGGCAGACCCAGCCGCTCGAAGATCCGCACGTACGCGGCGCGGTGCTTGGCGTAGGACTCGTCCAGCCCGGCGTCGTCGACGTCGAAGGAGTAGGAGTCCTTCATGATGAACTCGCGCCCGCGCAGCAGCCCGGCGCGGGGGCGGGCCTCGTCCCGGTACTTCGTCTGGATCTGGTAGAGGGACACGGGCAGGTCCTTGTAGGACGAGTACATGTCCTTGACCAGCAGGGTGAACATCTCCTCGTGCGTGGGCGCGAGCAGGTAGTCCGCGCCCTTGCGGTCCTGCAGCCGGAAGAGGTTCTCGCCGTACTCGGTCCACCGGTTGGTGGTCTCGTAGGGCTCACGCGGCAGCAGCGCCGGGAAGTGCACCTCCTGCGCGCCGATCGCGTTCATCTCCTCGCGCACGATTCCCTCCACACGGCGCAGCACCGCGAGTCCGAGGGGCAGCCACGTGTAGATCCCGGGCGCCGCGCGGCGGATGTAGCCCGCACGCACGAGCAGCTTGTGGCTGTCGACGTCCGCGTCCACGGGGTCTTCGCGCAGGGTGCGCAGGAAAAGGGAGCTCAGGCGAAGCGGCACGAAAAGGTCCTAACCGCCCGGGGAACGGGCCGATCTGGGCAATGGATGTCTCCTGGGAGTCTATCGCTGTGCCCCGGGGATGCTCACGGCGGCACGGCGTCGCATGCGGCACGACGCCGCTCGCAGCACGGCACCGCTCGCCGGGCGGCGCCACTGGCAGCAGGACCGTCCCTCACAGCAGGACGGTTGCGAACTCCCCGGTCTGCTCGAAGCCCACGTGGCGGTAGGTGGCCAGGGCCGGGGCGTTGAAGGAGTTCACGTAGAGGCTCACCACCGGGGTGCGGACACGGGCGAGGGCCACGGTGGCCGCCATGCACGGCACGGCCAGACCGCGGCCGCGGTACCGGGGGTGGATCCACACGCCCTGGATCTGGCAGACGCGCCCGTGCCGGGAGCCGACGTCCGCCTTGAACACCACGGTGCCGTCCTCGTCGCACAGCACCGCGGTGCGACCCTCCGCGAGCAGCGAGCGCACGCGTCGTCGGTAGCCCTCGGCCCCGCTGGTCAGCGGCGAGTAGCCCACCTCCTCGGTGAACATCGCCACGGCGGCGGGAAGCACCCGGTCGAACTCCTCGGGTCCCGCCCAGCACACGCGCGAGGCCGTGCCACCGAGCAGAGCCGGGGCGGGGTCCCGCTCCATCACGAGCAGGGGCTGGTGGGCGCGGACGTCGAACGGTGCGGGCCAGTTCTCCCGCACCCGGTCCCACAGCCCCAGCACGGGCTCGGCCGGGCCGAAGACGGAGGCGAAGCGGGGCCCGCCGCGCAGCAGGAGGTCCGCGACGAGGTCCGTTCCCCGCTCGTCGAGGGCGATCGGGACGACGTTCGTGCCCACCCAGCACGCCCCCTCGAGCCGGCCGTCCGGGCCCCGCACGCCGTAGACGGGCGGCGTCGCACTGCCGCCGTCACGGATGCGCTCCACGTGGGCGGCCACGAACACCGAGGACACGGCGTGCTCGTCGAGCAGCCGGTCCAGCTCCCCCCGGCCCACGGCGGCGGGCGGGAGCAGCCTCGGGTCGCGGCGTCGGATCACCCGGCGGTCACGACCGGGGCACCCTCGACGGGCTGGCCGTTCTCGTCCACGCCCATCTCCTCGGCCATCTCGTTGGCCTGGGCGAGCAAGGTCTCCACGATCTGGTCCTCGGGAACGGTCTTGATGACCTCGCCGCGGACGAAGATCTGGCCCTTGCCGTTGCCGGAGGCCACGCCGAGGTCCGCCTCACGGGCCTCCCCCGGTCCGTTGACGACGCAGCCCATCACGGCCACGCGCAGCGGCACCGTGAGGTGGGCGAGACCCTCGTTGACCTCTTCGGCGAGCTTGTAGACGTCCACCTGGGCGCGCCCGCACGAGGGGCAGGAGACGATCTCCAGCTTGCGGGGGCGCAGCCCCAGGGACTGCAGGATCTGGTTGCCCACCTTGACCTCCTCCACCGGCGGCGCGGAGAGGGAGACGCGGATGGTGTCACCGATGCCCTGGGAGAGCAGGATGCCGAACGCGGTGGCGGACTTCACCGTTCCCTGCAGCGCCGGCCCGGCCTCGGTCACGCCGAGGTGCAGGGGCCAGTCCCCCCGCTCGGCCAGCAGCTGGTAGGCGCGGACCATGGTCACGGGGTCGTTGTGCTTCACGGAGATCTTGAAGTCGTGGAAGTCGTGCTGCTCGAACAGCGAGGCCTCCCACACGGCGGACTCCATGAGCGCCTCCGGGGTGGCCTTGCCGTACTTCTGCAGCAGCCGCTTGTCCAGGGAACCGGCGTTGACGCCGATGCGGATGGAGACCCCCGCCGCCTCCGCGGCGCGGGAGATGCCCTCGATCTGGTCGTCGAACTTGCGGATGTTGCCCGGGTTCACGCGAACTCCCGCGCACCCGGCGTCGATGGCCGCGTAGACGTACTTCGGCTGGAAGTGGATGTCCGCGATCACCGGGATCGGGGACTTCATGGCGATGATCGGCAGGGCGTCCGCGTCGTCCTGGGACGGGCACGCCACGCGCACGATGTCGCAGCCCGCGGCGTTGAGCTCCGCGATCTGCTGCAGCGTGGCGTTGATGTTCGTCGTGGGAGTGGTGGTCATCGACTGGACGCTGATGGGGCTCTGCGAGCCGACACCCACCGAGCCCACGCGGATCTGGCGGGTCGGGCGCCTGGGTGAGAGGACCGGCTGGGGTGCCGCCGGCATGCCGAGGTTGACCGAGGTCACGAATTTCCTCCAGGGAATTTGGCGTGCGGGGCCCGCGACACGCGCCCCGTGGGAAAGACTTCCCCCATTGTGCCCCACTCGTCCGACACGCGGCAGCCGCGCGTGACCCGCCGAACACCACGACGCCCCGGCAGCGCACAGGCTGCCGGGGCGGCGTCGGGAACTCGCGGGGGCGCCTCAGCGGCGCATGATCCTGCGCGCGAGCCAGTTGCCGAAGAACTGCACCAGCTGGACCAGGATGATGATCACGATCACCGCGGCCCACGTCACCTGGTCGTTGAAGCGCTGGTAGCCCAGGCGCAGGGCGAAGTCACCCAGGCCGCCGGCGCCGATCGCGCCCGCCATCGCGGACATGTCCGTGATGCCGATGACCAGGAACGTGTAGCCCAGGACCAGCGGGCCCAGTGCCTCGGGCAGGATCACCGTGGTGATGATCTTCCAGCGCGAGACGCCCATGGAGCGGGCCGCCTCGATCACGCCGGGATCCACCGTCATGAGGTTCTGCTCCACGATCCGCGCCACCGCGAAGGTGGCCCCGATGGTCATGGCGAAGATCGCGGCGTTGGGGCCCAGCCGGGTCCCCACCACGCTCTCCGTGAGCTTGCCGAGGGCGGCCAGCAGGATGATGAACGGGATCGGGCGCACGAAGTTCACCAGGAGGTTCAGGACGGTGAAGACCGCCCCGTTCTCCATGATGCTTCCTCGCCGGGTCACGTAGAGCCCCATGCCCACGGCCAGGCCGATGAACCCGGCCAGCACGAGGGTCACGGTGACCATGTAGAGCGTGAGCCCCGTGGCGCTCAGCAGCTGCGGTGCCAGTGTGGACCACTCCATCACTCAGCCACCTCCTCAACCTTGGTGACCGCCCGGAGGGCATCGACGGTCCGTTCGACGGCGTCCGGCGGGCCCGTGAGGGACAGCGTGAGCGTCCCGAAGGACCTGGACTGCAGGATGGAGATCCCTCCGAAGGCGATGTTGAAGCGCACGTCCGTGCGTGCTGCGTCCGAGAGCACCTCGCCGATCCGGTTCTGGTCGCGCACATCCACCATGACCAGCCGTCCCGGGTGCTCGCGGCGCAGCTTCTCGACCTCCGCGGCGTTGGGCACCGTGTGCATCACGGAGCCCACGAACTTGCGGGTGGTCTCGGCCTGCGGGTGCGCGAAGACGTCTGCGGTGGTCCCCACCTCGACCACGCGACCGCTGTCCATCACGGCCACGCGGTCTGCGATGGCACGCACCACGTCCATCTCGTGGGTGATGAGCACCACGGTGATCCCCAGTTCGCGGTTCACCCGGCGCAGCAGCGCGAGAACCTCCTGCGTGGTCTCGGGGTCCAGCGCGGAGGTGGACTCGTCCGCGAGCAGCAGCTCGGGGTTGGACGCGAGCGCCCGGGCAATGCCCACGCGCTGCTTCTGCCCGCCCGAGAGCTGCTCCGGGTAGTTGCGGGCCCGCTCGGTGAGCCCCACGAACTCGAGCAGCTCCGTGACACGTGCCCGGCGCTCCTCGGGCTTCCACCCCGCCCGGCGCAGCGGGTACTCGATGTTCCCGGCCACGGTGCGCGAGGTGAACAGGTTGAACTGCTGGAAGATCATCCCGATGTTGTGGCGCACGGAGGCGAGCTGGGTCTCCGACCGGCCGCTGACCTGCTGGCCACCGACCTCCAGGGTGCCGGACGTGGTGGTCTCCAAACCGTTGATCAGCCGCACCAGGGTGGACTTTCCCGCGCCCGAGTAGCCGATCACGGCGAAGATCTCCCCGCGCTTGACGTCCAGGGTCACACCGTCCACGGCGGTGACCTCACGGGGGCGTCGCTTGGGCCCGGTGGTGAAGACCTTGCTGACGTCGCGGAAGCTGACCAGGGTGTCCCCGGCGGCGGGGGCTGCACTCACTTGGTCTGGTCCTTCAGGTCCTGGGAGTAGCGCGTGAGGAGGTCCTTGAGCTCCTGCTGGTCCACCTTGGTGGGGACCGCGGTGCCCTTGGTCTCCTTCTTCTCGGCCTCCTGGACCTTGTCGTCGTAGTAGAACCCGGCGACCTTCTTCAGGGTCTCGTCGTCCGCGTTGGCCTCGGTGGACGCGAAGATGTTGTCGTACACCTTGGCGCTGTCCGCCGTGGGGTCGTCCTGGGCCAGCGCGGACTTGGGCTCGAGATTGGCACGGTCGAGGAAGTCGTTGTTCACCACGGAGGCGGCCACGGAGTCCATCGAGAGCACGGTCTGCTCCGCAGAGACCGGGCGCACCTTGATCTTGGACTTGTCCGTATCCACGTCCTGCTCGGTGGGGGCGATCGTGTCCTTCGTGAAGCTCACCAGACCCTGCTGCTTGAGCAGGTTCAGCGAGCGGGAGAGGTTGATCGAGTCGTTGGGAACCGCGATCTCGTCCCCCTGCTTGAAGTCGTCAACGGACTTCAGCGTCTTGGAGTACAGCCCCAGCGGGAAGATGGAGGTGGAGCCCACCGGGGTGATGGTGTCCCCGGAGTTGTTGTTGTAGTCCGCGAGGTACGCGATGTGCTGGAACCAGTTCATGTCGATGTCGCCGCTCTTCAGCGCGGGGTTCGGCTGGCTGTAGTCGCTGAAGTCCACGAACTCCACGGTGACGTCGTTCTCGGCGGCCACTTCCTTGAGGGCGTCCTGCACCGGCGTGGCCCCCACGATGCCGATGGTGATCTTGCCGTCCGCGGCCGGGTCCGTGTTGTCGGACCCGCCACCGCACGCGGTCAGGGTGAGGCCCAGGGTGGTGGCCAGAACGAGGGGAATCAGACGCTTGGTTCGCATGATCGTGCCTTTCCAGGGTCGGGAGTGGTTGCGCCGCGCAAACGGTCCCGCACTGGACGGAGGGTGCAGATCAGGCATGTGCCATTTCAGAGAAAAACCGCACTTGCCGTGATCGCATCGAATCGCGGCCGGATGGTCATCTGGGGCACCCCGCTACGGGAGAGGGTTGCCGTCCGGCCAGCCAGAGCTACGCGCCGGATCTCGTCATCCGCACAGAATCGTAGCACGCGACGTGTGACGAACCGTGACGCCCCGGGACCTCAACGGCGCCCCGCAATGCGCTCGTCCGCGACACGGCGGGCCCACTGCTCGGCGGCCAGGACGTCCTCGAGACCCGGCTGCGCGACGACGTCGTGCTCCCCCAGCACCCACTCGACCACGTCCACGATCTCCGTGAAACCCAGCTGCGAGCGGTGGAAGGCGTGGACGGCCTGCTCGTTGGCCGCGTTGAACACCGCCGGTGCCGTGCCGCCGGTGGTTCCCGCGCTCTTCATGAGCTCCACGGCGGGGAACGCCACCGGGTCCAGCGGCTCGAAGGTCCACTCGGCCGCCCGCGTCCAGTCGCACGCGGCGGCCGCGCCCGGCACACGGTGGGGCCAGCCGAGGCCGAGCGCGATGGGAAGGCGCATGTCCGGCGGCGAGACCTGCGCGAGGGTGGAGCCGTCCACGAACTGGACCATGGAGTGCACCACGGACTGCGGGTGGACGGTGACGTCGATCCGCTCCAGCGGCACGTCAAAGAGCAGGCTCGCCTCCAGCACCTCCAGGGCCTTGTTCACCATGGTCGCGGAGTTGGTGGTCACCATCACGCCCATGTCCCACGTGGGGTGGCGCAGCGCCTGCTCGGGGGTCACCTCCGCCAGCTGCGCGCGCGTCATCCCGCGGAACGGACCGCCGGAGGCCGTCAGCACCAGGCGGTCCACCTCCGCGGCCGTGCCGGAGCGCAGCGCCTGGGCGATCGCGGAGTGTTCCGAGTCCACCGGGATCAGGGCGTCCTCGAGTCCTGTGGCCGCGGCTGCGCGTTTCACGAGCGGGCCGCCGGCGATCAGCGACTCCTTGTTGGCCAGCGCCACCCGCCGACCCGCCCCGAGGGCGGCGAGCGTGGGAGCGAGTCCGATGCTGCCGGTGATCCCGTTGAGCACGAGGTCCGCGCCCTCCCACGCCGCGATCCGCTCCGCGGCGTCCGAGCCGTGCAGGATCTCGGGCACGGGCGACGACGACGCGCGGGCGGCGGCCGTGAGCGCCTCGCGCAGGCGGGCGGCGTCGTCCGCGGAACCGCTCGTACCCACGGCCCGCACCCGGAAGGCGACGGCCTGGCGGGCCAGCAGATCCAGGTTGGACCTGCCTGCAGCGAGGGCGACGACTTCGAACGGCGAGTGACCTACACCCTCCCCCGGCCTGCGCAGCCCGGCGGCCTCCGCGACGACGTCCAGGGCCTGCGTGCCGATGGAGCCCGTGGACCCCAGGATCACCAGGCGGCGGGGGGCATCCCTGGTGGCGGCGTCGAGGTCGGGGGTCATGGCGCGGGTCTCAGTCATGCCCCCAGTATCCCGCGTGCTCGGCCCCTGGCACGCACGCGGACCCGCCCGGGTGCGGACACGGCCTGGGGCACGGATACGGACCCGGGTACGGAACAAGGGCGCCACCCGGAGGTGACGCCCTTGTTCGCTGGGTCAGTGCGACCGCTGTGGACTCAGCGGCGACGGCCGGCCACGAAGCCGTAGATCAGCAGCACGATGATCGCGCCGATCACGGACGTGATGATGGTGCCGAAGCTGATTTCGTCGATACCGGCGTGCAGACCGGGAATGATGGACCCGATCCAGCCACCGAGGAACGCGCCCACGATGCCGAGGATGATGGTGACGATGATCCCGCCACCCTGCTTGCCCGGAAGGATCAGCTTGGCGAGAGCGCCCGCGATCAGACCGAGGATGATCCAGCTGAAAATGCCCATGTCTCCACCTCTAGTTACGTTTGTCACACAGGCGGGTGTCCGCTGTGATCGTGTTCAGGGAACCACCATCATTCTACTACTTGTTTCCGGCGTAAGGACACAGGTCACAGGGTGGTGTAGCACACGCTCCCGCCCTGCGGACGACAGCCGCGGAACCTGGAGGCAGCGCCCCCGGTCAGTGGTTGACGGCCTTCTCCGCGCCCACGCCGGTGAGGGAGCGAACCTCCATCTCCGCCTGCTTCACCGGATCCTCCCTGCGGCGCTCCGTGATCGAGCCGATGAACCCGAGCAGGAAGGACGCCGGGATGGAGATGATGCCCGGGTTGGACAGCGGGTAGATGGCGAAATCAGCGTCCGGGAGCATCGAGGTCTCCGAGCCGGACATCACCGGCGAGAAGACGATCAGCACCACGGAGAGGATCAGACCTCCGTACATGGACAGCACCGCCCCGCGGGTGGTGAAGCGCTTCCAGTACAGGGAGTAGAGGATCGTCGGCAGGTTCGCGGAGGCCGCAACGGCGAAGGCGAGGGCCACGAGGAACGCCACGTTCTGCCCCTGGGCGCCGATGCCGCCGAGGATCGATATCACGCCGATGATCACCACGGTGGTCTTGGCCACGCGCAGCTCCTGCCGGGGGTCCGAGTTCCCCTTCTTGATCACGGAGGTGTAGATGTCGTGCGCGAACGACGCCGACGCCGTGATGGCCAGGCCCGCGACCACGGCCAGGATGGTGGCGAACGCCACCGCCGCGATGAGACCCATGAGCACGGAACCGCCCAGTTCGTAGGCGAGCAGCGGGGCTGCCGAGTTCACACCACCCGGTGCCGACTTGATCCGGTCCGAACCGATCAGCGCAGCCGCACCGAAGCCGAGCACCAGGGTGAAGAGGTAGAACAGGCCGATCAGCGAGATCGCCCAGACCACGGACTTGCGGGCTTCCTTGGCGGTGGGCACCGTGTAGAAGCGCATCAGCACGTGCGGCAGACCCGCGGCTCCGAGCACCAGGGCGAGGCCCAGGGAGATGAAGTCGAGCTTGGAGATCTCGCTCACGCCGTACTTCAGCCCGGGCTCGAGCATCGCCGGGTTGTTGTTGGTCTCCACCGCCGCCCCGAGGATCGAGGAAAAGTTGAAGCCGAACATGGCCAGGATCCACACGGTCATCACGGCCACGCCGGTCACGAGCAGGCACGCCTTGATGATCTGCACCCACGTGGTGCCCTTCATGCCGCCCACGAGCACGTAGACGATCATGATGACGCCCACGATCACGATCACGAGCGACTGCCCGGCCTTGGAGCCGATGCCCAGCAGCAGGGAGACGAGCGCGCCCGCTCCAGCCATCTGGGCCAGCAGGTAGAAGAACGTCACGGCCAGCGTGGAGATGGAGGCCGCCACGCGCACCGGGCGCTGGCGCAGCCGGAACGAGAGCACGTCCGCCATGGTGAACTTGCCGGTGTTGCGCAGGGGCTCGGCGATCAGCAGCAGCGCCACGAGCCACGCGACGAAGAAGCCGATCGAGTAGAGGAAGCCGTCGTAGCCCTGCAGGGCGATCGCTCCCACGATGCCCAGGAACGAGGCGGCGGAGAGGTAGTCGCCCGCGATGGCCAGCCCGTTCTGCGTTCCCGAGAACGAGCGGCCCCCGGCGTAGTAGTCAGCCGCCGTGGCGGTGGACTTCGAGGCCCGGATCACCACCACGAGCGTCACGACCACGAACGAGACGAAGATGGAGATGTTGATCGCCGGGTTGCCCACGGTGGAGGTGGGTGTGTCCGCGAGCTGGACGATCGGCAGGGAAACTGCGGGGACGGCGATCATGGCCGGGCCTCCTGGGTGGTCTCAGCCCGGTGGGACTGCTGGGATTCGAGGTGCTCGCGCAGGGCGGTGGCCTGCGGGTCGAGCGTGCGGTTCGCGAAGCGCACGTAGGCGGCGGTGATGCCGAACGTGGTGACGAACTGCAGCAGGCCCAGGACGAGTCCGAGGTTGATGTTCCCGGCCACTCGCGTGGACATGAAGCCCGGGGCGTAGATGGCCAGCACCACGTAGAGCAGGTACCAGACCAGGAACGCCACCGCGAGGGGGAAGACGAACGAACGGTGGGTGGAGCGCAGCCGCTGGAACTCTGTCGAGCGCTGCGCTGCGGGGAAGTCGATGCCGGTCGTGGCGACGGAGCCGTTCGGATCGACAGGGGGCGTGGACGCCATTGTGTGCCTCCTTGTGTGATGAGGAACACAGTACGGTCTGTGTATCCAAAGACACAGTGGCGCCGGTCAATGATGCAAAAAATCCGCGATATGACGCGGATTAGTTAGGGGACCTCACTAAATCACCAACATCTGTGTATACACAGATGCCGGGGGCGTCCGGTCACGCGCGGGTGCGCAGGGCCAGCACGAACTCCACCGCGCGGTCCAGGAACGCGTCCACCTGCTGCTCCTCGTAGCAGCGCTGCCCCTGCGCGGAGCGGAAGACCGCCTCCCGCAGCATCCGGGGGTCCACCTCCGGCGCGCTGCGCAGCTGCTCCACGAGCCGGTCGCACAGCACGTCCACGTCCGCCACGGCGTAGCCGGGCGTGCGGTGCGTGGCGGGGCGCCGGAAGCGCTGCGTCCGGGGCCGGTTCAGCCGGCCGAGCAGCAGCTCCCCCAGCAGCTCCACGTGCTCGTCCCAGCGGGCCACCCCGTGCTCCGCCACGAAGGCGCGCTGCTCCTCGGCGAAGATCGCGTCCTCGAGCTCGTCCAGGTGGGGATCCACCACGGCGGGATCGTAGCCGCCGCGGACCCTGTCGAAGACGCGCTCCCGGATCTGTCGGCTGCCCACGTGCCGCACGCCGTCGGCGTCGGGCACCCCGTCCCCGGCGGTCTCCCGGTACTCCCGGGACCCGTCCTCTGCGGCCCGCAGGGCGCGCACACGGGCCAGGAAGTCGTCCACCTGCGCGGGGTCGTACCCCCAGGCGTGGTCCGCCACCCGCTCGAAGCGGGGCTGCTGCGTGGTCATGTGGGGCCCTTTCCGTCCGTGCGCGGGCGGGTGGCGGCCGTCGCCGCCGTCCGCCCACGGCTCATCCCAGGACGCTGAACAGTTCGAAGATGACGTAGCCGGTGATCACGGCGAAGAGGATGGAGTCGATCCGGTCCATCACGCCGCCGTGCCCGGGCAGCAGCGTTCCCATGTCCTTGATGCCGATCTCGCGCTTGACCATGGACTCGGAGAAGTCCCCCACGGTGGCCACGGCCACGACCGCCACGGCCAGCACGGCGCCCTGCCACCAGGGAATTCCGAGCAGTAGCACCGCGCACAGCACGCCCACCACCACGGCACCGCCGAGCGATCCCGCGAAGCCCTCCCAGGACTTCTTGGGGGAGATCTTGGGGGCCATGGGGTGCTTGCCCCACACCACGCCCACGGCGTAGCCGAAGGTGTCGGAGCTGACGGCCAGCAGGATCACCGTGAGCACCTTCTGGGGCCCGTCCGGCGAGTGGTACAGCAGCACCGCGGTGCTGAGCAGGAAGGACGCCCACACGAGGGCGAAGATGGAGCCCATCATGGACAGCATCATGCCGTCGCGGGAGCCGAAGGCGCGCCACACCACCACCAGGGTCACGGAGAGCACGAGGGCCATGGACAGCCACTGGGCGCCCCCGAAGAACGCGGCGAGCGGCATGGCCACGGCGGCCAGCACGGCCGGGACCTTGGGGATCTGCACCCCCTTGTAGGTCAGCGACCGTGCGATCTCCCACACACCGATGCCGGCGGCGGCGCCAGCGAGCAGCGCGAGCACGAGGGGCACGAAGAACAGCCCCGTGACGAGCGCCCCGATGAGCACCACCGCCACCGCGATGGCGGCCGGGAGGTTGCGCCCGGCACGGGAGGGCGCCCTGTGCTCGGTGCTGCGCTGGAACGGGCGCGTGAGAACCTGTCGCAGCAGCCCCGTGGACACGAGCGGCTCGCGCTGGGAGGAGTGGGCGTCCGAGCCCCCGCCGGACGGGGACGCGGCACGGTTCGCGGCGTCACCCTGGTCAGGGGGTGGCGGGGAGAGCGGAGAGTCGGCTGAGGGCATCAGGCGCCGAGGAGTTCGGCTTCCTTGTTCTTGAGCAGCTCGTCGATCTGGTCGATGTGCTTCTTGGTGACGGCGTCGAGGTCCTTCTCCCCCCGCTTGCCGTCGTCCTCGCCGACCTCGCCGTCCTTGACGAGCTTCTCGATGGCCTCCTTGGCGTGACGGCGGATGTTGCGCACGGACACGCGGCCCTCCTCCGCCTTGGTGGAGACGATCTTCACGTACTCCTTGCGGCGCTCCTCGGTGAGCTCGGGCATGACCACGCGGATCACGTTGCCGTCATTGGCGGGGTTCGCGCCGATGTCCGAGTCCCGCAGGGCCTTCTCGATGTCGTTGAGCGCCGAGCGGTCGTACGGGGTGATGAGCAGGGTGCGCGCCTCGGGGGTCTGGAAGGAGGCGAGCTGCTGCAGCGGGGTGGGCGTGCCGTAGTAGGACACGAGCAGGCCGGAGAACAGCGCCGGGTTGGCGCGGCCGGTGCGCACGCTGGAGAAGTCGGTCTTGGCGGCGTCCACCGCCTTGTCCATCTTGGTGGTGGCATCCGAGAGGACGTCTGAAATCACGGCTGGTTCTCCTTTGGCATGGCCGGCCCGCGGGAGCGCGACCGGTGGCGTCGGTTCGTTGTCTCCACTCTAACGGGCTGGACCCCCGCGCCGCTCGCGGCACCGTCCGGGGAACCACCGTTGGCGGCGACGTCGACGGCACGGCGGCCAGCGACGTCACCGCACAATGTCGCGGCGTCAGCGGGTCACGGGGTGACCAGCGTGCCGATCTCCTCGCCCAGCACCGCGCGGGTCACGTTCCCCGCCCCCTCCATGCCGAAGACCCGCATGGTGACGTTGTTGTCACGGCACAGCGCGAACGCGGTCTGGTCCATCACGCGGATGTCTCGGGCAAGGGCTTCGTTGTAGGTCAGGCTCGCCAGGCGCTCGGCGGCGGGGTCCTTGCGAGGATCGGCGGTGTACACGCCGTCCACACCGTTCTTGGCCATCAGGACCTCCGTGGCGTGCACCTCCAGTGCGCGCTGTGCGGCCACGGTGTCCGTGGAGAAGTAGGGCAGCCCGGCGCCGGCACCGAAGATGACCACGCGGTCCTTCTCCATGTGCCGGATGGCGCGGCGCGGGATGTAGGTCTCGGCAACCTGCTCCATCTTGATCGCGGACTGCACACGGGTGTCCACGCCGCACTGCTCCAGGAAGTCCTGCAGGGCGAGGCAGTTCATCACGGTGCCGAGCATGCCCATGTAGTCCGCGCGGGAACGGTCCATCCCGGCCTGCGAGAGCTCGGCGCCGCGGAAGAAGTTGCCGCCGCCCACCACGATCGAGGTCTCCACGCGGCCCACCGTCGCGGCGATCTGCTCCGCGATCTGGCGCACCACGGTGGTGTCCACACCCACGCTGCCGCCGCCGAAGACCTCACCCGAGAGCTTCAGCAGCACGCGACGACGTGCCGGCGCTCCCGGACGCACCTCCCGGCTCATGCGGATGGCCTCGTCCTGGGGCTCGGATTCGTTGGTGGTGGGCATGGAACCTCCCGGGGCCGGTGTGTCGTCAGGGTGCTTCCCCGGGCACCACCCCCGTGTGTCGTGACGGGGTGCCCGTGAGAGCGGCCGGCGCGTGGCAGACCGCCCACCAGCATACAGAAACGGCGGGGCCCCACCGGTCTCCCGGCAGGGCCCCGCCGTCGCGGGGTGCGGTGCGCGGACGGTCTCCCGTTCACGACGCCGCTACGTCCGCCGCGCACGTCACCTCGGTGGTGCACGCGGCGGACGCGGTGGTGAGATCAGGCTCCCACGCGGAACCGCGCGAACGCGGTGGCGGTGGCGCCGGCCTCGGAGAGCACCTGGCCCACGGACTTCTTGGAGTCCTTCGCGAAGTCCTGGTCCACGAGCACGACGTCCTTGTAGTAGCCCTTCAGGCGACCCTGGACGATGTTCGGGATGATCTTGTCCGGCTTGCCCTCGTTGCGGGCGGTCTCCTCGGCCACGCGCTTCTCGTTCTCGACCGTCTCGGCGGGAACGTCCTCCTCCGAGAGGAAGGTCGGGGACATCGCGGCGATGTGCACGGCGACGTCGTGCGCGGCGGCCTCGGCGTCGGCACCGGACACGGCCAGCAGGACACCCACCTGGGCGGGGAGGTCCTTGGAGGTCTTGTGCAGGTACACGGCCACGTGGTCGCCGGCCACGCGGGCCACACGACGCACGACGACCTTCTCGCCCAGCAGCGCACCGGTCTCGGTGACGAGCTCGGAGACGGTCTTGCCGTCCACCTCGGTGGCCAGCAGGGACTCGAGGTCCGCGGCGTCAGCGGCCACGGCGGCGTCGAGCACCTTGTTGCCGAACTCCACGAACGGCGCGGACTTGGCCACGAAGTCGGTCTCGGAGTTGACCTCGACCATGTAGCCCACGTTGTTCTCCGCGCGGGCGACGATGATGCCCTCGGCGGTGGAACGGCCCTCGCGCTTGGTGACGCCCTTGAGGCCCTTCACGCGGATGATCTCCAGGGCCTTCTGGGTGTCGCCGTCGGCCTCGTCCAGGGCCTTCTTGACGTCCAGCATGCCGGCGCCGGTGCGCTCGCGCAGGGCCTTGATGTCAGCAGCGGTGTAGTTCGCCATGTGAACTCCTCTGTTGTCGGTTGTGTCCGCACCGGGCGTCCTCGGACGCCCGGTGCGGTTCCGGTCACCACTGTGGGTCACCGGGAAGAATGGGAGGTGAACACCTCCCGCGGCCTCACTCGGCGGCGGGGGCGTCCTTCTGCTCAGCGGTCTCAGCGGTCTCGGCCGGCTGCTCGGCGGCGGGAGCGGACTCCTCGGCCGGGGCGGCCTGCTCGGACTTCTGCTCCTCGTGCTGCTCGAGCAGCTCGCGCTCCCACTCGGCCATGGGCTCCTCGGCGGCGTTGGACTTGCCGTTGTGGCGCTCCATGAGGCCCTCGGCCACGGCGTCCGCGACCACGCGGGTCAGCAGGGAGACGGAGCGGATGGAGTCGTCGTTGCCCGGGATGGGGAACGCGACCTCGTCCGGATCACAGTTGGTGTCGAGGATCGCGACGATCGGCACACCGAGCTTCTGGGCCTCGTCGACCGCGAGGTGCTCCTTCTTGGTGTCCACGATCCAGATCAGGGACGGGGTCTTGGTGAGGTTGCGGATGCCGCCGAGCGTGCGCTCCAGCTTCTCCTTCTCGCGGCGCAGCAGCAGCAGTTCCTTCTTGGTGTACTGCGAGCCGGCGACGTCGTCGAAGTCGACCTCTTCCAGTTCCTTCATGCGGTCGATCCGCTTGGAGACCGTCTGGAAGTTGGTGAGCATGCCACCGAGCCAGCGGTGGTTCACGTAGGGCATGCCCACGCGGGTCGCCTGCTCGGCGATCGCTTCCTGCGCCTGCTTCTTGGTGCCGACGAAGAGGATGGTGCCGCCGTGGGCGACGGTCGACTTGACGGCCTCGTAGGCCTTGTCGATGAAGCCCAGCGACTGCTGCAGGTCGATGATGTAGATGCCGTTGCGCTCGGTGAAGATGAAGCGCTTCATCTTCGGGTTCCAGCGACGGGTCTGGTGGCCGAAGTGGACGCCGTTGTCGAGCATCTGGCGCATGGTTACGACGGGCATGTCGTCTCCTGTGAGTATCTGACGGCCCGGGGGCCGTCATGGGTTGACGGTTCTCGACCGGCGGTGCCGGTCCCTGGCGCGATGCGGCGGGCCACTCCTTCTCAGAAGGTGCTCGCACGTGCCCCGTACCGAGTTCCCGTGGAACGGGGGGTCTCGGACCGAGGGGCACGCACCCGCACGAAGCGTGTTCGTGGTGGGTTCCCTCGCGCGCGAAGTCAGCTGCCCGCCGTTGTTCCCACCCGCGAGCGGGCATGAGGAACCGATGGCAGGGCAACTGCACCGTCCAGTCTAGCGCATCGCGCGGTGTGCCCGCTCCACATCCCGCGGTACGTCGCCGCACGACGACGCCGCGGCGCCAGCCTGGCGGCATGACTCCCTCAGATCCTCCTGTCCCTTCCTCCGGAGCGCCCGTGCCGCAGCCTCGCGCACCGGGGCTGCCGGGTGCCACGGCGCTGGCGCTGCTGCTGCTCCTGGTTCTCGTGCACCCCGGGGCGCTCTCCCCCGCCGCGGCGGCACCTGCGGGCTGGGCGTGGCCCGTGTCCCCGCGTCCCGCCGTGGAACGGCACTTCGAAGCCCCGGCGAAGAAGTGGTTGCCGGGCCACCGCGGTGTGGATCTGCACGCTCCACCGGGCACGGAGGTGCACGCCCCGCAGGCGGGGACGGTGAGCTTCACGGGTGTGGTGGTGGACCGGGAGGTGCTCACGATCGACCACGGGGACGGCCACAAGTCCTCATTCGAGCCCGTCCTGGCCACGGTGGGCGGTGGCGACCGGGTGACCAGGGGTCAGGTGATCGGGAAGGTGGCGGAGCCCGGTCACGGTCCCGGAGGTACGGCCGTCCACTGGGGCGTGCGAGAGGACCGGGAGTACGTCAATCCGTTGCAGTTCGTCGTCGATCTGCGACCCTCGGTCCTGCTGCCCGTGCCGCAGCGGCAGTGAGCGGGAGGAATAGGTCCGGCCAGTTCGAGCCGGAGGGGTGGGGACGGGTCCTGCGGGAAATGGATCCTGCGGGAAGCGGCTGGCATCTTCGCCAACCGGGCGGAGACGCCGCTCGGACGGGGTCAAAGAAATCGCCCTCCCGCCGGGCGAGATACCTGGCGGGAGGGCGGTGCGCGTAGGGCGGGTGGGGCTTGAACCCACGACCCAAGGATTATGAGTCCTCTGCTCTGACCAGCTGAGCTACCGCCCCTCGTGACGACCCGAAGGCCGCCGCACCACGGTACCCCACCGTGACCTCCGGTGGTGCGCCACGGGGCCGGGCTCGGGTGCGGTGCCCGTGCGGCGTCGTCGTCCCCGGTGCAACGGACCGTGGCTGCTCAGCGGGAGGCACCGCTGTAGAGGGACTCGAATCGGTCCAGCGTGCGGGTGAAGGAGTGCTGGGACACCATGTGGTGGCTGTGCTCCCCCATGGCCCGCCGCTGCTCCTGCGTGGCGTCGAGCACCAGCTGCAGCTTGCGCGCCAGGTCTCCGGAGTCGCCCGGCGAGAACAGGTAGCCGTTGCGGCCCTCGTCAGCCAGGTGCGGCAGCGCACGGGCGTTGGCGAGCACCACGGGCTTCGAGGCGCTCATGGCCTCGAGCGTCACGAGGGACTGCAGCTCCGCGGTGCCCGGCTGGCAGAAGACGTCCGCACGCAGATACGCACGGCGCAGCTCCTCGTCCGTGAGGAACCCCAGGAAGTGCACTCGATCCGCAATCCCCTTCTCGTGCGCGAGGGCAATGAGCCCGTCCCGCTGCTCCCCCTCCCCCACGATCTCCGCGTGCACGTTCTTCTCCCGCGGGATCAGGGCGATGGCCTCGATCAGCTCGTTGACGTTCTTCTCCACCGCGAGCCGCCCGCAGAACAGCACCACGGGATGGTCCTGGTGTCCGACGTCCTCCCCCTCACGGGCCTCGTAGTGCCCTGCCTCGATCCCGTTGGAGACAGCCACCGCACGGTCCGCCACGCCGTTGTCCACCATGGTCCGCACGGCGAGCGGAGTGGGCGCGGTGATGACGTCGCACCGGTCGTAGATCTTCGCGAGGTCCCACCAGGAGACCTTGCGGTACCCCTTGATGAACCACTCGGGGAACGGCAGGAACGGTTCGATGTTCTCGGGGATGAAGTGGTTGGTGCCGATCAGCCGGATCCCGCGGCGGGACGCCTCCCTGGCGACCAGCCGCCCCAGGATGTAGTGGCACTGGATGTGGACCACGTCCGGCTGCAGCTCGTCGAACAGGCGGGTGATCTCGCGGGCCACCTCCCAGGGGAAGCACAGCCGGAAGTACGGGTGGGTGAACGCGTGGTGGGAGCGGATGCGGTGCTCCGTCACGCCGCTGTCGTCCATGGTCCGGGACGCCCCGCTGGTGGGCATGGGTGCCATCACGTGGACCTCGTGACCGCGATCAAGCATGCCGTGCGCCAGACGGCGGGCGAACTGGGCGGAACCGTTGACGTCGGGCGGATAGGTCTCTGCGGTGATCAGAATCTTCAATGCCTTGTGTTCCGTACGTGAGTCATCGGTCGGGGCGCGCGACCTTCCGGGACGACGCCGCCTGCTGGCCGGTGCCGCCATCCTGCGTCCTCGAGCGGGCGCGTGCGGCCGCTCGGCGCTGGATGACCTCTGGGTGGAACCGGGAGAGCAGGACCACGCCGACTATAGCAACGACACCTGCAAGCCCCATGCCCGCGGCGAGCCACCCGGTGAGCACCTCTCCGGCCTCATCGAGGACGAGCAGCCCCAGGGCCACCCCCACCATGGGGTCCACCACGGTGAGCCCGGCGATCACGAGGTCCGGAGGCCCGCTCGAGTAGGCGCACTGCACCATCCAGCCGCCCAGAACGGCCGTGACCAGCAGCATCAGCACGGCCAGCCAGTTGGACGCCCCGAGCCCGCCCGCTGTGAGAGCGGTCATGCTCAGGCGCACGAGCACCGCCACGAACCCGTAGAGCACCCCGGCGCCGAGCACGTAGAACATGCTGATCCGGCGACGGCGAAACACCACCTCCGCGATGCCGAGCAGCACCACGAGACCGAGCAGCATGAGCACCACGGTGTTCTCCGCGGCCGCGCCCGGCCTGCGTGACGGGTCCGTGGCCGAGACGGCGCACGCGACGAATCCGGCGCCGCCGACCGTGCACAGCACCACGGCGAGCCAGGTTCGGCGGTTGATCGTGAGGTGCTGGTGGCGCGCGTGCAGCAGTGTCGTGATCGCCAGCGCGACCACACCGATGGGCTGCACCACGGTCACGGTGGCCAGCGTCAGCGCGGAGACGTTCAGCGCCATCCCCAGCCCCAGCAGGCCCGTGCCGAGCAGCCAGCGGCCGTTGCGCAGCAGGGCCCCCAGATTGCGGGGTCTCAGGGCCCCGGAGGTCTCGCCCCTGACGGCCGCCGACTGCGTCTGAGTGCCCACCGCGAGGCACACGGCGGAGGCGATCGCCAGCGCCACCGCGATCCACTGGCTCATCGTCCCGTCTTCTGCTGGTCCACGGACTCATCGTAGGGGCACCGCTGCCACCGCGCTCCGCACCTCATCCCGCCGGACTCCGGAGATGCCGCGGGCCGGGCCCTCCGAAGAGGACCCGGCCCGGTGCCTCGGGAAACAGCTCGACAGAGCCGCCCGTGGGCTGCTCGAACTACTTGCGCAGAAGCTTCCGCAGGAACACGAGGAACGCGGTTCCTGCCGCAGCGGCGACGGCCAGCGGCTGCCAGCGTTCGCTGAGCACGTCCGCCGCAGAGGTGGAGCCCTCCGCGCGCACGCCCTGCGTGCCGCCCTTGGAGGCGAACATGCTCTTCACGGAGGCCTGGGTGGCCTTCACGGTGCGCGAGGTGCGGTTGACGAAGCCCTTGGTGGCGGCCTGCACGGAGTCCGCGCGGTTCTGGGCGTCGTCGCGCAGGCTTTTGAGGTGCTCGCGGCGCAGCTTCAGGCGGGAGCGCAACTGCTCCTCGGTGGGCTTGACCGGCTTGACGCGGTTCGGATCGTTCGCGGCCTCCTCCTTCTCGCGCTGCTTCTTCTGCTCGGCCTCGTTGATCTCGCGCTGGACGCGGCCCTCGTTGTACGCGGAGCCCTCCTTGAGGACGCCGAGGTCGTAGCGCAGCCCGAAGATCGTCTTCTCCGGCACGAGCGGCATGGCGTTCTTGATCTTGGAGACACCGATCAGAGCCAGGACGGCGAGGACCACGATGAACACGACGGCGAGCAGCAGGGCCGCGAGCCACGCGGGCATCACGTGGGAGAGCCCGGCAATGGCCGCGCCGACCAAGGCGATCACCGCGAGACCCAGGAAGAGCAGGCCGACGACGACGAACGCAGCGCCCACACCCACCTTGATGCCCTTGTCCTTGAGCTCGAGGACGGCCAGCTGGGCCTCGTCCTTGAGCTGCTTGGGGAGCAGGCGCACGAAGACCTTGACGACGTCCGTGATGGGTGCCGCCCCCGGCCTCTTGGTGGTGCGGGTTCCTGTGGTGGGTGAGTGGCCGCTGTTGGGGCCCACTGCGTGGCTCATGCCGCCTCCGGTGAGTGCGTGGTGGTGGTGATGGAACGATCTGGTCTCAAACTACCATCCGCCCGGGAGGCCTCCGGCCCCGCCGGAGCCCGACACACGGGCCCCGTGCAGTCACCGCAGGCGGCCGTCCTCCATGGTCACGCACTCGTCGGCGAGCGGCACGAACTCGGTGTCGTGGGTGACCACGAGGGATGCGAGGGAGAACTCGTGGGTGAGGCTGGCGAGCAGCTCCATGATGCTGCGTGAGCGCTCCTGGTCCAGTGCCGCGGTGGGCTCGTCCACGAGCAGCAGCTGGGGGTCGTTCATGAGCGCCCGGGCAATGTTCACGCGCTGGCGCTGCCCGCCGGAGAGCTGGTGGGGGCGGCGGTCCCCACAGTCCGTCAGGCCCACCTGCTCGAGCAACTCGTCCGCGCGCTTCCCGGCGGCCTTCAGCTCCTTGCCGCGGGCCCCTGCGATGTGGGCGGCGAGCACGAGCTGCTCGCGCGACGTCAGGGCCGCCAGCAAGTTGGGCTGCTGGAAGACCATGCCGGTGTGCCCTCGGCGGATCCTCGCGAGCTCCTTCTCGGGCAGCTTCGTGAGGGACTCCCCCGCCACGGTGACGGTGCCGGAGGTCGGGCGGATCAGGGCGGCCGCCACGGCGAGCAGCGAGGACTTGCCGGAGCCCGAGGGCCCGATCAGCGCCGTCATCGTGCCGCGGTGCAGTGTCAGGTGCACGTGGTCCAGGGCGGTGACGGTGCGCGCAGTGCCGTCCGCGGCGGTGCCGTCCGGGTACTCGAGGCACACGTCGCGCACATCCAGCGCGGCGGCGTCGGCATCCGCGTGGCGGGTGCCGCAGGGGCCCCCATGACGGGACTCGAGCTCGTCGCCGGCGAGGTGCTCGGTCCGGTGGTCGTCCTGGCCCACGAACTCGGCGGGGCCGTGGGCATCGGCGCGGTGGCGGGGCTTGGTGTCGGAAGCGTGCATGGTCAGTTACCTCCCAGGGCAATCATCGGGTCGACGGTGGAAACGCGGCGCACCGCGAGCAGGGAGCCGAGCAGGCCCAGGACGAGCACACCCAGCACGGGCAGTCCCACGCTGGCCAGGCTCAGCTGGAACGACACGGCGGATCCCGCGAGCAGCCCACCCAGCAGTCCGAGTGCGCCGCCCACGAGCACGCCCAGCGTCAGGACCACGGCCGCCTGCACGATCGAGTCCCGCACCACGTAGCCACGGTCGGCACCCAGGGCGCGCAGCACCGCGATGTCACGGGTGCGCTGAATGGTCCACACGGTCAGGAAGGAGACCACGACCAGTGCAGAAATCCCGTACAGGAAGCCCTGCATCATCAGCAGCGAACCGCGCTCGGACTCATAGGCGGGAAGTGCTGCGAACGCCTCCTTGGTGCTCATGGCCACGGTGTCGGTGTCACCAGGCAGCTCCTGCGGGTAGTCCTGCGTGGTCAGGGCCAGCGCAGTGGCCTGCTCGTCACTCGTGGTGTGGGCCAACGCCGGGAAGTCGGCCATGCTCATCCACACCACCGGAACGTGGCTGTAGTACTCGTCCTCGACCACGCCGGTGGTCTTCAGGGCCTTGCCGCCCATGGAGACGGTGTCCCCCACGGAGACGTGCATGTCGTCGGCCAGAGTGCTGCTCAGCACCACCTGGCCCTCGTCCGGATGGGTTTGGCCGGAGGACGCCTTCAGGTCCGGGGCGAGCTTCGAGCTCGGCTCCAGGGCGATGGCGGCGGCCGCGGTGGTGCCCGCGCGCGACGTCGTGGTGCTCGCGTCCTGGGTCTCGGCACCGCTGCGGGCGCTGGTCTGGGTGATCCCCAGGCGCTCCACGCTGTCCTTGCCCACGCCGTCGCGCCACCTCTGCAGCTCGCCGTCCGTGATCTGCGACGTGGTGAACGAGGACGTGCCGGAATCCCCCGGGGGCGCGCTCAGCACGAGGCTCTGGGCAGCCAGGCGCTCGAGCGCTGACGTGTTCTGGTGACCGAGTCCGTTGGTCAGACCGGTCAGCAGGACCAGCAGCAGGGTGATGAGCGCCACGACCGTGGCGAGCAGCGCGAAGCGGCCCTTGGCGAAGGTGATGTCCCTCAGGGACAAGAACATGGGGTGGCTCCCGTGACGAAGGTGTGGTGGACAACTGCCTCCAGTCTCCGGCGGCGGCGGCACGCGGGGATCGCCACCCCGGTTGAAGGTCGGGGCGCGAGCGGTTGAACCGCGGATCAACCGTTCGGTTGATGTCCACCGGGTGGCCCGTGCGTACCATGACCATGGACTTCGGCTGCCCGTCCGGCACCCGTCGCCGTCCGCAGAGCACCGTCGAGGAAGGCACACCGTGCGCCACGAGCTGTCCACCCCCGTGCTGCTGCGCACCATGCGGGTCACGCTGCACGTGAGCTTCGCCGGGCTGCTCGCGCTCGCGCTCGTGCGCGCGCTGCTGAGCTGGCCACGGGGCCACACGGCCCCGCTGGTGACGCTGCTGTGCGGTGCGCTGGTGCTCGCCGCGTTCTACCTGGCGGGAACCATTGCGGAGAACCGCGTGGCGCGCGGCCGCGCGGGCCGCGCCACCATGCGCCTGGCACCGGCGTGGCTGTTCGTCGTCACCCTGCTGTGGGCGCTGCTCGCGCTGCAGAGCGCGGACTTCTCCTGGGTGGTCTTCCCCCTCTTCTTCCTCTACCCGGTGCTGCTGAGCCCCCCGGTGGCCCTGGTGTGCGTGGCGCTGCTCGTGGGTGTGGTGGGGGTTTCGCAGTACCTCCACACGCCCAGCGGGTCCTTCACCGCACCCATGGTGATCGGCCCGGCGATCGGTGCCGTGGTCGCGCTGCTCGTGAGCTACGGCTACCGCGCCCTCTATCGGGACGCCCAGCGCCACGTGCGGGTCATCCGTCAGCTCGAGTCCACACGCGAGGAGCTCGCACGCCAGGAGCGCGCGGCAGGTACCATGGCCGAGCGGGAGCGACTGTCCCGGGAGATCCACGACACGCTCGCCCAGGGGCTCACGTCCATCGTGCTGGTCTCCCGTGCGGGCCAGCAGTCCCTCGCGGACGGCCAGCAGGATGTCGCTGCCGCTCGCCTGGCCACCATCGAGGGAACCGCGGCCGCGAACCTCGCCGAGGCCCGCCGGTTCGTGCGGGACCTCGCCTCCCCCGCCCTGGACGAGTCCCTGCCCGGTGCGCTCTCGGAGGTCTGCCACCGCACCGAGGAGGGCGCGCGTGCCGCGGGCACCGGGCTCACGTGCGAGTTCTCGGTGCAGGGCGAGCTCCCCGAGCTCACGGGTCCCCAGCGGACCCTGTTCATCCGTGCGGCACAGTCCACCCTGGCGAACGTGACCTCCCACGCGCACGCCTCCCGCGCGGTGGTCACGCTCGCGGGGTGGGAGGACGCCGTGACCCTGGACGTCGTGGACGACGGCGTGGGCTTCGACCCCCGCGCAGCGGCTCGCCGGGGGCGCGACGACTCCTACGGCCTCTCCCACCTCCGACGCCGCACGGAGGAGCTGGGCGCCGAGCTGACGGTGGAGTCCGAACCGCACGGCGGCACCGTGGTGAACGTGCGGCTGCCGCTCGCGGACGCGGCGTCGTCGTTGCCCGCACCGCCCCACCACACCCCCGGAGACAGGAGTCCCTCATGACCACCCAGGTGCTGCTGGTGGACGACCACCCCGTGGTGCGCGCCGGGTTGCGCGCCGTGCTCGAGTCCCTCGGGGACATCACCGTGTGTGCGGAGGCGCAGGACGGGCGCGGCGCGCTGGACGTGCTCGCGCGCCCGGCGCACGGGGTGGACGTGGTGGTCATGGACCTGCAGATGGGGCAGGGCATGGGCGGGCTGGAGGCCACCCGGCGGATCGTCGCGTCCGGTGGACCGCCCGTGCTGATCCTGACCACGTACGACACCCAGGCGGACGTCGTCGCTGCCCTCGAGGCCGGCGCCACCGGCTACCTGCTCAAGGACGCCCAGCCCGCGACCATCGGGCAGGCGGTGCACGACGCCGCGGCGGGGCGTCCGGTGCTTTCGCCGTCAGTGACCGCCCACCTGGTGAGCCGCGTGCGCGCGCCAGGGGCCACCCTGAGCGCGCGCGAGATCGACATCCTCCGCGGGCTCGCCACGGGCGCGTCCAACCGGGCGCTGGCGAAGTCCCTTTTCATCTCCGAGGCCACTGTGAAGACGCACCTGGTGCACATCTACGACAAGCTCGGCGTGGACAACCGCACCGCAGCGGTCAGCCGCGCTCGGGAGGAGCACGTCATCTGAGACCCTGACCGGGCACCGAGCCGCCCCAGTGAACGCAGTACCAGGGCAGCCGCTGGGCCTGCCCCCGGGAGACCAGGCGGTGCGGCGTGTAGTCGGTGACGGGCGGCACGTGTTCGAACCCTGAGCGGACCACCCCGGCGTAGCGGTGGCCGGTGTCGGGGTAGACCATGAGAACGCAACGATCTTCGCTGGACCGCTGCTGGACGGCCCCACAGGTCCCCCACCGCCAGCCCATGAGCATTGAGCTCGCGCCGCCGTGCCGTGACCGCCCAGGACGTTCGATGACGCCGTGAACGGCACGAGCCCCAGGGCTGCGGCCCCCCGCAGGGGCCAAATCCGCACGACGATCCCGCCGTCGCTCAGGCCCCGCTGGTGAGAGCTGCCCAGACGTACCGAGCGGTGTCCGCGGGTGGCCCGGGGGTCAGCGAGCGGCCTCGGCGATCAGCTCGGCGGTGCAACGGGGCTGGTCAAGCATCACGAAGTGGCCGCTGCGGGACACCACCACGCGGCGCACGGAGGTCTCCTGCGCAAGCCGGGCGGCCTGGGCCAGGACGTGGCGAGCCCACCGGCTGAGCCCCGGGCGGGGTACGCGGCCGTTGGCGGCCACGACCGTGAGGGGCACCCCGGATTCCAGGGGCATGCGACCGCGCAGTTCGCGGAGCCGGTTCATGCAGGCCACGTAGCCCGCGAGGTCGCGCAGCGAGGCCAGCAGGATGTTCGAGGAGGAGCCCTCGGCGCGCAGTCCGCCCATCGCCCGCGCCACGCCCCGCCGTCCTGGAACTAGCGCCACCGAGACGGCGGGCCCCACCAGTTGCCAGAGCACCCGCACGAACGTGGATCGAACCGCGGGGTGGGTGCCGTGACGGAAGCGGCCAGCGGCGCGGGCCCCGTCGTGCGCCCAGTCCGCGCCCTCGGCCTCGGGGACAGAGCCGTCCAGGAACACCAGGGACCCCAGCCTGCCGGGATGGAGGCGGGCCGCCGCCTCCACGACCGCCGCGCCGAAGGAGTGGCCCACTGCCGTCACCGGGCCAGTGGCTCCCAGCGCGGTGAGGACCGCGAGCAGTCGGGCCGCCTCGGTATCGAGGGTCGGGAGTGTCTCGGAGACCTGCTGGCCCGGCGCGTATCCGGGGCGGTCCAGCACGATCACACGGTGCTCCCCTCGCAGCAGCTCGACCACGGGGGCCCAGTCCCACAGCACGGAGGCCACGCCCGAGCAGCACGCAACAACGGGTCCGGAGCCGATGTCCAGCACGCGGGTCGGCTCGCCCATGACGACGAGCTCCCGCAGGTGCTCCCGCCACAGCGCTCCCGTGGGGGTGCCCATGCCGGGGTCGTTTCGAGCGACGTCCGCACCCGTTCGACCACGGGAAGACCGGACACGGCAACGAGCCACACGACGATCACCACCATCGACGCCCGCTGCGTGATCCCCTCGGTGGGGATCCTGGTGATCAGCACGTCGATCCCGGACAGCGAAGCGCCCACGACGCCGCGGGGTCGGGGCGGCCTTCGGTGCACCGAGGCCGTCTGGCAGCCCGCGCCGTGGTGTGCGGGCCCGAGAGTGGGACAGAACGGCCATCATGATCAGCAGCATCCCGAAGATCCCGTCCGTGGTGCGCGGCATCGTGCCCGCGGGGTGGTCCGCCACGACGTACTCCGAGGCGTAGGACGTCCACGGATGCAGCTGCGGGTTCAGCAGCGGGGCTACGAGCCACGTCAAGTACAGCAGCGCCACCACCAGACTGAGGCGACGGGACGCGAGGGTCATGGAGCCGAATCACCCACCTGTCGTCGTGGAACTGCACGAGCGCAGCACCGCTCACTTTAGTAGGGCACTGCGCGGGCTCGAGTGCTCGGGGGCGTGGCAGGCCTCGCAGCGGTGGTGGAGGAGAGCGCCCCTCCGCCCAGTGCGGTTGCACCGTTCGGAGGGGCGGCTCGCAGGCCGCCGCTTCCAGAACTCAGGCGCGCAGCAGCTCCCGCTCCTCTTCGGAGCGCACCGGGGCCCGCTGCCCGGTGCGCACGCGGCGGAACGCCTCGCACAGGGCGACCACAGCGATGTTGGCGGCCAGCCCGATGATGCCCTCGCTGATGGCCCACGGAAGGTGCCACCAGAACGTGTAGCCGATCACCAGCGCGAGTCCCGTCAGCGCACCGGCCAGGATGGACGACGCCGCGATCCGGCGCCGCAGCAGCAGGGCCGCCGCGATGGCCGGGGCCAGCTGGTCCATGCCGGAGAACGTGAGCAGGAGCAGGTTGGCCAGCAGGTCCGGCATGGCCACGGCCAGTCCGAGAGCCGCGGCGGTGGCGACCACCACCGTGACCTGCGTCGTGGCGAACTGCGCCTTCTCCGTGCGGGCGCGGATCAGGTTGCGGGACACCAGGGTGCCGGTGGCGATCAGCAGGGACGCGGAGGGCACCATGGCGGTGGCGATGCCAGCCACCGCCAGCACACCCATCAGCCACCCCGGGAACACCCCGGAGGCCAGCGTCAGCAGGGAGCTGTCCGGGTCCGCGCCGGTGCCCAGGACCACCAGAGCCACGTAGCCCACCACCAGGGGCATCACGATCAGCGTGTTGTAGAACGGCAGGAACAGGTAGTTGCGACGCAGCACGGTGGAGCTGCGGGCGGAGAGCACAGGCGGCCAGTCGTTGGGCATGGTGATGAAGGCGCACCCGATGGCGCTGATGGCCATGTTGGACACGTACCACGGAATGCCGTATTCCCCCGTGCCGTGCACCGAGAGCTTCTGCGGCATCTGCTCCTGCACAGTGTGGAACACGTTCGTGAAACCGCCCGTGTAGTGGATCGGCACGGATACGCACACCACGAACAGCATGAGGATCATCAGCACGTCCTTGAAGTACGCGGTGGTGGCCACCCCGCGCAGCCCGGACCACAGGACGAAGGCCACCACCAGCACGAAGGCGATCACCATGGACCAGTTGCCCAGGGAGGCGTTGCCGGTCACGAGCTCCACGATCAGTCCCAGCCCGGTGATCTGCAGCTGCAGGTACGGCAGCAGGAACACGACGCCGGCCACGGCCACCAGGATGCCCAGGAACCGGGAGTTGTAGACGTCCTGGAGGAAGTCCGCCTGGGTGAGGTGCCCGCGGGCTCGGGCCAGGCGCCAGATCTTGGGGCCGATGAAGTACATGGCGATGTAGCCCAGGGGCACGTAAGGCATGGAGTAGAAGGACGCCGCTCCGCCGGAGACCACCAGGCCCGCGGTGCCCAGGAACGTGAAGGTGGTGAAGACCTCCCCGGCCTGGAGCAGCCACGTGGTGGTGGTGCCGAAGTTGTGCCCGCCCACGGTCCACTCGGCGAGGTCCCGGTCCGGGCTGCGCCGGCCCATGAAGCCCAGCGCCGCGATGAGGAGGATGCCTCCCAGAGTGACGACGACAATGGTGCTCACGGGGTCTCTTCGGGGCCGCTGGGTGCGGGGTGCGTGCCGGTCGCGGCCAGCGGGTCCCTGGTGCCGGAGTCGGCGCGGGCGGCCGCGCGGCGCTCGTCCCCCACCCGGGAGGCCAGCAGGTCCAGGACCTCCTCGCGGTCCTGGTCCGTGCGCGTGAACTCCACGATGCACAGGAACAGGCAGATCAGCAGGCTGCACGGGATGCAGGTCCACCACATGATCACGGGGATGCCCAGGATCAGGTGGGGTCCGTTCAGCGGGGACAGCCACTGCAGGACGAAGGCGGCCAGGAACGGGAACAGGCACACCGCCCACCACAGCGCCCTGCGCCCGGCGGGGATGCTCTGGCGGCGCGGCACGATGGTCTGCGCCGCTGTGGGCGTGGACTCCCGCGCCCGGTCAGCGAGGCTCCGGTTGCTCTCCGGGGCCGCACCGCCGGGCGACGACGCCGCGGGGCCCGGGGTGCTGCCGTGGGTGTGGGGATCAGTCACGGGACGCCAGCTCCTCCGCGGTACGGGCCAGGCGTTCGCGCTGGGCGGGGTCCGCGGCCATGTCCGCGGCGGTCCAGGCCAGGCTCAGACCGCCCTCCCACATCGCGGTATCTGCCGCGGGCAGCGCGCAGTAGCGCTCGAACTCGGGTTCGTGGCACGTGGCACCCCCGGCCTCCACCAGGATGGTGGGGTGGATCGCGGGGATCCGCAGCGAGACGTTGGCCATGTCCGTGGAGCCGGCCAGGCGGCGTCGTCGGCTCATGGGCGCATCCGTGAACGCCCGGCCGAGGGACTCGGCGTTGGCCCGGTACGCGGCGACCATGGGGTCGTCGTTGCGGAACTCGGAGAACGCGGGCCAGTCATCGTGGACCTCCAGCGTGCAGCCGGTGGCCAGGGCACCGGCCTCGAAGCAGCGCAGCAGTCGTTCCTTGGCGCCGCCGGGGCCCTCGAGCTCGGCGAGGGTGTCCGCGCGGGCGTCGTAGGCAAGGCGCGCGCGGTGCGGGACCACATTGGGGGCGTCCCCTGCACTGCGCACGATGCCATGCACCAGCTCACCGGGCTGCAGGTGCTGGCGCAGCAGCCCGATGGCCACCTGCGCCACGGTGGCGGCGTCCCCCGCGTTGACGCCCTGGTGTGGCGCCTCGGCGGAGTGGGCGGGCTTGCCCGTGTACTCGATCTCCAGGTCCACGACAGCTCGCGTCACGTGGTCCGCGTTCTCCTCCTCGCCCGGGTGCAGCATCATGGCCGCGTGGACGCCGTCGAAGACCCCCTGGTTCAGCATGAGGACCTTGCCGCCGCCGTACTCCTCGGCGGGGGTGCCGAAGACCTTCACGGTGAGGTCCAGCTCGTCCGCGACCGGGGCCAGGCTGATCCCCGCCAGCACGCCTGAGGCGGCAATGATGTTGTGTCCGCACGCGTGCCCCACGCCGGGCAGCGCGTCCATCTCCGCGCAGATGCCGACGACGAACGGTCCCGTCCCGTAGGACGCCACGAACGCTGTGTCCAGGTTCGCCACCCCGGTCTCCACACTGAAACCGTGCCGTTCCAGGACCGTGGTGAGCTTCGCGGCAGTGCGAGTCTCTTCGAAGGCGATCTCCGGGTCCGCGTGCACCGCGTGGCTCAGGTCCACGACGTCGTCGAGCACCTGCTCCGCGGCCTCCCGGATGCGCTGCTGACCTGCGGGGGAACGATACCCACTCCCTCGGCCGGGGTCTGTTCCGTCACGGTGATCCTCCTCCACTACCTGTGATGCGGGTCTCAACACTAGGGGGTGGGGAAATTCCGGGCATCTTCACAGGCGAGCGGTTCACCAGGTGAGATGAGTGGGGTGATCGCGCGCCCCGGCGCGCGGCCATGCGGTGGGAGGGACGACGGTGCTGGGTCAGGCCCGCACGGCCGGTGCCGCCTCGTCATCCTCTGCGGGCAACTTGCCCGGGGCGCCGTCGCGCATGTCCCGGAAGGTCTTGAAGCTGGCCCAGACCACCGCTGTGAGGGGAACCGCCAGCAGCGCGCCGGCCACCCCGCCCTCGTGTGCGCCGATGGCCAGGGCCGCGATGATCACGATGCCGTGCAGGCCCAGTGCGGTGCCCATGACCTTGGGCTGGAGGATGTGGTGCTCGACCTGGTTCACGAGGATCACCACGACGACCAGCACGATCGAGGCGACCGGCCCGGCCGCCACCAGCGCCACCAGTGCGGCCGCCAGCCCGGTGACCAGGGCTCCGACGATGGGGATGAAGGCGCCCAGGAAGATCAGGGCAGCCAGGGGGAAGGCCAGCGGCACCCGCATGACGAGCATCGTGATCAGGTCGCACACAGCTGCGAAAGCCGCGATGACCACGGTGCCCCGGATGTACCTGCCCAGCACGTGCACGGAGGCGCGCCCGGCCTGGTTGGCCCGCTCCCTCAGCCGCTCCGGCAGGAACCCCACCAGGAAACCGGCCATGCGTTCTCCGTCCAGCAGGAAGAAGAACAGCATCACAATCATCAGCAGCGCACCGGTGAGGATCTCCGTGACCACGGAGACACCGGACAGTGCGCTGGACTCTGCACCACTGTTCTTGAGGAACTCGGTGGCCTGGGTGAAGTACTCGTTCAGGTGGGTGCTGTCCAGCGGGATGCCCCAGCCGGTGAGGATCTCCACCAGCTTGTTCACGCCCTCCTGGGTCTTCTGCGCGAGGTCGGACCACTCGTTGCGCACCGTCAGCGCGATGCCGAACAGCACGGCGCCCAGTCCCACCAGGATGCCCAGCAGACCGGTGATCGCCGACCAGATGCGGTTGAAACCGGCCCGCCTACGGAGGAACCGCATGATCGGGTGCATGGCCGACGCGATGATGACGGCCAGGAGCAGCGGCAGCACCACGATCTTCAGCGTTGCGGCCAGCCACACGACCAGCCCGATCGCCACTGCCAGGATCAGCGTCTGCAGCGCCCGGATGGCGGACCGGCCGTAGGGGTCGTGCCACATCTGCCGCGGCGTGGGAGCGGGGGCCGGTGCCTGCGGCGCTGGGGACTGTGGTTCCGGGCTCTGCTGCACGGCGGTGGCGCCGCGTCCGGAGGCGGCGGCCTGTGGTGAAGAGGTTGACTCGAAGTCGGTCATCGCGGAAGTCCTTGGGCCAGGAGATCAGGGGTGGTGTGACGGCGCAGGATCCGTTGCATATGACCGGAACCTCCCGCGGTCGCGCACTCACACCCTAGACGCGGGAGGTCGGACGCACACCACCGCTCCGTCACAGGGCCACGAGGCCACAGGGGATCTGGCACGGCCGAACCGGTCCGGGCGGAAGAGGGCACGAAAAAGGCCCCCTCCCCTTCCGGGTAGGAGGCCTCCGTGGTGGCTCCCCCGACTGGACTCGAACCAGTAACCCTTCGATTAACAGTCGAATGCTCTGCCAATTGAGCTACGGGGGAACGTGCACGTTTCCGCGCGACGAGACGATACTCTACCTCCCGTGGCGGGCATCCTCAACTTGTCTGAGCGCCCGGGCCTCAGGGCAGCGCCCCTCCCCGCCGCTGCCGAGATGCCGAGGCTCACACCCCCATAAGACTGCGACGCTGCAGCTCCAGTTCGAGCAGCTCGCGGTTGAGCTGCTGGTAGAGGTCCGGCTCGCGCTGGGCGTTGAGCCGGTTGAGGTGCGCGAGCTTGTCCGACTTCTCCCGGTTGATGTGCATCTCCACGAGCGAGGTGAGCACCCCCACGGCGTAGTTGCGCATCTGCTGCTCCGTGGCCGCCGGCAACGGTGTGACCGACAGCTGTGCCAGGTAGCCGTGCAGCTGATCGGGCAGGTGGCTGCGGACGGCTTCCAGCCAGACCCTTCCGCCCTGGACCTGCTCGCCGATCTCCGAGCGGGCAGTGACAAGGGCGTCGTGCATGACCTGGTGCACGCGGTACGTCATGCCCGCGGACTCGAAGTGCCCCCAGTAGGTCGTGGGCACGAGGTCCGGGACTTGCAGCACCACTTCCAGTGCCTCCCGCTCCATGCGGGACACCGGCTCCCGGGGATCCGGCAGCTCCACGGGCCGCGAACCCCGATCGTCGTCGGACCCGGAACCGGGTGCCACGTCGCCCGGCCGTGCGCGGCCGTCCTGCGGGGAGGCACCGGCGAGGCGGCTGGGTTCCTGGCCGCGCTGCCCGGAGCGGGCGCCGTCGTTGCCGGGACCACTGCGCTGCGCCGACGCCGCGGCCACTGCCCGCATCACCTCGTCCGTCTCGATGCCGAGCCAGCCCGAGAGCTCCCGCGCGTACGCCGGGCGGAGGGAGGGATCGCGGATCTGCGCGACGATGGGTGCGCACGCGCGCATGGCACGCAGTCGCCCCTCGAGGCTGTTGACGTCGTACTCCTTGATGGTGGCCCTCAGCGCAAACTCGAACAGCGGGGTGCGGGTGTCAACGAGGTCGCGGACGGCCACGTCCCCGCGCGCCAGGCGCAGGTCGCACGGGTCCATGCCGTTCGGCTCCACAGCCACGTAGGTCTGGGCCACGAACCGCTGGTCCTCCTGGAACGCGCGCAGCGCGGCCTTCTGCCCGGCGGCGTCGCCGTCGAACGTGAAGACCACCTCGCCACCCGCGGAGTCGTCCGAGAGGAAGCGGCGCACGATCTTGATGTGCTCCGCCCCGAACGCCGTCCCGCACGTGGCGACCGCCGTGGTGACCCCGGCCAGGTGGCAGGCCATGACGTCCGTGTAGCCCTCCACCACCACCACCTGCTTGGACTTGGCGATGGGCCGTTTGGCCAGGTCGATGCCGTAGAGCACCTGGGACTTCTTGTAGAGCTGCGTCTCCGGGGTGTTGAGGTACTTGGGCCCCTGGTCGTCCTCGTAGAGCTTGCGCGCGCCGAAGCCGATGACCTCCCCGGCCACCGCGCGGATGGGCCAGATCAGCCGGCCGCGGAAACGGTCGTAGAGCCCGCGGTTGCCCTCGGAGAACATGCCGGTGAGCTTGAGTTCCTGGTCCGTGAAGCCGTGGTTGCGCAGGTGCTGCAGCAGGTGGGACCAGCCCTGCGGCGCGTAGCCCACGCCGTACGTGCGGGCGGCCTCCTGGTCGAAGCCCCGCTCCCCCAGGAACTTCTGGGCCGCGGCGGCCTGGCGTGTGTAGAGGTTGCGCTGGAAGAACTCGGCGGCCACCTTGTGGGCGTCCAGCAGGCGCTGGCGACGGCCGACTTCCTCGCGGTTGGGCGCCCCACCCTGCTCGTAGTGCAGCTCGTAGCCAATGCGCGCGGCCAGCCGCTCCACGGTCTCCGTGAAGGGGGTGTGGTCCATCTCCATGAGGAACGCGATCACGTCCCCGGACTCGTCGCAGCCGAAGCAGTGGTACGTGCCCATCTGCGGGCGGACGTGGAAGGACGGCGAGCGCTCGTCGTGGAACGGGCACAGCCCCTTGTACGATCCGATGCCCGCGGGCTTGAGCGTCACGTACTGCTCGACGACCTCGCGGATGTCCGTGCGCGCCCGTACCTCGTCGATGTCTTCGCGCTTGATCAGTCCGGCCACTGGGCCAGTTTAGGCACCCCGTCAAACCGGCCGAGCACCGCGCCCGCGGCATGTGCAGACCGCCCCGCACGGGGCGTCAGGGCAGCGATCCGAGCGTCGTCTCCGGTGAGGACGACGACGCCCCCCCTGCCCGGTCGCCCTTGCGCGCCCCGCCTGCGAAGGTCGGAGGCCGGCAGCATCCGTGAGCGGCGGCGAGGCCACCCGCGCGGGCCCTCTCAGGAACCGGATGCCGGCACGTCGTCCGCGCGCGGCGCTCCCCGTTCCGGTGCGCCGCGATCCGGTGTGACCCGGTCCGGCGCCCCCACGGTCTTCGACCCGAGCATTGCCACCCCGCCGAGGGCGCCCACCGCCGCGAAGGCGAAGAACCCCCACGGGTAGGCCAGCCCGGCGCCCAGCAGCGATCCTCCGAGGATGGGTCCGCTGATGGCTCCCAGCCGCCCCACCCCGGCAGACATCCCGAGCGCCGTCGCCCGGACCTGCGGCGGGTGGTTGGCCGCGGTGAACGCGTAGACGAGGACCTGCGAGGAGAACACGAAGCAGCCGGTGAGGAAGACCATCACGTAGATCCCGGCCAGCGGCAGGCTGATGACCAGCGCGGCGAGCAGCACGGCGGAGGCTGCGAACCACAGGATGCTCGCCACGCGCGGCGTGATCCGGTCCGCCACGCGGCCGCCGATCCACAGCCCCACCACGGCACCCACGTTGAGGATCACCAGGAAACCGAGGGAGTTGCCGAGGTCGTAGTCCGCCGCTCGCATGATCTGCGGCAGCCACGTGTTCAACCCGTACACCAGCAGCAGGCCCATGAAGGATGCGATCCAGATGACCACCGAGTTGCGGGCGTAGGTGCCGGAGAGCAGCAGTGCGGCGCCCTTCTTCTCGGCCTGCTGTGCGTGCACGGAGGACGACACCGGGGGGTCGCTGTGGACGGCCCCCGCACCGTGGGCGGTGGGCAGCTCCAGGTGGATGCCGTAGTGGTCTGCGACCCGGCGGGCGTCCTGGTAACGGCCCTGTGAGGCGAGGTACGACGGCGACTCGGGCAGGAAGACGAGCATGAGCGGCACGAGGACCAGCGCTGGCAGCGCGCCGACGACGAACATGGCGTGCCACGAGAGGTGCCCCAGCACCCAGATGGCGAGCGCCGCCGTGAGCACGGCACCCACGTGGTAGCCAGTCATCATCACGGTCGTGGCGTTGGATCCACGACCGGGACGGGAGAACTCCGTGACCATGGAGATGCCCGTGGGCAGGCAGCCCCCGAGGCCGAGGCCGGCCAGGAAACGCAGTACGCCGAAGGCGAGGATCGTGGGCGCGAAGGCCGCGGCAAAGGTGAGCACCGAGAACACGATCACCGCTCCGATGAGCAGCTTGCGCCGGCCCCAGCGGTCCGTGAGGTACCCCATGCCGAGCGCACCCAGCATCATTCCGAACAGCCCGGCGGTGGCCACCACGGTGCCCTGACCGGTCGTCATTGACCACTCCGGATCGGCCAGGAGGCTGGGCATCACGGCACCGAGGACCACGGCGTCGAAGCCGTCGAGCAGCACCGCGACCCAGCACAGGGGTGCGACCCAGGCCGGAGATCTCAGGACGACGCCGCGGGAGGCTGTGGGAGGCACGGAACGCACGGGATTCACTTCCGGTGGGGTGAGGGGGCAGTGAGCGAAGAACACCGTGATCCTAATCTCAGGTGCGTATGGTCCACATCACTGGCTCCGTTGAACGGAATCCCCGCGAGCGCGGAACGATTCCGGTCCCCGTCCTGCTCCCGCACCGGCCTCAGGACGCACCGCGACAGGCGCCGCACGGTCGGGCCCGCACCCAGCGCCCTGCCCTCACCAGAGCGGCTTGTCCCCCGTGCGCCAGTTGGTGCCGCGAATCCTGTCGTGCAGCGCCACGGCGGAGTGGTCCGTGAGACACGCGATCTGGTCCACGACGAGCCGCAGCCGCGCGGCCTCCACCCCCGGGCCGTCGCTCAGCGCGCGCCAGTCCGCCGCGAAGTCGGGCGCGAGGAACCGCCCGTCGGTCTCCATGAGGGCCCCCACCAGGATGGTGAGGATCTCGTGCTGGTTGTCGTAGAGAGGCATCGCGTCCCGCACGGTCATCACGAACGCGGTGGCGATCCCCTTGAGAACGGCGATCTCCAGCTCCGTCTCCCACGGCACCACGAGGGACGCCCGGTAGCGGGTCAGTGGCTCATCTCCCGCGACCTCCCGCGTGGCCTCCACCGCGGACATCGCGAAGCGCCCGATCAGCTGGCTCGTCATGTTCTTCAGCCGGGCGAGGTCCCCGCGGGTGCCGTCCATGCGCGGCACCCAGGCGGAGGTGGCCTCCAAACGGGCGAGCGCGGCATCGAGCTCGGATCCTGTGGCGGTGGGCACGTACCAGCTGCGCGCGCACTCGACCACCCGGGCGCGCTGACGCTGATCCGCGAGCGCCTCGAGCTGCAGGGCATGGGCGGCCACGGCGTCCTCGACGTCGTGCACGCTGTAGGAGATGTCGTCCGCGAGGTCCATGACCTGAGCCTCCAGACACTTGCGGCCCTCCACCGCGCCCTCGCGGAACCACTCGAACACGGGAAGGTCGTCCTCGTACGCGCCGAACTTCCGGTTGGGCCGCCCGTCCGCGCGAGGCGGGGCATCCGTGGCGGACCACGGGTACTTGCACGTGGCGTCCAGCGTGGCCCGCGTGAGGTTCAGTCCCGCGGGCTCCCCTGTGGGAGTCATGATCTTGGGCTCCAGCCGAACGAGCAGCCGCAGCGTCTGCGCGTTGCCCTCGAAACCGCCGATCTCCCGTGTCAGCTGCGCGAGCACCGTCTCGCCGTTGTGCCCGAAGGGCGGGTGCCCGAGGTCGTGGGACAGGCACGCGGCGTCGACGACGTCCGGGTCGCAGCCCAGCGCCTTGCCCAGTTCGCGCCCGATCTGCGCGACCTCCAGGGAGTGGGTCAGCCTGTTGCGCACGAAGTCGTCGCTCTGCGGCGCCACCACCTGCGTCTTCGCGGCGAGCCGGCGCAGCGCGGAGCTGTGGAGCACGCGGGCGCGGTCCCGCTCGAAGTGGCTGCGGTGCCGGTTGTGGTGGTCCTCGGTGACGAAGCGCTCGACGTCCGAGGGCTCGTAACCGGGGGCCAGGATGCCCAGACGGTCCGGGGTGTGCACGGTGCTCAGCCTCCCGAGACGTCGAGCTCGGCGGCCGACAGGCCCAGGCGCTCGGCGTCGCCCAGGATGCGCGAGTCCAGCCAGCCGTCCGGCAGGTGCGGCTTCTTGGGCGAGCCGGCACGGCCGCGGGGCCCCTCGACGTCCGCCCCCGGGTAGGGCTGGTCCAGGTCCAGCTGGTCCAGCAGCTCGCGCAGCGCGGCGAGGGTGGGCACCTGCGCCATCTTCGCGCGAAGCTCCCCTCCCACCGGATAGCCCTTGAAGTACCAGGACACGTGCTTGCGGATCTCGCGGCAGCCCTTGGCCTCGTCCCCGAACTCCTCGGTGAGCAGCTCCGCGTGGCGGTACACGGTGTCCGCGACCTTCCGCACGCCCGGCCGGTAGCGGCGGGGGCTGCCCTCGAACGCGGCCTGCAGGTCCCCAAAGAGCCACGGCCGCCCCTGGCAGCCACGCCCTACGACGACGCCGTCCACCCCCGTGTGCTCGACCATCCGCACCGCGTCCTCCGCGGAGAAGATGTCCCCGTTGCCGAGCACGGGAATGTCCGGCAGTGCCTCGCGCAGGCGGGCGATGGCGTCCCAGTTCGCGGTGCCCGAGTAGTGCTGCTCCATCGTGCGTCCGTGCAGCGCGACGGCAGCCACGCCCTCGTCGCGGGCCATGCGTCCGGCGTCCAGGTAGGTCTGGTGCTCGTCGTCGATGCCGATGCGCATCTTTACGGTCACGGGGATGTCCGCCGCGGAGGCCTCGCGCACGGCGGCGCCCACAATGGCCCGGAAAAGGTCCGTCTTCCACGGCAGGGCGGAGCCGCCACCGCGCTTGGTGACCTTGGGGACGGGGCAGCCGAAGTTGAGGTCGATGTGGTCCGCGCGGTCCTCCTGCGCAACCATCCGCACGGCCTTGCCCACGTTCACGGCGTCCACCCCGTAGATCTGGATGGAGCGCGGGGTCTCGTCCGGGTCGTGGTGGATGATCCGCAGGGATTCCGGCCTGCGCTCCACCAGGGCACGTGCGGTGACCATCTCGGTCACGTACAGCCCCCCACCGTACTCGCGGCACAGCTTTCGGAAGGACTTGTTGGTCACCCCGGCCATGGGGGCCAGCACCACGGGGACGTCCACGGTGAGGGGTCCCAGGTGCAGCGGCTTCAGGTTCAGCACGGCCGGTTCACGGTCCGTGGTCTCAGTGGTCTCGGTGTTCATCGCCCGCCATTGTCTCACTCCCGGGTGCGACCCCGGCCCCGATCTGCTCGATGCGCACCGCCAGCTTGAACACCCGGATCTGCTCGTCGCGGCGACCCAACGTCTTGCACACCCGCCCGAGCTCCCGCAGGCACGCCACCCACTCGTCCGTGTGGACCTCCGGATCCGGCAGCGAGGAGTACAGCGAGGACGCGCTCGTGAGCGCGTGCGCCGCCTCGGGCCAGGCCATGTCCGCAGCGGCCAGGTGCGCCAGGCCCTGCCAGCACAGAATCTGCCCGGCCACGTCCCGGCGCCGCTCGCAGCCCGCAAGCACGGTCTCGTAGTGCTCCGCGGCCAGCCGACGCCGTCCCGCCGCCTGTGCCGCCGTGGCCAGGTGGGAGGTCCAGCGCAGGTCCTCGCGCGTGACGAACACCGGGCCGTCTGCCTCCCCGGCGGGCCGCGCGGGATCCACCACCCCCGCGGCGTCGGCCCCCTCCTGAAACACGCGGTACGCGTCCCACGGACGGGCCTGCGCGAGCAGCACGTCCCCAAGTTCCTCCAGGCAGCGCACCCGCCCGCCCACGGTGCGAGCGCTGCGCGGCGCACGGCGGTACTGCACCGCCCCGATCCGGTAGTGGTGCTCGGCGGCCGCGAGGTTCCCGGCGTCGCGCTCCAGGTCTCCCAACGACGACGCCGCGTCGCCGGCCTGGCACCACGCCTCGCCCAGGCGCGCGGTCCGCAGCGCGTCCGAGAACGCCTCCCGGGCTCCGGGGACGTCCCCGCGCTGCACGGCGGCGGTGCCCCGTTTGAGGCGACGGGCGGAGGTCTGTGCTGCGAACACTGGGGGCTCCCGGTCTGAGACGGTCGGAGGGGACGGGTGAAGAACACGGGCGGTGGAGAATCCGGGCGGGTGGCAGAGCGAGTCTGCCGGGCAGGGGCTGTGTGCTCAGAGGATCCGGCGGCCGGCAGGGGACGGCTGCAGGGTCAGAAAAAGAGGATCGCGGAAACCGCGCTCGGCAAAGGTGGAGCACACGGAGCGCGCCAGGGAGTCAACGGCGTGCACCGGGGCGAGTGCCAGCACGGAGCCGCCGAAGCCACCGCCCACCACCTTGGCACCCAGGGCGCCAGCGTCGACGCACGCGGCCACGGCGGCGTCGAGCTCCGGGACGGAGACCTGGCAGTCCAGTCGCATGGACTCGTGGCCGGCCACGAGCAGGCGGCCCACGAGCGACCAGTCCGCGTCCGGCGTCGCGAGCTCGTCCGCAATCCGCACGGAGCGGACCATCTCGGTGAGCGAGTGCCGCAGCCGCAGCCGCACGCCCTCGGGGTCGCCGTCCAGGGGCGCACCGTCCGCGAGGACGGCGTCGAAGCGGGCGAGCGCCGCGGCGGCGTCGTCCTCCGAGGGGTGCTCCGGCAGCGCGTCCCGCAGCCGGCCCACGCCGAGGACCGCGGCGGCCGCCTCGCACTCGGCGCGGCGGGAGCTGTACTGCCCGTCCGCGAGCCGGTGGGGTGCGCGGGTGTCCACCGCGAGCCAGGTGAGTCCGGCGGCGGCGGGCTCCGCGGGCAGGCTCGCCACGTCGAAGTCCCGGCAGTCCAGCGCCAGTGTCTCCCCCGCATGCGAGCGCAGGGACGCCGTCTGGTCCAGACCGCCCGTGTTGGCGCCCACGATGTAGTTCTCCGCGTCCATGCACGCGCGGGCCAGGGCGCGGCGCGGGGCCTCGTCCGGATCGTCGTTGCCCGTGCTCAGCGAGAACAGGGCGAGGGCCACGGAGCACTCGAGCGCCGCGGAGGACGCAAGGCCAGCACCGATCGGCACGGTGGAGTCCACCATGAGGTCCGCCCCGAAGCCGGGGGCCAGTGCGAGCTCGGGAACCGCGACGGGGTGGGCCGAACGGCCTGTGGCCACGCGGTCCATGCCCCACGCCACGCCGGCCGCATAGCCGAACCAGCCGCCGACGGAGCCGGGGGCCACGTCCGCCACGCGCACCTCGCGCAGCCGCTCGTCCGCCACGGACTCGTCTGCGTCCTGCAGCGAGCGCGCGCGCAGCAGCCCGTCCGTGCGCGGAGCCGCGGCTGTGAGAGTGACGTACTGGTGGGCGAAGGGCAGGCACGTGCCGCCGGAGAAGTCGGTGTACTCGCCCATGAGGTTCGCCCGCCCCGGTGCCGCCCACACGCCCACCGGGGGGCGTCCGAAGGCCTGTTCGAAGTGTTCCCCCAGCGCCCGGGCCCGCCGTGCGACGTCCGGCTGGGCCACCCACTGCGGGCAGTCGCCCTCCTCCGGGACGGTGGCGACGCTGAGTTCACAGGACACGGACGGGTTCCTCCTGGTGCGGGCGGACGGGGACGGACGGCAGTGGCGCACCGTGCCGTCTCAGCGGGCAGCCCACTGCCGGGCAGGGTACGGCCCGGGTGGGGTGCGCGAGACCCCATTGTCCACTACACGCTCACACCGCGCGAAAGTGCTGTCCGAGTTCTTCCAGACTCCGGTCCCTGGTCTCCGGAACCACCCGGTGCACCCACACCAGGGCCACGAGCTGCAGTGCCACGAAAACCAGCACCGTCCACCCCACGCCCAGGGCGTTCGTGAGCGGCGGGAGCATCAGCCCCACCACGAAGGTCATCATCCACAGCAGCCACGCGCACACGCCCATGCCCACGCGCCGCAGCAGCACCATGGACAGCGCCACCGCCGCGACCCCACGAGGCCGGGGGACGATGTTCGCGTAGAACGCACCGTTGCCTCCGAATCCGGAGTCCTGGAGCACGCTCACCCCGTAGTGCTGGACGGCGTTGATGCCGGAGATCTGGTTGATCACGGCCATGGACAAACCCAGCACGAAGACCCTGCGGATCCACGGGATGCGCACCAGGTCCAGCAGCCCGGCGCATGGCCGGTCACGATCCCGGTCTCCGTCCCGCGCGGCGAGCTCCAGGACCTGCTCGGCCTCCCGTGGACTGTAGGCGTCTTCTCGGATCCGGTGCAGCGCCCGGCGCGCCTCCTCGGCCCGCCCCTGTCCGGCCAGCCAGCGCGGGGACTCCGGGACCACGGTCATCCCGATCCACAGCGCCAGGGCGGGAACGGTGGCGAGCACGAGCATGTAGCGCCACACGTGCGCAACGTGGCCGAAGGCCGTCGCCAGCCCCGCGTTGAACACGAACGCGAGCGCCTGCCCACCCACGAGCATCAGCTCGTTCTGGGCCACCAGTCGCCCGCGCAGGTGGACGGGGGCAAGCTCCGCGAGAAACACCGGGACGACGACGGACGAGGCACCCACCGCGAGTCCCAGCACTGCCCGTGCGGCCACCAGGACCGGGATGGACGGTGCGGCCGCGCAGCCGATCGTGGCGAGCACGAACACGACGGGAGGGCTGCAACGTTCAACGGATCGGCTGGGGCCGGTCCTCAGTCGAGGACAAGTGTCTCCGTCTCCGTGATCACGCGGGCCACCCCGGCGTCCAGGAGGTTGTCCACCACGGCCACGAGTGGGCCCATGGCGTCGTCCACCTCGACCTCCACCGGGTAGTCGCTCACGAGCAGCGCAAGCAGCTTCTCCAGCGCGGCACCCGTCTGCGCCTCCGTGGCACCGGCGGCGCCGGGCACGTACCCGAGCAGCACATCCGCGATCTCGTTGGGCTGCGGCTCGTCGTGCGGGTTGGCCGGGTCGAACGGGCGGTAGCTCACGGCGAAGGCCGCGATCTGGCCCCGCTCATCCTCCGGCGAGATGCCGCGGCGCAGCACAACGGCCCCGTAGGCCCCGGCGGTGTCCGAGAGGAACTGCTTGTTGACGGCGCCGATGCTCACATCCCCCACCGGGTCCCACTCGTGGACCGCTCGGTAGAACGCCTCGACGGCGCGTGTGAGCTCCACGGAGCCCGTGGCCAGGTCCTCCACGGACTCGGTGGCCGCGCCTTCCGGGGTGCTGTCCAGCGTGGGCAGCGGCAGGGCACCGGCGTCCACGCGGACCACCCGCGAGCGCATGGCGCCCGTGAAGCCCAGTGAGCGGGCGAAGCCCTCCCCCGTGGACTCGGGTGCCACCCGGGTGCGCAGGGCGCTGACGTCCACCCCGCCGGCGGCGGCAGCGGCCCGCAACCGGGACACCAGTTCCCGGCCGATGCCCTCACGCCGGTGGTCCGGGGCCACCTCGACGGACAGCCACAGCCGCTGCGGGTGCCACGCGGAGGCGTAGCAGACCCCGGCGGCGACCGGGACGCCGTCGTCGGTGGCCACGAGCGTGACGGAGAACCCGCTCTGGTCCTGCGCACCCAGCCGGGCGCGGAACGCCTGGACCGGTGCGGACTCGGCGTCCGGCCACAGTTCGAGCAGGCGCAGGTCGTCGTCCTCGCGCCAGGGGCGGTAGTCGATGCTCATGCGGTTCCTACTTCTCCAGGCGCTCGGCCAGGTACTGCTGCACGCGGTCCAGACCCACGCGCTCCTGGGTCATCTCATCACGCGAGCGGATGGTCACCGCCTGGTCCTCGAGGGTGTCGAAGTCCACGGTGATGCAGAACGGCGTGCCGATCTCGTCCTGGCGGCGGTAGCGGCGCCCGATCGCCCCCGCGTCGTCGTAGTCGATGTTCCAGCGGCGGCGCAGCTCGGCGTCCAGATTCTGGGCGGCGGGGCGCAGATCCTCCTTCTTGGACAGCGGCAGCACCGCGGCCTTCACCGGCGCCAGGCGCGGGTCCAGGCGCAGCACGGTGCGGGTGTCCACGCCGCCCTTGGTGTTCGGCGCCTCGTCCTCGAGGTAGGCGTCCACCAGGAACGCCATCATGGAGCGGGTCAGCCCGAAGGACGGCTCGATCACGTACGGGGTGTAGCGCTCGCCGGAGGCCTGGTCGAAGTACTGCATCTTGGTGCCGGAGGCCTCGGTGTGGTTGCTGAGGTCGAAGTCCGTGCGGTTCGCCACGCCCATCAGCTCACCCCACTCGGAGCCCTGGAAGCCGAAGCGGTACTCGATGTCGATCGTGCCGTCCGAGTAGTGCGCGCGGTCGTCCGCCGGGACGTCGTAGCGGCGCATGTTGTCCGGGTTCACGCCCAGGTCCACGAACCAGTCCCAGCACGCCTCGACCCACTCGTCGAAGTACTTCTTCGCCTCGTCCGGGTGGATGAAGTACTCGATCTCCATCTGCTCGAACTC
>NZ_DGYR01000001.1:98508-155484 GCF_002398425.1 Kocuria sp. UBA5001
GTCACCACGTTGAGGAAGTTCACGAAGATGCCCTGGGCGGTCTCCGGGCGCAGGAAGTGCTTGCCCTCCTCGTTGTCCACGGGGCCCAGGAAGGTCTTCATCAGACCGGAGAACTGCTGCGGCTCGGTCCACTTGCCGTCCTGGCCCGTCTCCGGGTCCTTGACGTCCGCCAACCCGTTGACCGGCGGGTGCCCGTGCTTGGCCTCGTAGGCCTCCAGCAGGTGGTCCGCGCGGTAGCGCTTGTGGGTGTGCAGGGACTCGACCAGCGGATCCGTGAACGTCTCCACGTGCCCGGAGGCCTGCCACACCGCGGACGGCAGGATGATCGAGGAGTCCAGGCCCACCATGTCCGCGCGGCCGCGCACAAAGGTCTGCCACCACTCGCGCTTGATGTTCTCCTTCAGCTCCGCGCCCAGGGGCCCGTAGTCCCACGCGGAGCGCGAACCCCCGTAGATCTCACCCGCCTGGAACACGAAGCCCCGGCGCTTGGCCAGGGAGATGACATTGTCCAGGGTGGATTTCGGGGCCATGCGGTCTCACTTCCGTTTCTCGCGCGGACCTCGCGAGGGCTCGCGCGTGGGGAATCGGTCTGGGGTGCGCTGCCCGTGGGCGCGGGCGCGCGGTTCGGGGACAAGCGTAGCGAGGTGCCGCGACGCTCGCCTAAACACGCTCTGTCCCTGCCGCCGCGCACACGTCCGGCCACGGCGACGTCGCCCGTTCCCCTGCTCGCCGCGGGTCCCGTTCCGCGCCCGCTGCGGGACCGCTACCAGCCCGCTACGAGACGAACGCGGAGATCCCCGTCAGCGCGCGGGCCACGATGAGCGAGTTGATGTGGTAGCTGCCCTCGTAGGTGTGGATGGCCTCGACGTCCGCCATGATCTTGGCGATCCCGTGGTCACTCAGCAGCCCGTTTCCACCCAACGCGTCCCTGGCCTGCGCGGCGGACTGGCGGGATAGTCGCGTGGCCGTGGACTTGGCGAGTGCGGCGTGCATCATCTCCAGCTCGCCGTCGTCCTGCACACGGGTCACCTGTGCCATCAGGCCGGAGCTGGCCGCGAGGTTGCCGGCGACCTCAGCAATCACCTGCTGGATCAGCTGGAAGCTCGCGATGGGCCTGCCGAACTGGACGCGCTCAAGGGTGTAGTCGCGCAGGATGTCGAGCAGCGCCTGCTGCGCGCCCACCGCCTGCCAGCCCACCCACGCGCGCGAGTCCTTGAGCAGGTCGTTGGTGGCCGCGAAGTCCGCGGCACCCGGCAGCAGCGCATCCGCTGGCAGACGCAGGTCGGTTAGCTCCACGTCAGCGTTCTGCATGATCCGCAGCCCGATCTTGTGCTCGATCTTGGTGGCCGAGTACCCCGGCAGAGCGGTGTCCACGGCAAAGCACTTGACGAGTCCGTCGGCGGTGTCCCGGGCCCACACGAGCGCGAGATCCGCCACGGTGCCGAGCCCGATCCACCGCTTGGAGCCGTTGAGCACCCAGCCGTCCCCGTCCCGGGTGGCGGTGGTGGCCAGCCCACCGGCGATGTCCGAGCCGTGCTCCGGCTCGGTGAGGCAGAACGCGCCGAGCTGCCGCAGCTCCTTGAGCCCGGGCAGCCACGTCTGCTTCTGCTCCTCGGAGCCGAACGCCTCCAGGGTTCCCACAATCAGCTCGTTGTGGATGCCCAGCAGCGCGGAGAGGGAGAGGTCCGCCCGGGCGACCTGCACGTGCACGAGGTTCTGGAACAGCCGGGACCCGCCGCTCTCGGCCAGCCGCCCCAGGCTCAGGTCTGCCAGCCCGGGCAGCAGCTCTCGGGCCAGTTCCTCGCGGTTCCAGTAGCCCACGCTCTGGTGACGCACCTGGGTCTGGAGATGATCCGTGATGCCCCGCAACCGTTCGCGCTCCTGCGCGCTGAGCAGGTGCTCCAGGTGGAGGAGGTCAGTGCTGGGAAGGTGGGCGGTGGCGCGCTGGGGTGATGCGGCTGGGCTCATGATCCTGATCCTCGGGGTAGTGGGCAGGTCGAAAGTAGTACGTCCGACTATATCCGAGGAATGCACCTGCTGGTGGTGCGGATCACACTCCCCGGTCGGGTGCGCGGCAGTCGCGGCAGACCCGGCGGACGGAAACCCGCCCGGGGCAGGGTCGACGACGCCGTCCGCCACGGAGTGCCTGCGCCGGGCACGTAGAATGCGGGCATGCCCCAGCACGAGCCCCTCCCCCGCGACCCCGTTGCCGAGGCACGGCGCAACTGGGAGCGCGAGGGCTGGACGCAGGCCGCCGGACCCATGGCCGCGGTGACGTCGATCATGCGGGCGCAACAGCTGCTGCTGGCCCGGGCGGACCGGATCCTCAAGCCGTTCCGACTCACGTTCTCCCGCTACGAGGTGCTGGCCCTGCTGAGCTTCACCCGGGAGCACAGGATGCTCATGAAGAAGGCGAGCGCACTGCTGCAGGTCCACCCCACCTCCATCACCAACGCCGTGGACCGCCTGGAGGGCGCAGGCCTGGTGCGCCGCGAGCCTGTCAGCACGGACCGCCGCGCCGTGAACGTGACCCTCACTCCCGAGGGGCTGGAGGTCGTGGCCCAGGCCACCCGGGCGCTGAACAAGGACCTGTTCCTCACCACGGGCTTCGAGGACCACGAGGTGGAAGCGGTCGTCGGTGCGCTGAACGGTTTTCGCGCGCGCTGCGGGGACTTCACTCCTCCCGAGAGCTCTTCCGACCCCCGTCGCGCAGGGTCGTGATGATCCCGGAGAAGTCCTTGCCCGCGTGGCCGTCCGCGACGAACTGGTTGTAGAGCTCCGCCGCCAGGCGCCCCATCGGTGCCGCGGCCCCGGTCTCGTCCAGTGCGGTGGTGGCGAGGTTGAGGTCCTTGGCCATCAGGGCCCCGGCGAAGCCGGGTTCGAAGTCCTTGTTGGCGGGACTGGTGGGCACGGGGCCGGGAACCGGGCAGTTGGTGGTCAGCGCCCAGCACTGCCCGGAGGCGTTGGAGACGACGTCGTACATCGCCTGGTGCTCCAGCCCCAGCCTCTCGGCCAGCACGAACGCCTCGCTGACCGCCACCATGGACACACCCAGGATCATGTTGTTGCAGATCTTGGCGGCCTGACCCATGCCGCTGCCGCCGCAGTGCACCACGCGCCCGCCCATGATCTCCAGCAGGGGTCGCACGCGCTCGAAGACCTCGGGTTCCGCACCCACCATGAAGGCCAGCGTCCCGGCGGTGGCGCCCACCACACCCCCGGAGACCGGGGCGTCCGCGGCGGTGAACCCCGCCGCCCGTGCCAGCTCCGTGGCCTCCTGCGCCTCCGAGATGTTGATTGTGGAGCAGTCCAGGAACGTGGTACCCGCGGGAGCTGCGGCGAGCAGGCCCACGGCGCCGTCGATCCCCACGTAGGCGTCCACCACGTGCTTGCCGGACGGGAACATGGTGATCACCACGTCTGCGGACCGCGCCGCCTCCTGCGGGGTCTCGACCACCTCGATTCCCTGCTCGAGGGCCGCAGAACACGCCTCAGGGACGATGTCGTAGCCGGTGACCTGCACCCCCGCCGCCGCGAGGTTCGCGGCCATCGGGCCGCCCATGTGGCCCAGGCCCAAGAAGGCGACGGCGGGGAGCTGCTGGCTGGGGGTCTCGGTCATGACGTTCCTTGTTCCAGGGGTGGGCGGCGGCTCCACGGGTCGCGGAGCTGCGGTAGTGCCGGGGCGCTGGGACCCCGCCGGTCGTCGTCGTGCGGCTCAGCTACCGGCGGGCATCACGAAGCTCGCGCCCTCCTTGGTGCCGGAGGGCCAGCGCGTGGTGACCGTCTTGGTCTTGGTGTAGAACTTCAGCCCGTCCGTGCCGTGCTGGTTGAGGTCCCCGAAGCCCGAGGCCTTCCAGCCACCGAAGGTGTAGTACGCGATCGGCACGGGGATGGGGACGTTGACGCCCACCATGCCCACCTCCACGCGGGTGGTGAAGTCCCGGGCCGTGTCCCCGTCCCGGGTGAAGATGGCCACGCCGTTGCCGAACTCGTGCTCGCTGGGCAGGCGCAGGGCCTCCTCGTAGTCCGCGGCGCGGGCAATGCACAGCACCGGGCCGAAGATCTCCTCGCGGTAGATACTCATGTCCGTGGTGACGTGGTCGAACAGGGTGGCACCCACCCAGAACCCGTTGGGGTGGCCGTCCACGGTGGCGCCGCGGCCGTCCACCACCAGTTCCGCACCCTCCTTCTCACCGGCGGTGATGCAGGACTCGATGCGCTGCTTGGCCTGGGCACTGACCACGGGACCGAAGTCCGAGGACTCCTCCAGGGACGGGCCGAGCGTGAGCATGGCGATCCGCTCCTCGAGCAGCGCGCGCAGCCTGTCAGCGGTGGCCTCCCCCACGGGCACGGCCACGGAGATGGCCATGCAACGCTCGCCGGCGGAGCCGAAGGCCGCCCCGATCAGGGCGTCAGCGGCCTGCTCGAGGTCCGCGTCCGGCATGATCACCATGTGGTTCTTGGCGCCACCGAAGCACTGGGCGCGCTTGTTCTGCGCGGCGGCCGCACTGTAGATGGCCTGGGCGATGGGCGAGGAGCCCACGAACCCGATCGCCCGCACGCGCGGGTCCTCGACCAGGGCGTCCACGGCCGTCTTGTCACCGTGGACCACATTCAGCGCACCGGCGGGCATGCCGGCTTCCACGGCCAGCTCCGCGAGCCGCACGGGCACGGAGGGGTCCCGCTCGGAGGGCTTGAGAACGAAGGTGTTGCCGGCGGCGAGCGCGATGCCCGCCTTCCACAGCGGAATCATCGCGGGGAAGTTGAATGGGGTGATACCCGCGACCACGCCGAGCGGCTGGCGCAGCGAGTGGACGTCGATCCCGGTGCCCGCGCCGCTGGAGAACTCGCCCTTGAGCAGGTGCGGTGCTCCGGCCGCAAACTCCACGACCTCCACGCCGCGCTGGATGTCGCCCTTGGCGTCCGGGAAGGTCTTGCCGTGCTCGTTGGAGAGCAGGGTGGCCAGCTCGTCCATGTTCTCGGTGATCAGGTCCACCCACGTGAGCAGGATCCGCGCGCGGCGCTGGGCGTTGAGCCCCGACCACTGCGGGAACGCCTCCTCGGCGGCGGTCACGGCCTGCGCGACCTCCTCCGCCGATGCCAGCGGCACCTGCGCGCTGACCTCCCCCTCCACGGGGTTGAAGACGTCCTGCGTGCGACCGGAGTCGCCCGGGGTCCTCCGGCCTGCGACGAAGTGGGGAACGAGGGTCATGGCTGCTCCTGGGGTGGGGCTCGGGTGTGATGCACGTCTCCCCCGAACGTATCCCCACTTCGTTGGACGTGCAACTACTTGGGGTCACGACGCCGCCCGGATGCGTTTCCGTCCCTCCGCACCCCACCCCGGCCAGGCACGTCCGGGCACCGAGCAGCGTTCCCAGTGATTCGCCCGGGCGCACCTGAGACAATGGACGCATGAGCGACACTGCGTACGAAGAGATGCCCATCCGGGACCAGATGATCCGCCTGGGACAGGCGTTGAAGCTGGCCAACCTGGCCGAGGACGGCCACCACGCGAAGACCCTGGTGTCCGAGGGCGCGGTGCAGGTCAACGGAGAGGCGGAGACCCGCCGGGGCGCGCAGCTGCACCCCGGTGACGTGCTGGAGGTCCCGGCCTCCGGCATGCCGCCCGTGCGCATCGTCAGCGCGTAGTGCGTTCCACTCCCCCGCCGCAGTGGACGCGCCGGAGCGGAGGACGGTGCGGGTGGGCGGTGCGCTCAGTCCGTGAGTGCCCGCAGGTATTCCGAGACGTGTGACAGCTCCTGGGGCGAAACCCCGTGACCGATGCCCCGGTACTGCACCTTGGTGGCCTCCGCGTGCTGCTGGGCCCACTCGGCGGTGAGGTCCACCAGTGCGGGCGGTATCACCGGGTCCTCGGGGTCGCGGCCCCAGAACATCCGCAGGGGATCCTGGCGCAGGGCTGCGTCGTGGAAGAAGTCCGCCTGGGCGTCGTCGTCGGCCACCGGGACCACGAAACCGGACAGCCCCACCACGGCGTCCACCAGATCCGGGGCGTGGCGGGCCACCGTGGTGGCGATCGCCATCCCCTGGGAGAAGCCCAGCAGGATCACGTGAGTGTGCTGCAGTGCCTCGTCCCGCAGCCACGGCACCACGGGCTCGGCGGCGGCCACCACGGCGTCCGTGGTGAAGCCGAGCTCTGAGGACAGCGGGAACCACTGGAAGCCCGCGCCAGCCCGCTGCGGCGCGCGCACGGAGGCGATGCTGAGTCCACCGGGGAGGGACGCGCTGAGGGCCATGAGGTCGCCCTCGTGGGAGCCGTAGCCGTGGAACATGACCACCAGGGGTGTCCCGGCGCGCTCCTCGGCCTCGTTGTTCCAGATGACGTGGGGTGCTGGTTCCATGGCTCCATCCTCACACGCGGCTGTGACGGACAGTGACGACACAGCTCTGCAATACGTGTTAGTAATTTTGGTATGGATGAGAGCACTCCGCCCCTGACGACGCCCCCCGTTCCCGCCGCGGACAGCACCGCGCAGCCGCCGCACCCCTGGCACCGGATGGTGTCCATCGGCGACTCCTTCACGGAGGGTGTGGGCGACCCCGACGACTCCGTCCCGGGCGGGTTCCGGGGCTGGGCCGACCGCGTGGCCGAGGAGCTTGCGCGCAACACGGACGACTTCGCCTACGCGAACCTGGCCATCCGCGGCCGGTTGTTCCAGCCCATTGTGGACGAGCAGCTGGAGCCGGCCCTGGAGCTGCGACCGGACCTCGTGACCATCAGCGCGGGTGGCAACGACATGCTGCGCCCCGCTGCGGATCCCGACGACATCGCCTCCCGCCTGGACGCGGTGATCGAGCAGATCAGGGCCACCGGTGCCACCGTGGCCATGTTCGACGGTCCGGACATCGGCAACACCCCCGTGCTGCGCAGCATCCGCGGGCGCGTGGCCATCTGGAACGAGAACGTGCGCACCGTGGCCGCCCGCCACGACGCCGTGATGGTGGACCTGTGGGGTCTGCACCAGCTGGGCGATCCGCGCATGTGGGCGCCGGACCGGCTGCACTTCTCCCCGCTGGGCCACCAGCTCATCGCGTGCGAGACCCTGGACTGCCTGGGCGTGGACCACGGCCTCACCCCGGGCCACCCCGAGGAGCGCCCCGAGCGCACGTGGCGCGAGGCCCGCCGGGACGACATGGTGTGGGCCCGCAAGTACTTCGTGCCGTGGGTGGGCCGCCGCATCCGCCGCCGCAGCTCCGGCGACTACATCACCGCCAAGCGTCCCGCGTTCGGCCAGGCAACGATCCCCGGAGCGGGCGAGCAGATTCCAGAGCAGACCGAGGGGGCCTGAGCACCCCCGCTCCGCTCAACCGCACGACGACGGCGCCCGCCCCTTTCCGAAGTGCGGGCGCCGTCCTGCACGGACCGCCGCCGAGCCGCCCGCGTGGGAGGGCCACCAGCACGGAGGCGAGGACTCGTCCCCGTCACGGTGAGGCGCACGTGCGCGTGGCCGATCTCACCGTGGTGACGGGCACGAGTCCCACCCGCTGCAGGATGGGCCGCGAGTACTCGCTGCAGTCGACGTGGAGCAGTGTCCGCCCCCGGTCCCGGGCCGAGCGGGCTCTCCGGTCCACCAGGGCCCGGTACAGCCCGCGTCCACGGTGCTCCTCCAGGCACGCGCCGCCCCAGAGCCCGGCGAAGTCAGTGTGCTCGAGGAACTCGATGCGCCCGGAACAGACCACCTGGCCGTCCCCGTCGCGTACCGCCCACATCTCGAACGACTCGGGGGCACTGCGCCACCGCTCGACCAGTTCGTCCTGCTGGAGCCGGATGCGTTCTGGCGAGTCCTCGAAAACCCGTCCTGCCAGGTGCTCCGCCTCCCGCAGCTGCGCCTCCCTGGCTGCCCGCTCCACGGCGTACCCCCGGAGGGGCTCCTGCCCGGCGAGGGCGGCGAGGACTGCATCCGCCTCACCCACCATGACCGTCTCGGGCTCCCCGAGAGCGAAACCGTGGTGCTGGAGTCGGCTCAGCAGGTGGGGCAGCGGGTCGTGCGACCGGGTCTTCCACGAGATGTGGTCCACGCGGGGGTCCGCCTCACATGTTGTGATCACGTGGGCGATCAGGTCGTCCAGTTCTGCCCCGCCCATCGAGAAGGGCGCGGAGGAGACGAAGGCCCGCCGCCGCGCCGGGAACACCCCGGCGAGCAGGGGTCCGAGACGCAGCACGTCGGGTGCGTCGAGCATCTCGGCATCACCTCGCAGCTGCGTGTCGTAGGCGTCGAGCAGTGTTCGGGTCCGCATGCGGGAGAGTGTGACACCGACCACCCCGCGTGGCAAGGCCTCCCCACCCCTGCGCATCCAGGCCACACGGCGGGATGGGACGGATGCTGCGCCGCCCGTCCCGCGCCGATCTCACGTCATCCGGGCCTCAGTCCGGCAGCACCGTCCGCAGCAGCCGACCCACCTGCGGGGTCTCCAGCAGGAAGCCGTCGTGCCCGCTCGGTGACGTGATGGTGCGCGCCTCGTGCTCACCGGGCAGTGAGGCCGCGAGCTCGGCGGACTCCTCGGGCAGGAACAGCCGGTCGGAGTCCACCGCGGCCACGAGCCACTCGCACCGGGTTCGCGCGAGGGCCTGCCGGAGGCTGCCGCGGCCGCGGGCGACGTCGTGGGACATCAGCGTCTCGTTGACGCTGAGGTACGCGTTCGCGTCGAAGCGCGCGGCAAGCTTCCCCGCCTGGTGGTCCAGGTAGCCCTCCACCCGGTAGCGGCCCCGGGTGCCCGGGTGCGTGCCCGCAGGGTCCTCCCGCGGCTGGGCCTCCCGGTCGAAGCGGGCGGCGAGCTCGTGGGCGCTGCGGTAGGTGATGTGCGCGATCCGGCGTGCCAGCCCAAGCCCCTCGACGGGGTGCGGGCCCGCGTAGTAGTTGCCGTGGCAGAACCGAGGGTCCTGCCGGATGGCGAGCGCCTGCGCGTGACCCCACGCGAGCTGCTCCGCACTCACGCGGGCGTTGGCGGCGATCACCGCGCACGCCGCCACCCGCTCGGGGTGGCACACGGCCCACTCCAGCGCGCGGGCACCGCCCATCGAGCCGCCCACAACAAGCCTCCATCGCCGGATCCCGAGCCGGTCCGCGAGCCGCGCCTCCGCAGCCACGGTGTCCCGCACGGTGATGCGCGGGAAGCGCGAGCCCCACGGCGTGGCGTCCGGGGCGAGGCTCGCGGGGCCCGTGCTGCCGTGGCAGCCGCCCAGGATGTTCGCACACACGACGAACCAGCGGTTGGTGTCGATGGCCGCGCCCGGTCCAATGAGACCGTCCCACCAGCCACCGGCGTCCGCGGCGGCACGGCGGCCGTCCATGTCGAAGGGCGCTGTGTCCCCATAGCCCACGGTGGTGCCGCGCGCCGCGTGCGAGTCACCCGTGAGCGCGTGCTCGACAAGCACCGCGTTGGAACCGTCCGGGGCCAACTCGCCCCACGTCTCGTACGCCAGGCGCACGTCAGGCAGCCGGAACCCGGACTCCAGGGTGAGCTCCCCGATTTCCGCGGCCCGCACCACACCGTCCCGGCGCACCGCCGGGTCCGTCTGCCTCACGGTCATGCCGAGGGCTCGGCGTCCGCGCCCGCACGCGCCGTCGAGCCACCGTCCGTGCCAGCGGCGGGGTCCGCGCCTGGCCCGGTGCGGGTGGGCGCGCTCGACTCCGTGGCGGCCAGCGCCGAGAAGCCCGCCTCGAGGTCCGCGAGGATGTCCTCGATCCCCTCGGTGCCCACCGAGAGCCGCACGAAGCCGGGCTCCACGCCCGCCGCGCGCTGCTCGTCCTCGGAGAGCTGCGCGTGCGTCGTCGACGCCGGGTGTATCACCAGGGACCGCACGTCCCCGATGTTCGCCACGTTGGAGTGCAGGCTCAGCGCGTCCACGAACGAGATTCCCGCCTCCTTGCCGCCCTCCAGCACGAAACCGAGGACGGAACCGGCTCCTCGGGGGGCGTACTTGCGAGCCCGCCCGTGCCACGGCGAGGACGACAGCCCCGCGTAGGACACCGAGCGCACTTCGGGGCGGGCCTCGAGCCACTCCGCCACCCGCTGGGCGTTGTCAACGTGGCGTTCCACGCGCAGTGACAGCGTCTCGATCCCCTGCTCGATGAGGAAGGCGTTGAACGGGGAGATGGACGCGCCCAGGTCACGCAGCAGCTGCACACGGGCCTTGAGCACGTAGGACAGGTTGACGCCGAAGGCTCCGCCCTCCCCCAGATCCCGCGCGTACACCAGGCCGTTGTACGTAGGGTCCGGTTGACTGAAGCCCGGGAACCGCTCCGGGTCCGCGCCGTAGTCGAAGCGCCCCGCGTCCACGATGAATCCGCCGATCGCCGTGCCATGACCGCCCAGGAACTTGGTGCCCGAGTGCAGCACGATGTCCGCGCCCCACTCGATGGGCCGCACCAGGTACGGGGTGGCCACGGTGTTGTCCACGATCAGCGGCACCCCGGCCTCGTGGGCGATCCCGGCAACGGTCTCCACGTCCAGGACGTCGTTGCGGGGATTGGGGATCATCTCTCCGAAGAACGCCACGGTGGAGGGCCGCACGGCATCCCGCCACTGCTGCGGATCGTCCGGGTCCGCCACGAACGTGGTCTCCACTCCCAACCGCGGCAGCGTGTGGCGCAGCAGGTTGTACGAGCCGCCGTAGAGGGACGGGCTGGCCACCACGTGCGTGCCCGCCCCGCCCAGGTTGAGCACGGCCAGGGTTGCGGCGGCCTGCCCGGAGGAGACCATCAGCGCCCCCACTCCCCCTTCCAGGGAGGCGAGGCGGTTCTCCACCACCTCGGTGGTGGGGTTGGTCAGGCGGGAGTAGATGGGGCCCATGTCCTGCAGCGCGAACCGGGCCGCGGCGGTGTGCGCGTCAGGGAACACGAAGGACGAGGTCTGGTGGATGGGCAGGGCCCGTGAACCCGTCACGGGGTCCGGGTTCTGCCCCGCGTGGATCTGCCGTGTCTCGAACGCCCAGTCCTGGGGGTTGTCGGGGGTGGGTGCTGTGCTCATGGCCATTCGCCTTCTCGGAAGGATCAGGGGCCAGGCGCCCGTCCGCACGGTGCCCGCACGAACGGGCGACCGGTGGCCCGCGCTTGCCGTGGGCGTCGGACGACGTCCCGGCCAGGTCTTCACCCAGGGCACCCCGCCGCGGTGGGAGGGTTGCCGGTCAGCAAGCTGGGGCTTGACGCTGACTCTCGTGACCTAGACCTCCAGTTTGGGAACCCGGCCGCTGCCACGTCAAGTCCGGTGTCCGCAGTGTTGCACCCGAGGATTTGGAGGCCCGTGTGACGGGTGCCACGATGACTGCATGAAGCTGGACCACGTTTCCTTCGCAGCACAGCCGGACGGCCTGGAGGCCACCACCGAACGCATCGCGGACCGGTTGGGGATCGAGCCGGTGAAGGGCGGGGTCCATCCCCGCTTCGGCACCCGGAACATGATCCTGCCGCTGACAGACCACCAGTACGTGGAGGTCGTGACCGTGCTGGAGCACCCCGCCGCGGACAAGGCGCCGTTCGGGCAGGCCGTGCGTGCACGTTCGGAGGCCGGCGGCGGCTGGCTCGGGTGGGTCGTGGAGGTCCCGGACCTCGCCCCGTTCGAGCAGAAGCTGGGCCGACCCTCCGCGCCAGGCGGCCGGATCTTCCCGGACGGCCGCCGCCTGGACTGGCACCAGATCGGCGTCAAGGGCCTGATCGCGGATCCGCAGCTGCCGTTCATGATCCACTTCGACTCCGCGGACGAGATGCACCCCTCGCAGGCGCGCCTCACGGACGTCAGCCTGACGGGCATGGAGATCGCCGGTTCCCCCGAGCGGGTGACGGACTGGCTCGGCGGCCCCGTGGAGGACGTCCTGCGCTCGGTGGACGTCACGTGGTCCGCTCCCCACGGCACGCCCGGTCTTCTGGCGGTCACCTTCGGCACGCCGGACGGGCCCGTCACCATCTGATCCGGGGCACCGAGCCCTCCGGGTTCGACGACGCCGCTCGCACGGCCCCGCGACTCGGTTCGTCGTCGGGGCGAGCCACGGGGGGCACCATGATTGCGGACCCCATCAGCCTCGCCCCCGGGCTGGTGCTCGCGGTGGCGCTCAGCCGCCCAGGAGCTGGGGCACCAGGAACCCCACGGCGTCCAGCAGGAAGTGGCAGAGCAGCAGCGGGGCGAGCCGCCCACCGCGGCGGTAGCACCACACGAACACGAGCCCCATCACCAGGTTGCCGAGTGCCGGACCGATGCCCTGATACAGGTGGTAGCTCGCGCGCAGCATCGAGGACACCACTGCCACCGTCCACCACGAACGCCCCAGCCGCCGCATCCGGTCCGCGAGGAACGCCACCACGATGATCTCCTCCACCAGCGCGTGCCGCAGGGCGGTGAGCAGCAGCAGGGGGACGGTCCACCACGTGGTCTCCAGCGTGGACGTGGTGATCTCCGCCGTGATCCCAAGCGCGCGACCGGCCTGGTAGAGGGCGAGCGTCCCACCGCCCATCAGGACGAACAGCACGAGGCCCCACGCGGCGTCGTGCCCCGGGCGCCGGGTGTCCACGCCGATGCAGTGCAGCACGGCCGGGATCCGGGAGGTGGTGCCCGCGAGCAGGTGCAGCGCGAGCGCCACGGGCACCAGGGCAAAGCAGATCCCGGTGAGCCGGCGCAGGGCATCCAGCACGGGCAGCGGGCTCAGAGGCTGGTTGAGCGTCGTGGAGCTCTCCGCGATCGACGAGCGCAGCGCCATCTCCGCGAGGTCCAGCACGGAGTACACGGCGGAGGCGCCCAGGGAGACCCCGAGCACCAGGAGGATCTGCATCCGCAGGTCGGCGCGGGGCACACGGGGCGGTGGCTCGAGGGAATCGGTCACCCCACCATTGTGCGCGCGGCGGGACCGGTGCGCGCGTCGGCAGTTCCCGGGAGCGTCCCGCCGCAACCGTGCGGGCACGCTGCGCCCCGCGCCGAGCACGCGCCCTCCCTGCCGCCGCCCCGTCGGTGGATCCGTTGTCGGGCGGACCCATCGTGAAGGTGGCCGTCGTCGGGTCCACCCGCGAGACGGCGCGCCCCGCCGTTCGGGTCGCTCCGTCGGTAGTGGGAAGCCATGCGCCCGAGCCCCGTCGCCACGGACACCTCCCCGCCCCACCGAGCCCTGCAGCCGGGGTGGCGTCGGCGGGATGCCCTGGGTGCCGGCGTGCTGGCACTGGCCGGCGTTGAACTGGTCTACCTCTCCGACTTCGTGCAGTCGGTCCCGTGGAAGGCGGACGTCGGGTGGGTTGCCATGGGCGCCGTGGTGCTGGCCGCCCCGCTCGCCTGGCGGCGTCGCTTCCCTGTGGCCGTGATGGTGGCGGTGTCCTTCGTGTACTTCGCGCTCGGCACGTGGGCCGGGATCGAGATGTACGCCTCCCAGGTGGTGCTGTTCCTGGGCTTCTACTCCGTGGGGGCCTGGTGCCCGGACCGCCCCCGCGCCACGTGGTCCCGCGCAGCCGTGGCCGTGGGGATGGCGGTGTGGCTGGGCTGGAGCACCGTGGACCAGTTCACGGATCCGAAGGTGGGTGAGCACGGCGTCAACGCCTACATGGCCATCGCCGCGATCCAGTTCCTCGTGAACATCGCCTACTTCGCCGGGGCGTGGGTCTTCGGCGACCGGGCGTGGAACGCGGCCATCGAGCGGCAGGAGCTCGAGGCCGCCCACGCCGAGATCCGGCAGCAGCAGGAGCGGCTTGCGGAGCAGGCCGTGAGCCTCGAACGGCTCAGGATCGCCCGGGAGCTGCACGACGTCGTGGCCCACCACGTCACGGCCATGGGCGTCCAGGCCGGGGCCGCGCGGCTGAGCATGGCGCGGGATCCCGAGGCCGCCACCGCACACCTGCGCGGCGTGGAGTCCTCGGCGCGTGACGCCGTCACCGAGCTCAAGACCATGCTCCACACGCTGCGCGACGGCGAGGAGGCCCCCGATTCCCTGCCCCGCCTCCCGGACCTCGACGCGCTCGTGGCGGAAGCACGGGCCATCGGTCAGCGCGCGGAGCTGCACCGCATCGGTCCCGAGCCGCATCTGCCGCCCCCGGCCCAGCTGGCGCTGTACCGCACCGCCCAGGAGGGGATCACGAATGCCCGAAAGCACGCCGGCCCGCGGGCCTCGGTCGCGGTGCGGCTGCGCACCGGGGCCGACCGGGTGGAGCTGGAGGTCAGCGACGACGGACGCGGCGGCCGCGCGGGGGCTCCAGCATCCGACAGCGCAGGCATGGGGGTGCCCGGCATGAGAGAACGGATCACCTCGGTGGGCGGCACCCTGGAGGCGGGCCCGAAATCCGGAGGTGGCTGGCTCGTGCGCGCCACCGTTCCCACCCGCAACGACCGGGAGAAGCAGCGGTGAGTCTGCGTGTGCTGCTGGTGGACGACCAGCCTCTGATCCGCGTGGGATTCTCCGCGATCCTCACCTCTCAGGAGGACATCGAGGTGGTGGGCGAGGCCTGCGACGGCCAGGAGGCCCTCGAGCTCGCCGCCGCCCTCGCACCGGACGTCGTGTGCATGGACGTGCAGATGCCGCGGCTGGACGGCATCGAGGTCACCCGTCGGCTGCTCGCCGCAGGCTCCCGCGCTGCGGTGCTCGTGCTCACCACGTTCGACACGGACGAAGCCCTGTTCGCCGCGCTCTCCGCCGGGGCCTCCGGGTTCCTGCTCAAGTCCGCCGGACCGGAGGAGCTGATCCAGGCCGTCCGGGTGCTGGGGCGCGGGGACGCCCTGCTGGATCCGCTCGTTACGCGCAAGGTGCTGGCCCGCACCGCGGGGGCGTCCGCACTGGCCGGGGAGACGACGCCGCCCTCCCCCGCTCCGGCGGGCGACGCCGCGGCACCTGCCCCGGGCTCGCCCGCCCGGGAGCGCGACGCGGCGACGTCGTCACCCGGTGCGCCCGGTGCCGTGGCCGGGACGGCAGCGCGGCCAGGCGAAGACGCTTCCCGCGCGGGGCTCACTACCCGGGAGACCGAGGTGCTGACCGCCATGGCCCGGGGGCTGTCCAACGCGGAGATCGCCCGCGAGCTGGTGGTGGGCAGGGCCACGGTGAAGACCCACGTGTCCAACGTGCTGCAGAAGACGGGCGCCCGGGACCGGGTCCACGCGGTGATCTGGGCCTTCGAGCACGGGCACTCCGGCACCTGAGCGCACGGCCCGCCGCGGACGGAACCCGTGCCCGGCTCCGCCCGCCGGCGGAGGTGGTCACGGCGCGGAAGATCCACCCCGAGGGGGAGGTGGACGCGCCCGGGCCTTCCTAGGCTCGGACCATGATCACAGTGAACGGGGTGAACAAGTCCTTCGGGTCGGCGCACGTGCTCAAGGATCTGACCTTCAGCATCCGCCCTGGCCTCATGACGGGGTTCGTGGGCGGCAACGGCGCGGGCAAGACCACCACCATGCGCATCCTCCTGGGCGTGCTGTCGGTGGAATCGGGGCAGATCGAGGTGGACGGCTCCCCCATCACCGCGGACTACCGTGCTGGCATCGGGTACATGCCCGAGGAGCGTGGGCTCTACCCCAAGATGACCGTGCTGGACCAGCTGGTCTACCTGGGCCGGTTGCACAGCATGACCGGCGCGGACGCGAAGGCCCGGGCCATGGCGCTGCTCGAGCGCCTGGGGCTCCGCGACCGCGCGGGCAGCAGGCTCGAGGAGCTGTCCCTGGGCAACCAGCAGCGGGCCCAGATCGCCGCCGCCCTGGTGCACGATCCCGTGGCCCTCGTGCTGGACGAGCCCTTCTCCGGGCTGGACCCCCACGCCGTGGAGACCACGGTGCAGGTGCTGCGCGAGACCGCGGACACCGGGGTTCCTGTCCTGTTCTCCTCCCACCAGCTGGACGTCGTGGAGCGGCTGTGCGACGAGCTCGTCATCCTCGCGGACGGGCGGGTGCGCGCCGCGGGCTCGCGCTCCGAGCTGCTGGCTGCGCACACGCAGCCCGAGTGGGAGCTCGACGCCGCCGCGGACACCGGCTGGGTGCGCGAAGCACCCGGCGTGGAGGTGCTCTCCTTCGACGGCGGGCGCGTGCACTTCCTGGCCGACTCCGAGGCCGCCGCCCACGCCGTCCTTGCCCACGCCGTGGCCCGGGGTACCGTCCACCGCTTCGGACCTGTCACCCGCACCCTGCACGAGATCTTCACGGAGGTCACCCGATGAGCACCGTCACCAGCACCCCTGATCGCACCACGCAGCCGCGCAGCCCGCGGCGCACATCCTTCTGGACCGCGGTGGGCACCGTGGCCGCGCGCGAGATGAAGGTGAAGGCCGCCTCCAAGCCGTTCATTATCACCACGCTGATCCTGCTGGCCGCCGCACTGGCCGCCACGCTGCTCGTGCCACGCCTGGGCGACCTCTTCGCCGGGGGCGCTACCCGCGTGGCCGTGGTGGAGCAGACCGTGCCGTCCGTCCAGGCCCTCGGCGAGGACTACGCCCCGCAGACCGTCGGTTCCGAGGATGCGGCCCGGGAGGCGGTGCTCTCGGGTGCGGCCGACGCCGCCGTGGTGCCGGATCCGGACAGTCCGGCCGGTGTGAGTGTCCTGGCCATGACGGACGCCCCCTCGGATCTGGTGCAGGCGCTGTCCACGCGCCCGGGAGTGGAGCTGCTGGATCCCACCGCGCCGAACCCCGCGCTGCGATACCTCATGTCTTTCGGCTTTGGGCTCGTGTTCTTCATGGCCTCCGTGACGTTCGGCCAGCAGATCGCGGTGTCCGTGATCGAGGAGAAGCAGTCGCGGGTCGTGGAGATCCTGCTCGCCGCGGTCCCGGCGCGGGCCATGATGGCCGGCAAGGTGCTGGGCAACGCGGCCATGGCCATCCTGCAGGTGGCCCTGCTGGCTGGTGCGCTGCTGCTGGGCCTGCAGATCAACGGGGACGTGCTGCCTCTGGACGGGATGGGCGTACCCATCCTGTGGTTCGTGGTGCTGTTCTCCACCGGGTTCGTGATGATCGCGGCCCTCTATGCCGCCGCTGCGTCCATGGTGTCCCGGCAGGAGGACATCGGCTCCACATCCATGCCCGTGATGATGCTGATCATGCTCCCCTACTTCGGGGTCATCTTCTTCAACGACAACCCGGAGGCGCTGCGCATCATGAGCTGGATCCCGTTCTCCGCCCCGGTGGCCGTGCCGCTGCGCATCTTCCTGGGGCAGGGGCAGGGGTGGGAGCACGTCGGTTCGCTGGTGCTGCTGGTCGTGACAACCGCCCTGGCCATCTGGCTCGCCGCGGTGATCTACGAACGCTCCATCCTGCGCACCGGCAGAGCGCTCAAGTGGCGGGAGGCCCTGCGGGGCTGAGGGCCGCGCCACCGGTCGCGGACCCCGGTCCCGGAGCGCGCGGGCCGGCGTCCGCCGGTCCTGGGGCACGCGGGGACGGGGCGCAGCACCCGGCGCGACGAGCCGGAGCTGGAAGGCAACACCACCCCGGCGGGCCGTGCGGTCGGGCACCCGCACGGCCCGCCGGCACGTCCCTAGACTGGGGCGCATGACTTCCGAGCAGCAGACCTTCCCCGTGGCCCCCCGCAGTCCCGTAAAGCGCACTTTCCACGGCCACACGTTCTGCGACCCCTACGAGTGGCTGCGGGAGAAGGACTCCCCCGAGGTCCGGGCACACCTGGACGGTGAGAACGCCTACGCGGAAGCGGTCACTGCAGACCTCGCCCCGCTGCGGGAGCGCATCTACACGGAGATCAAGGACCGCACCCAGGAGACGGACCTCTCGGTCCCCAACCGCCACGGGGACTGGTGGTACTTCGCGCGCACCGTGGAGGGCGGCGCCCACCAGGTGTTCTGCCGGGTACCCGCGGCGGACCCTGCAGACTGGACCCCGCCCGCCGTGGAGCCCGGGACGCCCCTGGACGGTGAGCAGACCCTCCTGGACGCGAACGCCGCGGCGCAGGAGCACGACTTCTACGCGCTCGGCGCGTTCAGCGTGGCCGAGGACGGCTCCCGGCTCGCGTGGTCCGAGGACACCGCCGGGGACGAGCGGTTCACCGTCCACGTCAAGGACCTCACCACCGGGGCGCTGCTCGCGGACCGGATCCCCCAGACCTCCTACGGTGCGTTCCTCACCCCGGACGCCTCGCAGGTGGTCTACACCGTGGTGGATGAGTCCTGGCGCCCGTACCGCGTGTACCGCCACGTGATCGGCACGGACGTCTCCGCAGACCAGCTGCTGTTCCAGGAGGATGATCCCGGCCTGTGGCTCGGTGCGGAGCTCTCCGCGGACAAGCAGTGGCTCATGCTCTCCTCCTCGTGCTCGGAGTACAGCGAGTACAGCGTCCTGCGCCTGAGCGAGCTTTCCGCCGCCGACGCTGCCGCGCGCGGTTCACACACCCCGGAGCACGACGCCGCCGCGCCGGGTTCCCGTGGCCCGTCCTCCGGAGCGGCGCCCTCCCCCGCGCACCAGGACGCGCCCGACGAGCGCATGGGGGCGGACCCCGGTCGTAGTGACGGCACGGAGGAGGCACACCCCGAGGCCCCTGTGGACCTGCCGTGGCGGGTTGTGCTCTCCCGCGAGGAGCGGGTGTTCTACGAGGTGGAGCCGCTCACCGTGGCCGGCACCGATGTGCTGCTGCTCTCCCACGACGCGCACGCCCCGAACGGGCGCGTCAGCCTCATGCCGATGGAGCACGCTGGGCGGGGCCTCACGGAGGTGGAGCTGGTGGACGTGGTCCCCGCCTCGGACACCGTGCGCGTGGAGTCCGCAATCCCCACGGCCACCCACCTGGTGGTGGCCCTGCGTGAGGACACCACGCCCCGGGTGCGCCTGATCCCCCGCACGGCCCTGGAACCACTGGTGACCGGGATGGCGCACGACGGAACGGACGCACGGGCGGGCGGTGCGGCGCCGTCGTCTGCGGGCACCGGCACGGCGGCGAACGCCGGGCTGCTGACCGGGACACAGGCCGCGTTCGACGAGGACCTCAGCAGCACCGGCGTGCTCTCCGCCGAGTACGAGAACTCGGTGGTGCGCTTGTCCTACACATCCTTCGTGACGCCGCCGCGCGTGTACGACATCCCCACGGGCGAGCCCGGGGCCGGTGCGCTGGACGCGTTCGGCGTGGGTGAGCCCGCGCTGCGGCGCGAGGCCACTGTGCTGGGCGGGTACCGCAGCGAGGACTACACCGTGGAGCGGGACTGGGCGGTCGCGGAGGACGGCACGCGGATTCCCGTGAGCATGATCCGCCGCGCAGACCTGGACCCCGCGGTGCCCGCGCCCGTGCTGCAGTACGCGTACGGCTCCTACGAGATCAGCACGGACCCGGCGTTCTCCATCTCGCGGCTGTCCCTGCTGGACCGCGGTGTGATCTGGGCCGTGGCCCACGTGCGCGGCGGCGGTGAGCTGGGACGCGCGTGGTACGAGGACGGCAAGAAGAACACCAAAACCAACACCTTCACCGATTTCGTGGCCGTGACCCGGCACCTGGCCGCACGCCAGGACGTGGATGCGCGGCGAATCGCGCTGATGGGCGGTTCGGCGGGCGGTCTGCTCGCGGGCGCGGTGCTGAACCTCGCCCCCGAGCTGTACTGCGGCGGGCTGGCCGCGGTGCCGTTCGTGGACGCGCTGACCTCCATGCTCATGCCCGAGCTGCCACTGACCGCCCTCGAGTGGGAGGAGTGGGGCAACCCCGTGGAGTCCGCAGAGGTCTACGAGTACATGCGTTCCTACTCCCCCTACGAAAATGTGCGCGATGCCAACTACCCGCCGATCCTCGCGGTGACGAGCCTCAACGACACCCGCGTGCTGTACGTTGAGCCCGCGAAGTGGGTTGCGGAGCTGCGCACCAAGGTTGCGCACCCGGAGACCGTGCTGCTGCGCTGCGAGATGGCCGGCGGTCACGGTGGTGCCTCCGGCAGGTACGCCCAGTGGAAGGACACCGCGTGGGAGTACGCGTGGCTCATGCGCTGCCTGGGCGTCGCGGACTGAGCACCCCGGGACCGGGCGGCGTCGCCGCAGGTCGGGCCGGGCGTGACAGACGCCGTGGCCTGGACCGAACTCGTCCGTCCTGGTGAGCTGGACCGGGCGCACCCGGCGCGTCCCCGACAGGGCCACGTCCCGACCGACGTCGACGGTGAAGCGGCCGCTCCCGCCGCGGCGGCGCCGTCGTGTCTACTGGTAGTTCTCGAACTCGAGCAGCAGGTCCGGGTCCTGCCTCGCGCACTCCAGGTGCTTGAGCCGCCGCGGGTGCAGGACCCCGCCGAGGAGCCGGGTCCAGGAGACCGGGCAGCCCACAAGTTTGAGGTCTTCCGGCAAGCGAGTCACGCCCCCTGCTGCTGCCTCGGCACAACCCGTCAACCACGCCTCCGGGTTCCGTTCCGCGCGGACAAATGCGTCCTGTCAACCCGCCGCCGACGCCTTAAGGTCGCAGTAGCCGCCCCCGTGGTGGTGCGTCAGGGACGCGCGCAGGTAGTTGGAACGGCAGACCAGGGAGAGGTTCTCGTAGGCCCGGTGGAGCGGGTGCTGGGGCAGCATCCAGTCGCTCAGGTTCTCCGGGGTCACCAGCTCCACCGGGAGCCCGATCCATTCCCGCAGAACCACCAGTTTCTCCCGTCGACGCGGTGTCAACGGGCTATCCCCGAGCCACGGCACGAACACACTGCGAGGCAGCTTGCTCTCCCCCGTGGCCCCGGTCGGGTGCGTCCGGCGGCAGGAACGAGCGGTGATACCGCGACGGGTCGAACGTGTGCGGGCTCATCGCGGCGTGGCGCGGTCCCACCCGCCTCACCGTGGCGAACACGATGGTGCTCCACAGCCGCAGGGCACGCTTGCCCGTCACGAACGCGGCGTGCTTGAGCTTGCGGGCAGGCAGCAGGAGATCGGGGCGGTCTACAACGCCGCTCCCCCGGTAGCGGGGTTCCCGTCAGTGCCGGTGGGGCACCGCAGGACGACGTCCGCGTCCCTGGCCGCCGGGCGAAGCGCCTCGACCGTGTCCGCGCTCAGCCACCAACCCACCCGCCCCTGAACGACGAGTTCCGCGGTGGCCCGTGCGAGCGCAGAGCTGGTCTGGAAGCCGTAGCCGCCCTGGCCGGCCAGCCAGAAGAACCCGGGAGCGGCGGTATCCCAGCCGCACACTGGCACGTCGCTCGGGCGGGAGGTGCGCAAACCGGTCCACTCCTTGACCGTGCCGGTGATCCGCAGGGCAGTCTCCCGTTCAAGGGTCTCGATCAGAGCGGCAACAGCGCCGTCGTGGGGAGTGGCGTCGCAGGGCTCGCTCGGTTCCGCCTCACCCCAGGAGATCATGGCCCCCACCGGGTCGGGGCGGTAGTACCAGTCCTGGGCGGCGTCGTCGACCATCGGGTGCTCGGGCACGAACGGCTCGGCGAGGCTCACCAGCGCGGCCGTGCGGCGGTAGGGCTGGAGCCCCTGCGGGGTGGCGCCCGCCAGCGCGCCGACGTGCTCGGCCCACGAGCCCGCGGCATTGACGACCGTACGGGCCCGCACCGCCGTCTCCGACCTCGCTGCCGTCTTGCCGGAACCGACGACGTCGACCACCCAGGTCTCTCCTTCTTGCGGGGAAAGTCCCACCACGCGCGCGTCCGTGCGAATCTCCACCCCGGCGGCCTCGGCCCGAGCACGGTGCCACGCCACGAGGGCCGAGGCATCCGTCCGAACGGCGGAGTCGTCCACGGCCGCCGAGGGGTACCGCTCCGGGTTCGCCGCAAGCTCGGGGCAGAGCAGAACGAGGTCTTCCCGGCTGAGTGACCGCATCCCCGGGGCCGCCATGGCTGCGACGTCCTCCGGGCGACCGGCGACCACAAACGCACTAGGCCAGGCGAGCGGCGCCGCCAGTTCCTCACCCGCCCGCAGGATCTGGTCGATGCTCCAGCGCGTCAGCTCAAGCACCGGTCCCGGGCCGTAGCCGGGGATCAGTTGCTGCGCCGACCGGGAGGAGCTGTGCAGTGCGACGTCCTCCTCGGCCTCCAGGACCAGGATGCCGTGTCCTGCCCCCCGCAACCGGGCGAGTTCGGACGCCGCGGACAGTCCGGCGATCCCGCCACCGATGATCACAATCTCCTGGCACATGGACCCATTCTCGCACCCCTGCCTGCAACTGAACGGCAACGCAGAAACCCCGTCCCCGCCACGAGGGCGGGAACGGGGTTCCGAGTGGGCATTCTGCTGATCAGTTCAGCGTCACGACCGGCTCGTCCCGGGGGACGAGTGCCTGAAATCAGGCGGGGATGTTGAGAACCTGGCCCGGGAAGATCAGGTTGGCATCGGCCACGGAGCCGGAGTTGGCCGCGTACAGGGCCTCCCATCCGCCGTTGACGCCCAGCTTGTTGGCGATCGTGCCCAGCGTGTCGCCGGCCTGCACGGTGTAGGTGCCGGCGGCCGGAGCAGCCTGCTGCACGGGGGCAGCGGGGGCGGAGTACTCCACAGCCGGTGCCTGGGCCACGGGAGCGGACTCCTGAGCGGGCGCGGTCTCCTGCACGGGTGCGGTCTCCTTCACCGGCGCGGCCTGCTGCGCGGCGGGGGCAGCCTGCTCGACCGGGGCGGCCTCCTGCACGGAGGAGGACTGCGTGGACACCGACGCGGCGGCGGCGGGGGCCGAGTAGGAACCCGAGGAGATCATGGAGGAGCACTCCCACTGGCTGGCACCGGAGCGGGCCATGAGCTCGGCGGCAGCAGCGTCCTGGACGGCGGCAGGCGCATCCGCGGCGTGGGCGTAGCCCGCGGACTGGGACATGCCGGCCCAGGTGCTGTCGAGGAACTGGTAGGCGCCGGAGGCACCGGAGGAGGCGTTGACGGCCTGGTAGTTTCCGCCGGACTCGCACTGCTTGATTGCGTCGAGGCTCGGAGCGGCGTTGGCGGGAACGGCGAAGGCACCGACGGCCACACCACCCATCACGACAGCAGCGGCACCACGGCGAATAGCGGTTGAAGTCTTCATCATGCTCCGTAAGGCCACCTACGCTCGCTCCCGTCCCCGGGGGTCTTCGCGCCGTCGTCTACCCTTGACAGTTGGTGTTAGGGGTAGAAACTACGGAATGCTGCCATACAGACGACGTACGGTGTTGCAGCAGCATCCAGCACAGTCCAGACCACGGATCAGTGGTCCGGTAGCGAACTTCCGCTCACGAAAGTCCGCTGAGGAAGTTGTTGATAACGATAGCGTAACATTCCGCGTTCAGCCAAGTGCAGCGTTACGTTTTCGTTATACCAATTCTGGGGACAACCCCAGTCTTGGGCGCATATCACGGCCCGCAGGGCCCTTCAACTCGTGACACGCTAGGGCACCCCCGTCGCAGAGGTCAACCTCGCACATCGGCCACGCCACGGTAACGGACTGATAGCCAGTGCATAACGGTCTGATATCTCCCGCTCAGTTGGCCGCCCACGCCGCGATGACGCTGGCCACACGGGCCTTTTCGTAGACGTTCACAATCGCACTAGGATCCGTGTGCTCTTCCTCACACAGCGCCGGCGGCGGGGGCAGATCGGGGCGTTCCACCACCGCTCCGGCCTCGTGGGCGATCAGCGCACCGGCCGCCCAGTCGTGCTCGTGCAGCCCCCGTTCCGAGTACCCGTCCAGGGTCCCCTCCGCCACCATGCAGAGGTCCAGTGATGCGGCTCCCAGTCTGCGCATGTCCGAGAAGTTCTCCATGGTCTCGAGGAAAGCGCCGAACTGCTCGCGGCGCACCGCGGGGTCGTACGAGAACCCCGTCCCGTAGAGCGCTCCCCGTCGCAAAGGCACCGGGCCCGTCAACCGGGTGTCCCTGCCGTTGCGGCGCACCCAGGCGCCAAGCCCCGCCACGGCGTAGTAGATCCGCCCCAGGGCGGGAGCGTTCACAACCCCCACGAGCCAGTTGCCGTGCTCGTCGCACGCAGCCACCGAGGTGGAATAGTAGACGATGTCCCGGATGAAGTTGGTGGTGCCGTCCAGGGGATCCACGGACCAGCGCACGCCGGAACGCTGGCCCGGCACATAGGTCCCGGACTCCTCCCCGGTGATCGCGTCGTACGGCCTGGCCCCGCGCAGCACCTCGCTGACGGCGTCCTCAGCGGCGACGTCGAAGGCCGTCACCCAGTCCCCCTCCGAGGACTTGTTCACGGCATGCAGCTGCGCAGTGTCCCTGCCGCGAAGCACCTGTGCCCCTGCCTCGGCCGCCTCCAGCGCAACCGCCAAAAGGTCCTCCAGCTCGTCCGTCCCGGGGCCCAGCCCCTCCAGTGCGTCAGCCATGTCCGGTCTACTCCTCATCTGCCGCGGCCGCGGCGTCCTCGAACGCCGCCGGGCCCCGCGCGAGCAGCAGGTCAAAGCCCGCCTCGTCCAGGACGGTCAGACCCAGGGACTCGGCCTTGTCCAGCTTGCTGCCCGCGTTCTCGCCGGCCACCACGAAGTCCGTCTTCTTGGAGACCGATCCGGCCGCCTTGCCGCCGCGCGCCAGGATGGCCTCCTTGGCGGAGTCGCGGCTGTAGCCCTCCAGCGAGCCTGTGACCACCACGGTGACCCCCTCCAGGGTGCGGGGCGTGGACTCGTCCACCTCTTCCTCCATGCGGACCCCGGCCTCGGCCCAGGTCTGCACCACGTTGCGCCGCCACGGCTCCTCGAAGAACTCGATCACCGCCTGGGCGATCACGGGCCCCACGCCGTCGGTGCCGGCGAGGGTCTCCTGGTCCGCCGCGCGGATCGCATCCATGCTGCGGAAAGCGACCGCCAGTGAGCGAGCCGCCGTGGGTCCCACGTGCCGGATGGACAGGGCCACCAGCACGCGCCACAAGTCTGTGTCCTTAGCTTTCTCCAGCTGCGCGAACATCTGCTCCGTGGTCTTGGACGGGGCGCTCGGCCTGGCCTTCGTGGGCTTGGTCCAGAAATAGGGGACGAGCTCGGGCGTGACCCGCTGCACCTTCTCGCCCGTCTCGGGGTCCTTGACGGTGCGCCGGGAGTCACGCCACACCATGACGTCCCGCAGGTCCTGCGGGCTGAGGTCGAACAGCCCGGCCTCGTTGCGCAGCGGCGGGGCCGAGAAGTCGGTGCCGTCCGGGGCGTCCAGCGGGACGGGCTGGGTCAGGGCCTTCGCGGCCTCCTCCCCGAGCGCCTCGATGTCGAACGCACCGCGCCCGGCCGCGTGGTTCACGCGCTCCTTCAGCTGGGACGGGCAGGTCTGCGCGTTGGGGCAGCGAATGTCCACGTCCCCCTCCTTGGCGGGGCGCAACGGGGTGCCGCAGGACGGGCACTCGGTGGGCATCACGAACTCGCGCTCGGAACCGTCCCGCAGGGCAACGACGGGTCCCACGATCTCCGGGATCACGTCCCCGGCCTTGCGCAGCACCACGGTGTCCCCGATCAGCACACCCTTCGCCTTCACCACGTCCTGGTTGTGCAGTGTGGCCATCTCCACCGTGGAACCGGCCACCCGCACGGGGTCCATGAGCCCGAAAGGAGTGACCCGCCCGGTGCGCCCCACGTTCACGAGGATGTCCAGGAGCTTGGTGTTGACCTCCTCCGGCGGGTACTTGTATGCCACCGCCCAGCGGGGCACGCGGGAGGTGTAACCGAGGCGGAACTGCGTGCGGCGGTCGTCCACCTTGACCACGATGCCGTCGATCTCGTGCAGCAGGCTGTGCCGCTTGTCCCCGAACTCGGCGATGAACTCGAGGACCTCGGGCACCGAGGCCAGCACTCGGGAATATGGGCTCACGGGCAGCCCCCAGCCCTTGAGGACGTCGTAGGCCTCGGACTGCGTGGTCAGCTCGACGCCGCGCACGTAGCCGATGCCGTGCACGAACATGGACAGCGGTCGCCGCGCGGTGACCTCCGGATCCTTCTGGCGCAGCGAACCCGCGGCCGCGTTTCGGGGGTTGGCGAACGGCGCGCGCCCCTCCTCCACCATCGTCTCGTTGAGCGCGCGGAAGTCCTTGGAGGAGATGAACACCTCGCCACGCACCTCCACCTCCTCCGGGAAGTCCTCACCGGTGAGCCGCTGCGGGATGGTTTTGATGGTGGCCACGTTGTGCGTGATGTCCTCGCCCGTGGTGCCATCCCCGCGCGTGGCCGCGCGCACGAGTACGCCGTCGCGGTAGAGGAGGTTGACCGCGAGACCGTCGATCTTGACCTCGCTGAGCCACGCGACCTCCGGTGCCCCCGGCAGCTGCTCGACCTGCTGCTGCGCGCGCTCGAGCCACGCCACGAGCTCGTCCGTGGAGAAGACGTCCTCGAGCGAGTACATCTTCTCCAGGTGCGTGACCGGGCTGAACGCCACACCGACCTCGCCGCCGACCTCCTGCGTGGGTGAGTCGTTGGCCTTCAGCTCCGGGTGCAACGCCTCGAACTCCTCGAGTTCGCGGTACAGGGCGTCGTACTCCGCGTCCGAGATCACGGGCTGGTCGTGCACGTAGTAGGCGGCGCGCGCCTCGCGCACCCGGTCAGAGAGCTCGGCGTACTGCTCCCGCAGTGCCTCGCTGGGCTCCTCCGGGTTGAGGTCCTGGCCGTTCACGTCCGTGGCCCGCTGGGCGGTCTTGGCTGTCTCTGTGCTCACCGCACCATTGTGACCCACGACGCCGACACGCTGAGTCCGCGGTCCCGGCACGGTCCCACAGTGGGCCCCGTGCCGCACCGGGGACGACGCCGAGCCGTCGAGCCCGCGCCCAGAGGCCCGCGCCTGCGGGCCCACGCTGCCCGAGCCGAACGACGACGAGCGCCGCCCCCGGACCTCGTGCAGTGGTCCGGGGGCGACGCTCGTCGCAGCTGTGCGCTGGGTCCCGCTACAGGGCGGTCACCCGCAACTGCGCATGGGGGCGGTTGCGCTTGGGGTCCCACACGTCCACGGTGGAGCCGCGCCAGGAGTGGCCGCGACCGTCGTCGTCCACCGCCACGGCCACCGTGGCAGGAAGCCGCACGGGGGTGGCGAAGTCCACCGACCACACGAACGGGACCTCGGCGGGCACACCGGTCATCGCGAGGGCGCGCGACGCCGTGTACATGCCGTGCGCGATCGCGGACTTCATGCCCAGGGCCCGCGCGGACGGGTCCGAGAGGTGGATGGGGTTGTAGTCGCCGCTGACCGCCGCGTACTCGCGTCCCGTACCGGCCCCGAGGCGCCACTCGCCTGTGGGGTGCGGAGGCGTGAACTCCTCGCGCTTGTCGGTCTCCCCGGAGTCACCGCTGCTCGGTGACTGCCCGGCGATCGCGGTGTGAACCCCCTTGGCGAGATACGTGGAGCGCCCGGCCCACACGACGTCGCCGTCCTCGCGGCCCAGCGTGACCATCGCATCCACCAGGGTTCCGGAGCGGTGCGCTTGCAGGTTGTCCACCCACGCCGTGGCGGTGACGGGCTCGCCGACCGCCACGTCCGTGATGTGGTGGACTGTGTTGCTCAGGTGCACCATGCCGAGCACGGGCAGCGGGAAGTCCGGGCGTGTCAGCACGGACATGGCCACGGGGAACGCGAGGGCGTGCAGCGCGCCCGAGTACACGGCGCTGAGCTCCGAACCGGGTGCCACCGGATGCGGACTTGCATGCACCACGCGGCAGAACTTCCAGTGCCACTCGGGATCCGCGCTCAGCCCGCGCACCTGGTGTGCCACCCGCGGCAGTTCCAGGGACGCGTCCACGCGCTCCGGTGCCTCCCCGCGCAGCGACGCCGGCAGCACCTTTTTCGCGGGCGAGTTGCGCAGGGCGGGCAGCAACCTGCGGGTGGCCGACGCCGCCGCGCCGCCCAGTGCCGACGCCGCCGCGTGGGCGCCCGCCGAGGCGTAGAGCCCCGGGAGCTTCACGGGTCCGCGGAGCAGCTCGACCTCGTAGTCGCCGGGCAGCCCCGGCAGTTCCTCGCTCATGCGATCACGCCCCCACCAGGCTCTGGCCGCACACGCGCAGCGTCTGGCCGTTGATGCCGCCGGCGGCGTCCGAGAGCAGGAACGTGATGGCCTGTGCAACGTCCACGGGCAGCCCGCCCTGCTGCAGCGAGTTCAGGCGGCGAGAGATCTGGCGGCGGGCCGCGGGGATCTTGGCCGTCATGTCCGACTCGATGAACCCGGGCGCCACCGCGTTGATGGTGCCGCCCTTGGCCGCGATCAGCGGGGCCGTGGCCGCGACGAGACCGATCACGCCCGCCTTGGAGGCGGCATAGTTGGTCTGGCCGCGATTGCCCGCAACGCCGCTCGTAGACGCGAGGCACACGATTCGCGGGGCCGGTCCGAGGTCCTTCGAGGCGAGCAGCGTCTCGTTGATCCGCAGCTGCGACTCGATGTTCACCGCGAGCACGGAGTCCCACTTGGCGGCGTCCATGTTGGCGAGCATCTTGTCCCGCGTGATCCCGGCGTTGTGGACCACGAGATCCAGACGACCGTAGCGCGCGGTGACGAGGTCCAGGATCTTCTGCCCGGCCTCGGGATCGGTCACGTCCAGCTGCAGGGCGGGAACGCGCAGCTCGTTGGCGAGCGTGCTGAGCGCGTCACCGGCCATGGGGACGTCCACAGGGATCACCGTGGCGCCGGAGGCTGCCAGCGTGCGGGTGACCTGCTCGCCGATGCCGCGGGCGGCACCGGTGACCACGGCGATCTTGCCGGCGACCGGGTGATCCCAGTCCACTCCGGCGTCGCCGCGGTCGTCGCTGACGGTCAGGAACTGGCCGTCCACGTACGCGCTGCGCCCGGAGAGGAAGAAGCGGATGGCCCCGGTCACGCTGGCCACGTCCGGGGAGACCCCGTCAGCGATCAGCACGCCGTTGGCGGTCACGCCGCCGCGCATCTCCTGGGCCACGGAGCGCAGGATGCCGACGACGCCCTGGCGGGCCGCGGAGACGGCGGGGCTCAGGGGCTCCGCGTTCGCCGCAGTGCCCGACGCCGCGCCGGTCCCGATCCCGAGCGCCGGACGGGACAGCGTGATCACGCGGCCGCCACGACGCAGCTTGCGCAGCGCGGAGGCCAGCTCCAGCGCGGGCCCACCCAGCTGGGAGGGGGTCTCCGCCTCGGTGTAGTCGATGACCACGGCCCCCACGCGGTCCACGTCCTGCGCGGTGCGCCGGACGTCGAGGTCCCACGCGAGCAGGTCCTTCGCGGCGGCGTCGGCGGCCCGGCCCTTGCCGAGCACCAGCACGGAGCCCTCGGGGAAGTCCGCACCGGCCTTGAAGCGGCGCAGGGTCACCGGGCGCGGCAGCCCGAGCTTGCCCGCGACCTGCTTCCCCAGCCCCGAGTTGACCATGTCCAGGTATGTGTCAGTCACTGTTCGTCTCTCCCAGATCTCGTGTTGTCTCGCGGTTGCCGTGCGGTGCTCAGGCCGAGCGCAGCAGCATGGCCACGCCCTGGCCGCCGGCGGCGCACACCGAGATCAGTGCGGTCTGCGGCTTGCCCTCCGCCTTGGCGCGCGCCGCGAGCTCCTTGGCTGTGGAGGCCACGATGCGACCACCGGTGGCGGCGAACGGGTGGCCGGTGGCCAGCGACGAGCCGTTGACGTTGAGCTTGCTGCGGTCGATCGAGCCCAGCGGCTTGTCCAGGCCCAGGCGCTCCTTGCAGAACTCGGGGGACTCCCACGCCTTCATGATGGACAGCACGGTGGAGGCGAATGCCTCGTGGATCTCCACGAGGTCCAGGTCCTGCAGCGTGAGGCCCTGGCGGGCGAGCAGCCGCGGCACGGCGTAGGCCGGAGCCATCAGCAGGCCTTCGTTGCCGGTCACGAAGTCCACCGCGGCGGCCTCGCTGTCCACGACCTCCGCGAGCGGGGTCAGGCCGTGGTCCGAGGCCCACTCGTCCGTGGTGATGAGCACTGCGGAGGCACCGTCCGTGAGCGGAGTGGAGTTACCGGCGGTCATGGTTGCCTCCCCCGCAAGCTTCTTGCCGAAGACGGGGTTCAGGGCGCCGAGCTTCTCCACGGTGGAGCCCGGACGCATGTTGTTGTCCTTGGACAGGCCCTTGAACGGGGTGACGAGGTCGTCGAAGAACCCGCGGTCGTACGCTGCGGCGAGGTTGTTGTGGGACGCGGCGGCCAGCTCGTCCTGCGCGAGGCGGGTGATCTCCCACTTCAGTGCGGTGATCGCCTGGTGCTCACCCATGCTCAGACCCGTGCGGGGCTCTCCCGAGGTGGGGACCGAGGGGGCCAGGTCACCGGGGCGCAGGCCCTTGAACGCCTTGATCTTCTCGGCGGTGGTCTTGGCGCGCTGCAGGCGCAGCAGCGCGTGGCGCAGCCGCTCGCTCACGGCGATGGGCGCGTCCGAGGAGGAGTCGACACCACCGGCGATGCCGGCCTCGATCTGACCCAGGCGGATCTTGTTGGAGATCGAGTTGACGGTCTCCATGCCCGTGGCGCACGCCATCTGAACATCGTAGGCCGGGGTGGCCGCGTCCAGGGCGGAGCCCAGCACGGACTCGCGGGTCAGGTTGAAGTCCCGCGAGTGCTTGATGACGGCGCCGGCGGCCACGGCACCCAGGCGCTCACCGGCGATCCCGGTGCGTGCCACGAGGCCGTCGAGCGCGGCGGTCAGCATGTCCTGGTTGGACGCGTTCGCGTACGCACCGCCGGCCCGGGAGAAGGGAATGCGGTTGCCAGCGACCACCACGGGGCGGGGACCGGCGGCGTTCGAGGCGTGCTTGCCCGCGGCGTGCGTGGACGTGGAGTTCGGCTTCTGTGTGTTCTCGGACATGGGGGTTGCTCCTGAGGGTTTGTGCGATGTGGATCACTTGAAGCCCACAGTAGCTGATACTCTCGGTATCGTGAAACAGGTCACGAACCCCGTCGATGGCAGAAACAGCCGCTGGCAGCGACACCGCGCCAGGCGGCGCATAGAGCTGATCACGGCCGCGCGCGACGCCGTGGCCGCGCACGGCGCCGCCATCTCCATGGAGGAGATCGCCACCGCGTGCGGCACCTCGAAGTCCGTGTTCTACCGGTACTTCAAGGACAAGGCCGGCGTGCAGGCGGCCGTGGGCGAGTACTTCGTGACACGGATGCGCCGCCGCATGGTGGCCGCGGCGAGCGAGGCGGACACCTTCGCCGCCATGATCCACGCGCTGGTCTCGGAGTACCTTCGCTCCGTTGCGGGCTCGGCCGAGGTCTACCGCTTCGTCGTGACCGCCCCGGATGAGCAAGATTCCACCATCGAGCGTTTCGTCGACTCAGTGCGGGACCTGCTCGTGGAGCAGCACCTGCGGCTCCACGGCGACGAGGCCATGAACACCGCGGTGCTGCGGTGCTGGGCCGCCTCGACCGTGGGCATGGTTCGCGGCGCCGGGGAGGCGTGGCTCGCGCAGGGCGACGCCCCGGGACTTCCGGACCGTCACGACATGAGCAGCACCATCACCGCATGGGCCGTGGAGGGTCTGCGCCCCCTGGGCAGCGGCGGCCCGCCGGGAAGGCCCGACGTCGCATCGCCCCTCTCGTCGACCCACCCCTAGTTCTGCATCCCCTCACCCTTTTCCTCTTCCCGCAACCATGACCCTCACCCCGGACGGACCAACCGTCCACGAGAAAATTCAGGAGTCACCATGTCCACCACTTCGGTCAGCGGAACCATTCCGGACACCGATCGCATCGAGGACCTGCCCGAGGAGGGTGCCACCGCGCCGTCGGGCATCGACACCGCCGAGCTCGGCGCCATCCTGCTCGGGCGCTGGCCCGAGGCCCGCCTGGCTGCCCGCAAGCGCGCCGAGGATCCCCGCTTCCAGTCCAAGTACGACCAGACGGTCGCGGACCAGCGCGCCACCACGCTGGAGCAGCTCAAGCTGCTCACCGAGGCCGGGCCGCAGTACCTGGGCATGCCCGAGAGCGTGGGCGGCGCCATGAGCCCCGGGGCGAACCTCTCCGCGTTCGAGGAGCTCGTGCTGGCGGACCCCTCTCTGCAGATCAAGTCCGGCGTGCAGTGGGGTCTGTTCGGCTCCGCGGTGCTGAACCTGGGCACCGAGGAGCACCACAAGAAGTGGCTGCCTGCCATCCTGGACCTCAGCATGCCCGGCGCGTTCGCCATGACGGAGATCGGCCACGGCTCGGACGTCGCCTCGATCGGCACCACCGCCACGTACATCCCCGAGACGGACGAGTTCGAGATCCACACCCCCTTCAAGGCGGCGTGGAAGGACTACCTGGGCAATGCCGCCCTGCACGGCCGAGCCGCCACCGTGTTCGCGCAGCTGATCGTGGACGGCATGAACCACGGCGTGCACTGCCTCTACGTGCCGCTGCGCGACGAGAACGGCGAGTTCCTGCCCGGTGTGGGCGGCGAGGACGACGGCCGCAAAGGCGGGCTCAACGGCATCGACAATGGCCGCCTTCACTTCGACCACGTGCGCGTGCCCCGCACCAACCTGCTCAACAAGTACGGGGACGTGGACGAGAACGGCGTCTACTCCTCCCCCATCCCGTCCCCGGGCCGCCGCTTCTTCACGATGATCGGCACCCTGGTGCAGGGCCGCGTGTCCCTGGACGGCGCGGCGACGATCGCCAACCAGGCCGCACTGAGCATCGCCGTGCGCTACGCGGAGCAGCGCCGCCAGTTCACCTCGGACTCGGACATCCGCGAGCAGACACTGCTGGACTACCAGCGCCACCAGCGCCGGCTGATTCCCCGCATCGCGGAGACGTACGCGATGGCGTTCGCCCACCAGCAGCTGCTGGACAAGTTCCACGAGGTCTTCTCCGGGCAGGACGAGTCCGACGGCAACCGCCAGGAGCTCGAGACCCTCGCGGCGGCGTTCAAGCCCATGTCCACCTGGAGCGCCCTGGACACCCTGCAGGAGTGCCGCGAGGCGTGCGGCGGCGCAGGCTTCATGGCCAAGAACCGCTTCGTGGAGCTGCGTGCGGACCTGGACGTGTATGTGACCTTCGAAGGCGACAACACCATCCTGCTGCAGCTCGTGGCCAAGCGCCTGCTCAACGACTACTCGGCCGAGTTCAAGAACGCGGACGTGGGAGTCATGGCCCGCTACGTGGCGGACCGTGCGACCGAGGCGGGGTTCAACCGCTCGGGGCTGCGCAAGCTCACCCAGGCGTTCTCGGACACCGGGGACTCCCGCAAGTCCGTTAACGCCCTGCGCGATCCCGCCGCCCAGCGCGCGCTGCTCACGGACCGCGTGCAGACGATGGTCGGGGACGTCGCGGAGGAGCTTCGCGCCGTGGCCCGCAAGTCCCGCACCGAGCAGGCCGAGGCTTTCAACCGCAACCAGAACCGGCTGCTGGAGGCAGCGCGTTCCCACGCGCAGCTGCTGCAGTGGGAGGCGTTCACCTCCGGTCTGGAGAAGATCGAGGACCCGGACACCAAGCGCGTGCTCACGTGGCTGCGGGACCTCTTCGGCCTGCACCTGATCGAGCAGGACCTCGCCTGGTACCTCTCCTACGGCCGCCTGTCCATGCGCCGCGGCCGTGCACTGGAGTCCTACATCAACCGCCTGATCGCGCGGCTGCGGCCGTACTCGCTGGAGCTCGTGGACGCCTTTGGGCTCTCCCCCGAGCTGCTGCGCGCGGAGATCGGTGGCACGGTGGAGGCCGAGCGTCAGCAGGAGGCGGAGGACTACTACCGCCGGCTGCGTGCCAGCGGTGACGCCCCCGTCAAGGAGCCCAAGCCCGCCAAGGACCCGGGAGCCCAGACGCGCGGCCACCACGCCTGACCGGCGCGCTTGACGCACGCGGCCCCGGGGCATCGTCGGACGACGACGCCGCGGGGCCGCTTCAGCGCGCGGGTCTCAGCGGACGCGCGGGATGGTGCTGGTGTGGGCCGCTGGATCCTCGGCGTCGAGGGCGTCCGCGACCACCAGCGTCACGTTGTCCCGGCCGCCGGTGCGCAGGGCCGCCTGGACGAGCACGTCCGCCGCCTCCTTGGGGTGGCGCACCGAGTGCAGGACGCGCGCGATGTGCGCCGGGGAGAGCTCGCCGGTGAGACCGTCCGAGCACATCAGCAGCCGCTGGCCCGGCACCGCGGGCACCACGACCACGTCCGGTTCCCAGATCTGTCCCGTGCCCAGTGCCCGGGTGATCACGTTGCGGCGCGGGTGCACGAGCGCCTGCGCGGGAGTCAGCTGCCCGATCGAGACCAGGTACTGCACCTCCGAGTGGTCCACAGTCAGCTGGGTGACCCCCACCGGGCCGGAGGCCTCCGTGACCTCCTCGCCCACGAGCGGACCCGTGAGCTGGTAGGTGCGGGAGTCCCCCACGTTGAAGATGATCCACAGCCACGCGCCCTCGATCTCCACGAGCCACGCACCGGTGACCGTGGTCCCGGCCCGGGTGCCGCACTGCGCCTGGATGGCCTGGTCCGCCTCCCACAGCACCGAACGCACGCGGTGCACGGCGTCCAGCGCCCCGTTGGGGACGTCCGGGTCCAGCTTGAGCTGGCGGTCGATGGTCGCGCGGAAGCGGGCGACGTCGGAACCCGGCTCGGGCTCCGTGATCCGGTAGTCGCGGAAGTCGTCCAGGGAGAACAGGTCCGAGGCGCCGAGGGTCGCGACGCACAGTGCACTGGCCACCTCGCCGGCCTCGTGGCCGCCCATGCCGTCCGCGACGGCGCACATCGTGTCGGTCACGATCAGGGCGTCCTCGTTCGTCTCGCGGCGCAGGCCACGGTCCGTGACTCCGCCCGACCGGATCGTGAGTGCTTCGCTCATTCGACCTCTTCCTCGAGGAGGGGCCCACGGCCCTGGCTGATCGACACCGGGCGCACGTCCCCGAAACCGCGCACGTTACGAGTGGGTTGGGGGGTGAGGACGAAGCGCTCGTCCCCCTCCAGGACCTTGGCGGTGGAGGCGTCCACCATCACGCCGCCCGGTTCGGTGAGGGCCACCAGCCGGGAGGCCAGGTTCACCGTGGGCCCGTAGAGGTCACCGAGGCGCGGCAGTACGCGCCCCCACACGAAGGCCACGCGCGCCTGCGGGAGCAGGGGGTCTTCACGAATGATCCGCGCGAGCGCCAGGGAGATCTGCGCGCCACCATCCGGGGTCTCCGCGAGGAACATGACCTCGTCCCCGATGGTCTTGATCACGCGCCCGCCTCCGATCGAGATGACCTCCGCGCAGCGCTTCTCGAAGCGCTGGACGAGGTTCGCGAGCGTGCGCTCGTTCATCTGCCGGGACAGGGAGGTGTAGGAGACGAGGTCCGCGAAGCCGACACCGCGGGCCAGGGGCAGCGCGCCGCCGCCGGGATCGACGTCGTTGAGGCTCACGGTGGAGCCGTCTGCGCGCTCGCCCCTCATGGCCAGCCGCTGCACGGCCGCCGAGAGCTGACGGCGCCACGCGTAGCCAAGCAGTTGCTCGAGGGGCTCCAGCAGCTCGGGCAGCAGCCGCAGCAGCTCGCGGCGGGCAGCGGCGTCCGTCATGTCCCGGTGGGCGACCATGTCCTCCACGAGTGCCTCGATCTGCCACACGACCATGCGGTCCGTCAGCTGGGCCACGGAGCGGGCCAGGGACAGGGCCGCCTCCTCGCTGAGCTTTTCCTCCTGGACGAGGTTGGAAACCACGCGCAGGGCGCGGACGTCCTCGCCCGTGAAGTAGACGTCGTCGTCGCTGAGGTTGGGGAAGCCCAGGGCGCGCCAGATCTTCTGGGCCGACGCCGTGGACAGACCGGCTTCGCGCGCGGCTTCACGACGGCGCAGGTTGCGCTGGGAGCCCAGCAGCAGGGAATCGAGGTGGCGCACGGCCGCCTGGGACTCATCCGAGCCGTACAGGTTGGACTGCACAGGGTTGTTCAGGTTCAGGTTCAGCTGCTCTGTCTGGGGACCCGTCGCGTACCGTTGCGGGTCGTCAGAGGGGGCATCGGCCACCCGGTCCTCCTTGCTGGCTGTTGTACTACCGGCGGTACCGGCACGACGGTGTTGTCTGCACCACTCTAGGCCCACGAGTTGGACGCGCCCGCCGCGGACTCGCGCACCAGCTGCGCGAACCGGGCCGGCTGGGGGCAGCCCGAGAGCTTGAGACCTCCCAGGTGGCCGAAGTCCGCGAGCACCGTGCCCCGGTCCAGGCTCTCCCGTGCCTCGCCCGGCGTCGCGGCTCCGCGGGTCACCCGCACGGAGCGCAGGGCCTCCAGGGGCAGGGCGACCTCACCGTTGCGCACGGGCGGGCCAACGAGTGCGAGCCGCCGGGTGGTCAGCACGAAGCGCGTTCGCAGCCACCGCCAGACCGGCGCCACCACGAAGTGCCACGCGGCCAGCAGCGCGGCGAGCGCGAGCACCCATCCCACGACGGTGTGCACGGTGGTCCAGGGGGTGTCCGTGGGCCGCCAGGTCAGGTCCAGGACGCGGCTCAGCGCGGAGTAGCACAGCACGATCAACCACGCGGCGAGCGCAGGGCCTAGGAGTTTCAGGGGGTGCGCGCGGGTGTACACCACCGTCTCCTCCCCGGGCGCCAGGGCCAGCGCGCCGGCACGGCTCACGCGCGGGCCGCCTGCCCGACCGCGGGACGTACGTGGACGACGTCGCCGGCGGAGAACTCTCGCAGGGCGCCGTCCTGTCCCCGCACCACCAGCTGACCGGCGGCGCCGAGGCCCACGGCGGTTCCCACGGCGGGCTGGTCCGTGCCCGGCAGCTGCACCGCGACGCGGCGGCCGATGGTGTCCAGCCGCGCCTCGATCTCCGTCCGCACGCTTCCGTGGGGGCCGAGCTCGCGGGCGGGGTCCTCGCCCACGCGCGACACGAGGTCCGCGAGGCGCTCCAGCACGGCGGTGAGAACGGCGGGCCGGTTGGGGACGGCGGCGTCGCCGCTGGAGGTGTCGGCGGCGGTTTCCAGGCGCAGGGACGTGGCGGTGGGCACCGGCAGCTCGGTCTGCGCGACATTTATGCCCGCGCCCACAACCACCGTGGGGGCGCTGCTTGCTCCTGCACCGCCGGTTGCCGCGGCTGGGACCATGGTGGCCAGGATGCCGCAGAGCTTGCGGTCGTGGACCAGGACGTCGTTGGGCCACTTGATGGTGGCAGGTGCGCCGGTGAGGTCCCGCACCGCACCGGTGACGGCGTGCGCCATGAGCAGGGTGAGCCACGGGACGAGTTCAGGACTCCAGGCGCGTCCGGCGTGGTCCACCGGCACGCACGCCACGGAGAAGGTCACCGCGGTGCCGGGCGGTGTCACCCACTGGCGGTTCAGCCTGCCCCTCCCGCCGGCCTGGAACCCGGCCACCACCGCACGGGGCGCGGACCCTGCGGGCGCGGCGTCTCCGGGCGCTGGCGCGCAGGGCGCGGAATCTCGGGGCGCTGCCCGTCGGGGCGAGGACTCTGCGAGGGTGGCCCCGTGGGACGCTCCCCCACCAGTCTGGTCCCAGGCCGCCGCCGCGATCCGCTCCGCGAGCCACGCGTTCGTGGAGGCCACCGTGTCCAGCACCTCGACCTCGCCCCACCCGGCACCCCGCAGAGCGCGCGCCGCGTCCTCGGCACGGTAGTCCGCGGCGGGCTGGTCGGTGGTGGCGTCCATGGGTCCTCTATTTCTGCTCTTCTGCTGCGGTCCTGGGCACGGGGGCATGCCCGCACCCGTGACATTTTAGGTGGGGTCCCCGACCTCCACAGCGGCCACCACCTGCGAGTTCGCCCGGCACCGCGGGCGAACCGAACCGGTCCCGGCCCGAGCCCCGGTTCGGCTCCCTGTTCGCGTCCCCGGTCCGCGCACGAGGGACCCACCTATGCTAGGGCGCACCACGAGAGTCCACGAGAGGAACCCCATGAGCATCTTTGCCCTCACCTACATCTACGGCGGCCCACAGGAGGTCCTCGCCGAGCACCGCCCCGCGCACCGCGCCTACCTCCGTGAGCTGAACGAGCAGGGACGCAATCTCGCCTCGGGGCCGTTGGGGGACGACGCGGCCCTGATCATCTTCTCAGCGGATTCCCAGCGGGAGGTCGAGGAGATCGTGGCGAAGGACCCCCTGGTGGTGCACGGCGCCGTCACCGAGCACGAGATCCAGCCGTGGAACGTGACCATCGGCTCCGTGGGCGGGGCGCCGCAGGGCTCCTGAGACGCGCAGGGGTGGAGTGGTGCGCGCGGAGGCCGGCGCTGCGGCGTCGTCGTCCGGAGGAATCCACCGGAGGCCCGGACGGGAACAGCGTGCCCACGGGCAAGAAAAGCCGCACAGATTGTGGGACCTCTACAAACATGCCCGGGAGTGCTGCAACTACACTGGAACCCGATCCTGGGCACCCGCGCGGCTGCCCGCCCCGTCATCCGTCTCGACAACGCGAGGTCCCATGAGCCACGACCTGTCCACCACCGCAGGCAAGATCGCCGATTTCCGGCAGCGCCGCGAGGAGGCCGCCGTGCCTGCAGGACAGAGCGCGGTGGAGAAGCAGCACTCGCGCGGGAAGAACACCGCGCGCGAGCGCATCGAGATGCTGCTGGACCCCGAGTCCTTCGTGGAGTTCGACGCGCTGGCCGTGCACCACAGCACGATGTTCGGCATGGAGAAGAAGAAGCTGCTCGGGGACGGTGTGGTCAGCGGCTACGGCACCGTGGACGGGCGCCTCGTGGCGGTCTACTCGCAGGACTTCGGCGTGTTCGGCGGCTCCCTCTCCCAGGTCAACGGAGAGAAGATCGTCAAGGTCCAGAAGTTCGCGCTGCGCAACGGCTGCCCCGTGATCGGGATCAACGACGGCGGCGGCGCACGCATCCAGGAGGGTGTGGCCTCCCTGGCGATGTTCGCGGACATCTTCCGCATGAACGTGCGATCCTCCGGCGTGGTCCCGCAGATCTCGCTCATCATGGGCCCGTGCGCCGGCGGTGCCGCCTACTCCCCCGCCCTGACCGATTTCGTGGTGATGGTGGACAAGACCTCCCACATGTTCATCACCGGCCCGGACGTCATCAAGACCGTCACGGGCGAGACCGTGGACATGGAGACCCTGGGCGGCGCCCGCTCGCACAACGAGCGCACGGGCACGGCGGCGTACCTGGCCTCGGACGAGCAGGACGCCTTCGACTTCGTGCACGAGCTGCTCGAGTTCCTGCCCGGCAACAACCTGCAGGACAGCCCCGTGCTGGAGCACGACCAGGTGGAGGAGACCACGGACGAGGACCTCGCCCTGGACGAGCTCATCCCGGACTCCGCGAACCAGCCCTACGACATGCGCACCGTGATCGAGACGGTCGTGGACGACGGCCACTTCATGCAGGTCCAGGAGCTCTACGCGCCCAACGTGATGGTCGGCTACGCCCGGGTGGAAGGCCACACCGTGGGGATCGTGGCGAACCAGCCCATGCAGTTCGCCGGCACCCTGGACATCGCCGCCTCCGAGAAGGCTGCCCGTTTCGTGCGCCACTGCGACGCGTTCAACATTCCCATCCTCACGTTCGTGGACGTCCCCGGGTTCCTCCCCGGCACGGACCAGGAGTTCAACGGCATCATCCGACGCGGCGCCAAGCTGCTGTACGCCTACGCGGAGGCCACGGTGCCGCTGGTCACCGTGATCACCCGCAAGGCCTACGGCGGTGCGTACATCGTGATGGGCTCCAAGAAGCTCGGTGCGGACATCAACCTCGCATGGCCCACCGCGCAGATCGGCGTGATGGGCTCGCAGGGGGCGGTGGAGATCCTCTACCGCCGGGATCTCAAGGCCGCGAAGGAGAACGGCGAGGACGACGACGCTCTGCGCTCGGAGCTGGCCCAGAAGTTCGAGGAGGACCTCCTCAACCCCTACCAGGCCGCTGAGCTCGGCTACGTGGACGCCGTCATCTGCCCGTCGGAGACCCGCGAGCAGATCATCAAGGCGCTGCGCGGCCTCGCGGACAAGCGTGCGTCCCAGCCAGCCAAGAAGCACGGGAACATCCCGCTGTGAGCGTCCCCAACGCGCCGGCGCTCCCGGGCGTCGATCCCCGCACCGCGGCCGTGGCCTCACTGCCCGAGGCCACGAGCCAGCAGGAGCCGCTGTTCACTGTCACCCGCGGCAACCCCACGCCAGAGGAGCTCGCAGTGCTCGTGGCACTGTTCAGCGCCCAGCCGGCCGCGGAGGAGAAGAGCGGCGGGGCCACGCCCCGCAAAACCCCCAAGGCGCAGTCCCGCCGGCTGCGGCTGGGTCTGCGGCTGCGCCCCGGCCGGGGTGCGTGGCGGAGGGCACAGCCGGAGCGGTGACCGTGGAAGCCGTTCACGCGTGGGCAGGAACAACCACGGCGACCGGGTTCTGGCCCGCAGGAAGCTGGTACGCACTCGACTTGTCCACAGAGATGGTGGAGGAGTCGTTGCCGTTGTTGTCTCCACAACGGGCAACCTCCATCGCGCTCAGCACGCTGTCCAGGATCTCGGGGAACTGGGACTGGATGCCCGGATGCCGAGCGAGACCACCAGCATCTGGTAGTTGACCGTTCCTGACCCCTGTTCGAGGCTACGCTCGTAGCCGCCACAGACGCCCGCGAGGCGGCGTCGGCGGGCGCCGCTACCGCCAGGGCTATCGTTGGCACCGCCCACACCGCGTCCTTGGCGAGGGTCCGGCGCCCGAACCCCCGACGGATCGGACGCGTCGAGGGGCACCTTCTCGGGGACTCCGTTTCTGCTGCGCGCCACGCTGCATGACATGTCATGGAACACACAGCGTTGGTGGCGGTGCCGGACCCGCCCGGGACACCTGCCTGGGACAATGGGCGCGTGACCGCCCTCCCCCTCTCCCTCCTCGTCTCCCTCGCCGCAGTCCTGCTCGTGAGCGGGACAGCCAAACTCGTGTCCCCCGGTGCGAGCCTGCAGCTCGTGGCGGGACTTCCCCTCCCCCGGTTCCTGCGTGGCCGATGGCTCCGTGAAGTGCTGCCGTGGGTGGAGATCTTCGTGGCCCTCGCACTGGTGCTCACCGCTGGCGCTCTACTGTGGCTCGCGAGCGCCGCGGCTCTGACACTGTTTGTCCTGTTCACTGCGGCGGTGGTGCCCGAGTCCCGCCGGCCCGATCCCGCCCCGTGCGGCTGCTTCGGCGCGCTGTCCCGGGCGCCGGTCTCCGCACGCACGGTCGTGCGCAACACGGCCTTCACGATGGTCGCCGCACTCGCCCTGCTCGCCGTGACGGTGACCGAGCCCCGCGGCCCGGTGGTCCCGCTGCCGTGGGGGACCCGACTCGCCCTGCTCGTCCCGGTCCTGCTGCTCCTGCTCTGCCTCTGGGCCGAGCGCGACGGCCGCGACCGCTCCGCGCCCGACGTCTCACAGCTGCCTCCGCTGCCGCCTCGACGCGGGTACGACGACGCCGAAACAACCTCCCTGCGTACGGCGCCGCTCACGGCGACGGGCCACGGTGCGGGGCCGGAGGAGGCCGCGGCGGCGGGCAACGGCGTCGTCGGCACGGACAGCACGGACAGCACGGACAACGAAGCAGATCTCGAAGCGGACTACGAGCGCGCCCCAATCCCCCACACAGTGCTGCGAAACCGCGAAAGTGGCTCCGTGACCCTGCGCGCACTGGCGGCCATCGAGGCGCGTGCCCTGTTCTTCGTGAACCCCACGTGCGGCGAATGCGTGCCCGTGATCGAGCGACTGGCAACCCTCGGCGACCATCTGGGCCCTGTGGCCCTGCACACGGTGGTCTCCCGCGAGGAGAGCCTCGACCTGCTCCCCGCCCCACTGCGGGCGGCGGGGCTCGTGGACGCGGATTCCTCCGCCGCCGTCGTCTTCGAGCAGACCGCAACCATATGGGCCGTGGTGCTCGGCGCGGACGGCCTGCTCGCGGGCGGGCCCGTGGTGGGTGGAGGCGTTGTCCTGGAGCTGCTGCAGGAGCTGCAGGACCGGTTCACCGCTTGAGTCAGCGGACGCGGACTACCGGGTGAGCGCCTCCCCGGCCTGCGGGTGGTGGACGCCGCGGCCCAGCCGGTCCAGGGGCGTGCGGTAGGTCTCCCGCGCCCACAGCGCGCCCACGATCGCGATGGTCGAAGAGCCCGCCACGATCCATGCCGCAGGGACCCAGTTGGCGGGATCCCCGCCCACCAGAGCCGTGCCAGGGGAGGGCGTGAAGCCCGCACACAGAATGCCGATCTGCAGGCCGATCGCCATGCCCGAATACCGCACGCGCACGCTAAAAAGCTCTGGAAATTAGCCGGGGTACACGGAGTTGGACAGCACGTAGTTGCCCGCCGTGATCAGCGTGCTTGCCAGGAACACCACGGGGATGTTGCCTGGAGAGAGCACGGTGAAGGACCCGAAGATCAGCACGGCGGAGCCGGTGACACCCGCAAGGAACACGGGTTTGCGATCGAACCTGTCGGAAAACCTGGCGAACAGCGGCTGCGTGGCGATCGCGCACACGTTGCCCACGCTGCTGACCCACAGCATGGCCGCGGTGGGGATCCCCACGACCTGCGTGGCGCATGCCAGGCCGAACGCCTGCATGAAAGTGTTGGTGACTGTCTGGAAGGACATCAGGGCGACCTGCGCGAACGGCGCGAAGTGGGTCCGGAACATCACGAGGCCGTCGGAGATGCCGCTCCTCGCGAAGCTCGGGAAGAACGCACGGTGCCCCACCGGGGACTCCTCCATGGCCAACGACGACGCTCCGGCTGTCTCACCCCCGGCGGAGAGACCCGGAATCACGCGCAGCCGCACGAAGAGCGCGGGCGCCCAGTGGCCAGGCTGTGGAAGTCCGGGAGCATGCCGATCAGGAAGATGGCCGCGCCCATCAGCACGAGCGTGATGACCAGATGTTCTTGCGCCCGATCTTCTCGCCCAGGTGTCCGAAGACGAATGCGCCCGGGGGACGGAAAAGGTCGCCCACGCCGAAGATCGCGAAGGACTGGGATCAGCGCGATCGTGGCATCGCAGGCCAGGAAGAAGATTTGGCTGAAGACCACGGAGGCAGCCGTCGCGCAGCCGAAGAAGTCGTGGTACTCGAGCACCCCGCCCAGGAACGCGGCGACGTCGGGCGGACCCACAACCACCAGGGGCAGGGGCGGAACCGGCCACCAGGCCGGCACCGTGGTCAAGGCCCTCGACGCCCTCGCCCTGCTCGGAGAGCACCCGGACGGCGTTACTGCGGCCCAGATGGCGCGCAAGACGTCCCACCCCTTCAGCACGTGCTACCGGCTGCTGAACACGCTCGTGTCCACCGGCTTCGCCCGATACGACGCGCAGGACAAGCGCTACCACCTGGGACTGCGCGTGTTCCAGCTGGCGCACACCGTGGCGGCCCCCCAGGGTTTCGAGAGCTCCGCCGTCCCCGTGCTGCAGCGGCTCACCGAACGCACCCGGGAAAGCTCCGTGCTCCATGTGCCGGACGGCGACAGGGCCCTCACCGTGCGCACGGAGGACGGTCCGCAGTTCCGCGCCACCACGGATCCGGGTGACCGCGCGGCACTGCACAGCACGGCATCAGGCAAGATCCTGCTCGCCCTCTCCGAGCCCGCCGCTCGCGAGCAGCTGCTGCGGGACATCGAGTTCGAACCGCGCACGGCGCACTCGCTCACGGACCGGGACGAGCTCGCCCGCCAGGTCGTCACCGCCCGCGAGGGAGTCTGGACGTCCCAGAGCGAGGAGAACGACCTCGGCATGGTGGCGATCACGGCCCCCGTCCTGGCCCCGTCCGGGCGGCTGCTGGGTGCCGTGGCACTTGCGGCTCCCCTGTTCCGCAGCACGGCGACCCAGCTCGAGGAGCACGTTCCCCCACTTATCGACGCCACGCGTGAGCTCGGACCGGTCCTGCCGGCACGGTGATCCGCCGCTGGCCGGTGGTGCCGACCAGCGCGGCGATGCTTGTCCGTGTCGGCAGTGTGACTAGGGTGACATTCCGTGACTCACTCCGACACCGCACCCCATTCCCACGAATCCCTCGCACCCCTGGGTTCCACGCAGCGCACGGCCACGGCCGCCGACCGGCTCGCCGAGGCCTACTTCCACGAGACCCTCGCCCTGGATCCGAGCGGCGCCACCTTCCTGGGCCTCCCGGGGCACGAGACCGAGTACCCTGACTTCGGTCCCGCCGGCCGTGCGGCCCGTGCCGAGCTCGTCCGCTCCACCCTCGCACGCCTGGACGACGTGACCCCCGAGGACGACGTGGACCGGGTGACCCTGCACGCCATGCGCAACGAGCTCGAGCTGGAACGGGACCGCCACGCGGCCAACCTGGATGTCGCCGTGGTCAATAACATCGAGTCCCCCGTGCAGGGCATCCGCCAGATCCTGGACGCAATGCCACGCGAGACCGAGCAGGACTGGCGCCACCTCGCGGGGCGCATGGCCAACATCCCCGCCGCGCTGGAGCAGTACCGCGAGGGCCTGCGCGAGGCCGTCTCACTGAACCGGCCACCGGCCGCGCCGCAGATCGTGGAGGCCGCCACGCAGGCGGAGCAGTACGCCTCCGACGAGGGCTCCTTCGCCACGCTCGCCTACGATCCCTCCGCACCTGAGCACGTGCGGGAGGACCTCGCCCGTGCCGCCGACGCCGCCCGCGCGGCCTACCGGGAGATCGCCCGGTCCCTGCGCGAAGAGTTCGCCCCTGGCGCCCGGGAGAGCAGCGCGTGCGGACTCGAGGACTACCGACTGCACCTCGCCTCCTTCCTCGGCGCCCGCCGGGACCCCCGTGAGGTCTACGACTGGGCCGTGCAGAAGTTGCTGGAGCTGGACGCCGAGCAGCGCGCCGTCGCGGACCAGATCTTGTCCGGGGCCACCGTGCAGCAGGCCATGGCCGCGCTGAACGAGGACCCCGCGCGCCAGCTGCACTCCCCCGAGGAGCTTCAGGCGTGGATGCAGCAGCTCTCGGACACCGCCCTGGCGGAAATGTCCGGAACGCACTTCGAGATCACCGAACCCATGCGCACGCTGGAGTGCCGCATTGCCCCCACACACGACGGCATCATCTACTACACCCCGCCGAGTGCCGACTTCTCCCGCCCCGGACGCATGTGGTGGTCCGTGCCGGAGGGCGTGTCCCAGCACAACACGTGGGAGGAGACCACCACCGTCTACCACGAGGGCATTCCGGGCCACCATCTGCAGTGCGCCACCGCCCTGGCCAACGCGGGCGAGCTCAACGAGTGGCGCCGCATGGGCATCTGGGTGTCCGGTCACGGCGAGGGCTGGGCCCTGTACGCAGAGCGTCTCATGGACGAGCTCGGCTTCCTCGACGACCCCGGGGACCGCATGGGCATGCTCGACTCGCAGCGGCTGCGCACCGTGCGGGTGATCTTCGACGTGGGATTCCACTGCGGCTTCGAGATCCCCTCGGACCTCGGGGACCTGCTCGGCGGGGCGCGCGCGGGTGAGACCTGGACCCCCGGGGACGGCTGGAAGTTCCTGCGCCACAACGTCGCCATGGCCGAGGGCACGCTGCGCTTCGAGTGGCTGCGCTACATGGGCTGGCCCGGGCAGGCCCCCTCCTACAGGATCGGGCTGCAGATGTGGCTGGACGCCCGCGAGGCGGCCATGTCGCGGGAGGGCGAGGACTTCGACCTCAAGCGCTTCCACAGCCGCGCTCTGCGGCTGGGCTCCGTGGGCTTGGACACACTCACCTACGCCCTCGCCCTGTGAGGCCCCGTGTTCCCGGGGATTCCCCCGGGAACACGGGGTTTATTCCCGGGTCTCTGCGTAATATTTCGTCACGGGCCGCGTGCAGTTTATGATTCGTCGCCCTATTGTTTCCGGTATGAATTCCGCAGAAAGTACCCGCCGTCTCCCGCGCTGGATGACGTCCTTCGGGTGGCAGATCCTCATTGCCCTCGTGCTGGGTGTCCTCCTCGGGTCCGTGGCGGCAGCCATGGGCGGGGACGCCGAGGAGAGCCCCAACTGGCTCATGACCACCCTGGACACCATCGGTTCCAGCTACGTCACGATCCTCAAGGCCGCCGTGGTGCCGCTGGTCGTGACCGCCGTCATCTCCTCGATCGCCAACCTGCGTGACGTCTCCAACGCGGCCCGCCTTGCGTGGAAGACCCTCATGTGGTTCGCCATCACGTCACTGATCGCCGTGGTGATCGGCATGGTGCTCGGCGTCGTCGCCCAGCCCGGCGTGGGCACGGGCCAGGCGCAGCCCGGGGCGTACTCCGGCACCGAGGGCTCCTGGCTCGCGTTCCTCAAGGGCCTGATCCCCGTGAACGTCCTGGGCCTGGAGACCACCTCCAAGGTCCTGGACCCGGAGACCGTGAAGACCTCCGTGAACTTCAACATCCTGCAGATCCTGGTGGTCTCCCTGGTGGTCGGCATCGCCGCGCTGAAGACCGGCAAGGCCGCCGCCCCGTTCCTCACCTTCATGCAGTCCGGCCTCGCCATCATGCAGAAGGTCGTGTGGTGGATCATCCGCCTCGCCCCCCTCGGCACGCTCGGCCTGATCGGCACCGCCGTGTTCGAGTACGGCTGGACCTCCATGGGCTCGCTCGTGAAGTTCGTGCTGACCATCTACGTGGGCCTGCTGCTCGTGGCGTTCGTCGTCTACCCGGTGCTCGTGAAGCTCAACAGCCTGTCCGTGAAGCAGTTCTTCACCGGTGTGTGGCCGGCCATGCAGATGGGCTTCGTCTCCCGCTCCTCGCTGGGCACCATGCCCGTGACCCAGCACGTCAGCGAGCGCAACCTGGGCGTGCCCACGCACTACGCGTCCTTCGCCATCCCGCTGGGCGCCACCACCAAGATGGACGGTTGCGCGGCGATCTACCCCGCGGTCGCGGCCATCTTCGTGGCGCAGTTCTACGGAGTTGACCTCACGCCCATGCACTTCGTGCTGATCGCCCTGGTCTCCGTGCTCGGCTCCGCCGCCACGGCCGGGACCACCGGCGCCACCGTGATGCTGACCCTGACGCTGTCCACCCTGGGCCTGCCCCTGGACGGTGTGGGCCTGCTGCTCGCCGTGGACCCGATCATCGACATGGGCCGCACCGCCCTCAACGTGACCGGCCAGGCGCTCGTGGCGGCCATCGTCTCCAAGCGCGAGGGCATCCTCGACATGGACCTCTACAACGCCCCGCGCCACGGCGACTTCGGCAACGACGACGACGCCGCGTCGTCGGATCCCGAGCTCGCCACCGCCTCGGCGTCCGGAGCCTCGGCCTACGCCCCCGCGGGCCCGTCCGACGGCCAGCGCACCGAGTAGGTTCCCCAACCCGCGACTGTCGGTACGGCGACGGTGCGGAAGGGCGGTCCGGAGTCTCCCGGGCCGCCCTTCCGCGTCCCACAAAGGGGGGCGTGTACGCGGGCACCGATGACCGTTAGGATGTGGTGCACATCACTTCCGCAGACAGGACGGTCGGTTTCATGAGCGTGTACACACAGCCCGGCAAGGACGGCTCGGTCGTCACCTTCAAGCCCCGCTACGAGCACTTCATCGGAGGCCAGTGGGTGGCGCCGGTCAAGGGTCAGTACTTCGAGGACGTCACCCCGGTCACGGGCCAGGCGTTCACAGAGGTCGGGCGCGGAACCGCGGAGGACATCGAGGCCGCGCTGGACGCGGCCTGGGCCGCCGCACCGTCGTGGAACGCCTCCACGCCCACGCAGCGCGCGATCATGCTCAACAAGATCGCGGACCGCATGGAGGAGAACCTCGAGCTGATCGCCGTCGCCGAGACCTGGGACAACGGCAAGCCGGTCCGCGAGACCCTCAACGCGGACATCCCCCTGGCCATCGACCACTTCCGGTACTTCGCCGGTGCGATCCGCGCGCAGGAGGGCCATCTCTCGCAGCTGGACGAGGACACCGTGGCGTACCACTTCCATGAGCCCCTCGGTGTCGTCGGCCAGATCATCCCCTGGAACTTCCCCATACTCATGGCCGTGTGGAAGCTCGCCCCGGCGCTGGCCGCCGGCAACTGCGTGGTGCTCAAGCCCGCCGAGCAGACTCCCGCCTCGATCCTCGTGCTGATGGAGCTGATCCAGGACCTCGTCCCGGACGGCGTGGTCAACATCGTCAACGGCTTCGGCGTCGAGTGCGGCAAGCCGCTCGCGTCCAACAAGCGCATCCGCAAGATCGCGTTCACCGGTGAGACCACCACGGGCCGACTCATCATGCAGTACGCGTCCGAGAACATCATCCCGGTCACCCTGGAACTCGGCGGCAAGTCGCCCAACATCTTCTTCGAGGACGTCGCCCAGCAGAAGGACGGCTTCTACGACAAGGCGCTGGAAGGCTTCGCGTTCTTCGCTCTGAACTCCGGCGAGGTCTGCACGTGCCCGTCCCGCGCCCTGATTCAGGAGTCCATCTACGACCAGTTCCTCGCGGACGGCATCGACCGCGTGTCCAAGATCGTGGCGGGCAACCCCCTGGACACCGACACCATGATCGGCGCGCAGGCCTCCACCGACCAGCTGGAGAAGATCCTGTCCTACCTCGACATCGGCAAGAAGGAGGGGGCGAAGGTGCTCATCGGCGGCGAGCGCGCGGAGCTCGAGGGCGACCTCGCCGGCGGCTACTACGTGCAGCCCACCGTGTTCGAGGGCACCAACAACATGCGCATCTTCCAGGAGGAGATCTTCGGGCCGGTGCTCTCGGTGGCGAAGTTCGGCTCGTACGACGACGCCATCTCGATCGCCAACGACACCCTCTACGGTCTGGGCGCCGGTGTGTGGGCTCGTAGCGGCAACACCGCCTACCGCGCAGGCAGGGCCATCCAGTCCGGCCGCGTGTGGGTGAACCAGTACCACAGCTACCCGGCGCACTCGGCATTCGGCGGGTACAAGTCATCCGGCATCGGCCGCGAGAACCACCTGATGATGCTGGACCACTACCAGCAGACGAAGAACATGCTCGTGAGCTACACCGAGTCGCCGCAGGGCTTCTTCTAAACCCCACTGAGACAGCGGTTAGACCCGGGGCGGTGTCCACACAGTGCCCGCCCCGGGTCGTCGTCCCGGCGTCCCTGGACGGTCCGGGTCAGGGCGAGAAGGTCAGCAACGCCAGCATGAGGCCCGAGGCGACGAGGAGATTGCCGACCAGCGCCACGTAGCGGCGAGCCCGTCCGCCGCAGGCGGAACAATTGCCAGCCATCTCTTCCCCCGGCCGCACCTCCACGACCATGCTGGGGGCACACGCGATGCGCCCCATGGGGCGTCCCCGACCACGAACAGAGGCCGCACATGAGCATCGGAGCACAGACCACCGCGTCGGTTCCCGCCGGACCCGAAAACGGGCCCCATGGCGAGCAGGAGTCCGCGGTCGAGTTCCCGCCCGGGATCGACGTGGCCCTCACCGCCACCGCCACCGTGGCCGGGGAGACGGAGTCGCGGGTGGGGTTCACCCCGGCCGCCGTGGAGCTGATGCGACAGCTGTGGGAGAGCCACGGGGCGCTCATGTTCCACCAGTCCGGTGGGTGTTGCGACGGGTCCGCTCCCATGTGCTTCCCGGCGGGCGAGTTCCGCACCGGGGATTCGGACGTCCTGCTCGGCGTTGCCGATCTCACGGCACAGGACGGATCCGCGCTGGGCCCGGTGGAGTTCTGGATCTCCGCCGAGCAGTTCGAGGCGTGGCGCCGCACCCGTCTGGTGATTGACGCGGTCCCGGGCCGGGGCTCCGGATTTTCCCTGGAGACCCCCACGGGCAAGCGCTTCCTCACGCGCAGCGAACTGTGCTCCGTCTAGGACACACATGGCGGTGACCTGGGACCATCCGGCGTTCGGAGATCCCTTTCTCGGCACGCGTGGAGCTGGCACACGCCGAGGTTCAGTTCCTTGCGCGTAACACGCACGCGGACGCCCTGCGGGTCAAGGGCTACGCCACGGACCCCCGGCTGCTCCACCCATGCGGGCACAGCACAGACGTTGACGTTCTCGTGGGTCCCCGGCTCGTGGCGCGGCTGACGGTCCTCCGTACGGGCCAGAGGAACCACGATGCGCTGCACGGCCCCTGGAACCTCGGCCCCCGACGTGAGCAACTGTGTGAGCAGCAGGCGAGAGGCCAGGGCCAGCAGGTCCAGAAGGGATGTCGCCCCCGGCCACGAGAAGCATCACAACGATGCGGGTTTTCATGGGCCGGGGTGCCTGGGTCGATGCGGGGCGGAGATCCCGGAGGGCTCCCCCACATCCTGCGCCCTGCACTCTCAGCCATGCCCCACCTGCTCTTCGACTGCCACGGCACCGTGGCCCGCTCCCCCGCCGTGCCGGACGAGGGCGTCCGAGACCCCCACCTGCGCGGCATCCACGCCGCACGGGCCACGGTGCAGCGCCTGGAGCGCGGCGTCGCCACCATCCTCCCGCTGCTGGCACCGTGAGTAGCCCGAAGACCGCCCCCGTGAAGCCGGGGAAGAAGATGCGCCACGGCGCGGCCCGACGAGGCGGCCGCCTGGTTCGGTGGTCTCACGGCTCAGTACGCCGCGTCACGGGTGAGCACGGCCCTGACGGTCTTCAGCACGATGATGGCGTCCCCCGCAAGGGACCAGTTCTCCACGTAGGCCAGGTCTGGGCACACGCTCTCGTCCGCGGAGAAGGAGGAGCGTTCACTCACCTGCCACGGCCCGGTGATCCCCGGCTTCACAGTCAGCCGGGGCTGGTGGTTCTCCGGCAGCTGCGCCACCCCGCTCGCGAGCTGGGGGCGCGGGCCCACCACGCCCATGTCCCCGCGCAGCACGTTGAGCAGCTGGGGCAGCTCGTCCACGGACCAGCTGCGCAGCACACGGCCCACGGGCGTCACGCGCGGGTCGTTGTGCAGCGTGAGGAGAGACCCGTGGCCCTGGTTGTCCGCACGCAGCCCCGTGACCTCGACCTCCGCGCCCACGCGCATGGAGCGGAACTTGTACATCGTGAACGCCGCGCCGTCGATCCCCACGCGCTGCTGCCGGTAGAGCACGGGCCCGCCGTCCTGCAGCTTGACCGCGAGCGCCGCGAGCACGAGCAGAGGGGAGCAGAGCAGCCCCCCGAGCACCGCGACCACCAGGTCGAAGCCGCGTTTGAGCACGTACTTGGCACCCGTGAGCCGAGGGGCGTCCACGGTTGTCAGCGGCAGGCCCGCCACGGGGCGCCAGTGGATGCGGGGACCCACCACGTCGGTCAGGCGGCTGGTCAGCACGAGGCGCACGTCCGAGCCCTCGAGCTGCAAGGAGAGGGAGCGCAGGAACTGGCGGTCGGTGTCGGCGTCGTCGGCCACGATCACGGTGCGCAACCCGGTCTCGTCGAGCACCTCCTGGGTGCCTTCCCACGAGCCCAGGTTGCGCAGCACCGTGCCGTCCATCAGCTGGATCTGATCGGGAGCGTCCGGCTCCGCGCAGAGCACGGCGGCCACCCGGTAGCCCGCCGCGGGGATCCGGGCGATGTGCCCGGCCGTCCACGTGACCGTCGGTGTGGAGCCGATCAGCAGCGCGTGCTCCATCATGGTTCCGGCGGCCCTCCGGCTCACGAGCACCTGCCGCAGCAGCCAGCGCCCCAGGATGAGCAGCCCGAACCCCAGCGGCAGCGCGAGCGCCAGGAAGCCGCGGGCCACATCCAGCTGGAAGACCACGGCGGCCAGGGACAGCCCGCCCAACAGCACGAATGTGGCATTCGCCACCACCCGGTACTCGACGTCGCCGAAGCCCAGGTGGTGGCGCGAGTACGCTCTGCGCACGGCGAGCGCCGCGATCCACGCGAGCCCAATGAACGCGGAGATCGCGGGGCAGCTCAGCCACGGCGCACCCACCACCGTGGCGGTGTTCGCGCGCCCGAAGCGCAGCCCGGTGGCCACGCCCATCGCCGCGCCCACCGCGAGCAGGTCGCACAGCAGCGCCGCGGCCCGGTAGGGCACCCACCACGGGGTGCCGAGCGGACCGTGTACGGGTGCCGGTTCTGCGATGTCGCGCACCAGCCCGGGGCGGTGGGCGGGGGCGACGTCGCCCGCGGGCGGCCCTGCCCCGGCAGGCTCCTGGCGCGCCGTTCCCGGGACCAGCGTGTGCGCGGCACCGGGTGCCAGCTGAGAAGACGCCCCGGATGCCGCCCGGGCAAGCGCCTCGGGAGCCGAACGCGCCTCCGTCTCGGGCGACACTGATGCCTGGGGAGACGCCTGATGCGTTCCACCGCGTACGTGCACCAGCGATCACCTCCTGCCCCGGAATTTCTCGCGTCATCGTAGCAAGATGCATGCGTCTGCGTGGATTCGTCCCCAAGTCAGAGGCGCATGCGGGACTCGTCGCGGACTGACTCGCGCGGGCAGATCCCACCCCCGACCGGCCGCGATCCGGCTGAGCGGCTCCATGGAAAGGCGACCGATGCATCCATGTGCGACGCGTCACAGGCCGTGCGACTGAGCGTCAGGGGCACGGGCATGGACGTGACGCTGGCCGGGGCCCTCGGACCCTTCTGGGCCGAGCGCAGGCACGGGAAAGACCACCGTCGCCGCGACCCTCGGGCGCGCTCTGGAGTACCTGGCCAACGACACGGTGCGCGTGGACCCGAGTGACCTGCGCGCCCCTGTCCGAAGCCGCTGTCGGTCGTCACGCGCAAGGGCGGCTCCCAACGGCAGGTCGCCCCCGGGGACCTCGGCCTGCGGCCGGTCACCAGGCAGGTGCGGCTGGGCTCGTTCGTCCTGGTGGAGCGGCAGACGACGGATGCCGCAGATCCTGCCCCCCGCCGGACTCAGCGAAACCCTGCCCCTGGTGGTCGCGCTGTCGAGCCTCGCGCCCAGCATCTCCGCGCTGCCCTCGGTGCCCGCACCGCTGAGCACCCTCGTGCGGACGGTCGCCGGGTGCGCGGGGTGCGGGCCGCACGCTACCGGTAGGTCGACGACGTTGCCGCCCTCCTCACGGGCCCCGCCACCGCACCGCTGCCGCCCCGCCCGCTCCCCGGCCCCTCGGTCGAGGACGCGCCCTCCCGGACTGAGAATCAGGAGTCCTCCGTGCTTGCAGTCCACAGACACGGAACCCTGATCCGCACCCTGCCGGACCAGCTGCCCCCGCTCCGTCCACGAACTGGCCGCTGCACTGAGGGAGGAGCACGGCGAGGACCCCCGGGCGGAGGAGTTCACACGTCGCAGCATCCGCAGCCTGGTGCAGCTGGGTGTCCTGCGCTCGGACGAGGACCGCGCGGCGCAATCAGGGACGGACCGAACCGATGCGAGCGGGCAACGGATGGCGCTGACCGGAGTGGATGGAACATGCGCGGGCGCAACCGATCCTGCCGCCGTACAGTTGCAGCGTGGAACCTTCCCTGATCCTCGCCTCCCAGTCCCCGGCCCGCGCGGGCCTGTTGCGCAGGGCCGCCATCCCGTTCGACGCAGTCGTCTCCCACGTGGACGAGGACGCCCTGGTTCGCGCCGAGGGGCCGTTCACGCCGGCGGAGACCGCGCTGCGCCTGGCCCGCGCCAAGGCGGAGGCCGTCGCCCAGCTGCCGCAGGCGCAGGGCCGCCTGGTGCTCGGCTGCGACTCCGTGTTCGAGCTGGACGGGGAGTCGTACGGGAAGCCGTACGAACCGGACGTCGCGCTCAAGCGCATCACCGCCATGAGCGGGCGGGCGGGCACGCTGCACACCGGCCACTGGCTGGTGGACGCCCACGACGACGCGGCCCACCCGGCCGGACACGGGGCCCTGAGCTCGGCGACCGTTCACTTCGCGCAGATGTCCCCCGAGGAGATCCGGGACTACGTGGGCACCGGAGAACCACTGCAGGTGGCCGGCTCCTTCACGCTGGACGGGCGCGGATCCGTGTTCGTGGAACGCGTGGAGGGGGACCCGAACGCGGTGGTCGGACTGAGCCTGTCCACGCTGCGGGCACTGCTGCGCGACGCGGGCGTGTGCGTCACCACGTGGTGGGACGCCCAGCCGGAGGGCGCACAGCACAGCGCGCAATGATTTGTAGAACTTCTACAGTTCACGCGGTTCTCGGCGCCGACACTTAGGCGTTCCCCCCGGCGGGGCACTAATCTTTCGGAGAGATGTCGACAAGGAGTTATCACGTGACCACCACCTCGCGGCAGCACGAAGAGGCCGCCACCGCACCCCGTCCGCTCACCAAGGTCCTGGTGGCCAACCGTGGGGAGATCGCGGTCCGTGTCATCCGCGCCGCGCGTGACGAGGGCATCGCCTCGGTGGCCGTGTACGCGGACCCGGACCGGGACGCCCTGCATGTGCGCATGGCGGACGAGGCCTACGCCCTCGGTGGCACCACCGCCGCGGACTCCTACCTGCAGATCGACAAGATCCTCGACGCCGCCGCCCGCTCCGGCGCGGACGCCGTCCATCCCGGCTACGGGTTCCTCTCCGAGAACGCGGACTTCGCGGCGGCCGTGCTCAACGCCGGTCTCACGTGGATCGGCCCTCCCCCGGCGGCCATCCGCCAGCTGGGGGACAAGGTGGCCGCCCGCCACATCGCGGAGAAGGTCAACGCCCCGCAGGTGCCCGGCACCGCGGACCCCGTGACGAGCGCCCAGGAGGTCCTGGACTTCGCGGACGAGCACGGCCTGCCCATCGCCATCAAGGCGGCCTTCGGCGGCGGCGGACGCGGCATCAAGGTCGTGCGCGAACGCGAGGCCATCCCGGAGCTGTACGAGTCCGCCGTGCGCGAAGCGACCGCGGCGTTCGGCCGCGGTGAGTGCTTCGTCGAACGCTTCCTGGACGCACCCCGCCACGTGGAGACCCAGTGCCTCGCGGACCAGTTCGGCAACGTCGTCGTCGTCTCAACCCGCGACTGCTCGCTGCAGCGCCGCAATCAGAAGCTCGTGGAAGAGGCTCCGGCACCGTTCCTCACGGACGAGCAGAACCAGCGTCTCTACGAGTCCTCCAAGGCCATCCTGCGCGAGGCCGGGTACCAGGGCGCGGGCACGTGCGAGTTCCTCGTGGGCCAGGACGGCACCATCTCCTTCCTGGAGGTCAACACGCGCCTGCAGGTGGAGCACCCCGTCTCGGAGGAGGTCTCCGGACTGGACTTGGTGCGCGAGCAGTTCCGCATCGCCCGCGGCGAGGCGCTCGGCTACGAGGACCCCGAGATCCGCGGCCACAGCTTCGAGTTCCGCATCAACGGCGAGGACGCCGGGCGCAACTTCATGCCCTCCCCCGGCACGCTCACCACGTTCACCATGCCCTCCGGGCCCGGGGTGCGCGTGGACTCTGGTGTGGAGGCCGGAGAGACGGTGGGCGGCAGCTTCGACTCCATGCTCGCCAAGCTCATCGTCACGGGCGCGAACCGCACCCAGGCCCTGGAGCGCTCCCGCCGTGCCCTGCAGGAGCTGAGCATCGAGGGCATGCCCACGGTGGTCCCGTTCCACCGTGCCGTCGTCTCCGATCCGGCCTTCGCCACCCCTGAAGGCACCCCGTTCACCGTGCACACCCGCTGGATCGAGACCGAGTTCGACAACCAGATCGAACCCTTCAGCGCTGCCCCCGAGCCCTCGGAGGAGGAGCCGGAGCGGCAGAGCATCGTGGTGGAGGTGGGCGGCAAGCGCCTGGAGGTGACCGTCCCGCAGCAGCTCGCGGGCCCCCGCTCGGCCGCCCCCACCGCGCAGAGCAAGCAGCGCAAGCAGCGGGCCACGCGTGGTTCGGCCGCGGCCCGCGGTGCATCCGGGGACTCACTGACCTCACCCATGCAGGGCACCATCGTGAAGATCGCCGTGTCCAACGGGGATGAGGTCTCCGAGGGCGATCTGATCGTGGTGCTCGAGGCCATGAAGATGGAGCAGCCCCTCACGGCGCACAAGTCCGGGGTCGTCAAGGACCTGGACGTCTCGCAGGGGGACACCGTCTCCGCCGGGACCGTGCTCGCCTCCATCACGGGCTGAGCGGATAGGGGCAGCGCGACGACGCCGCCGCGGTCAAGACGGCGTCTCAGAATGTGAACTCCCCAGTTCACGATGTGGTATCCGGCGCTCTATCTTGAAGACATTCAGACCACCTGTCCTGTGAGGTTCACCATGTCTTCGCCCGTGTCCACCGTGGACCCCGGTTCTGCAGCGCAACGCCCCGCCGTTCCGCGCAGCCGCGTGATCCTGGCCTCCCTCGTGGGGACCACGATCGAGTTCTACGACTTCTACGTCTACGCCACCGCCGCCGTGGCCGTCTTCCCCGCCCTGTTCTTCACGGGCGAGAACGACACCGCCAAGCTGCTGGCCTCCATGGCCACGTTCGCCGCCGCGTTCTTCGGCCGCCCCATCGGTTCTGTGATCTTCGGGCACTACGGTGATCGCATCGGACGCAAGGCCACCCTGATCGGCGCGCTGCTGACCATGGGTGTGGCCACGTTCCTGATCGGCATGCTGCCCACCTTCTACCAGATCGGCATCTGGGCGCCTCTGATCCTCACGATCCTGCGCTTCTGCCAGGGTCTGGGCCTGGGTGGCGAGTGGTCCGGCGCATCCCTGCTGGCCACCGAGTACGCGGAGGAGGGCAAGCGCGCGCGGGCCGCCATGTGGCCGCAGCTCGGGGCCCCGTTCGGGTTCATCCTGGCCAACGGCTTCTTCCTGCTGCTGACCGTGGCCATGCAGTTCGGCACCGCCGGTCACGAGCTCGGCGCGAACCACCCGTTCCTGGTGTGGGGCTGGCGCATCCCGTTCCTGGCCTCCGTGGTCATGGTCCTTCTGGGTCTGTGGGTGCGCGTCAAGCTCGAGGAGACCCCCGTGTTCCAGCGGGCGGAGCAGCAGGGTGAGAAGGTGAAGGCCCCGGTCATCGACGTCTTCAAGACCTCGTGGGTGCAGATCGTCCAGGGCACGTTCATCATGCTGGCCACCTACGTGCTCTTCTACCTGATGACCGCGTGGATCCTCTCCTACGGCATCGGCAAGCCCGCCGCCGGGGGGCTTGGCGTGCAGTACCGCACGTTCCTGATCCTGCAGCTGCTCGCGGTGCTTCTCTTCGCGGCCATGGTCCCGGTCTCCGGCTGGCTCGCGGACCGCTTCGGACGCCGTTCCTCCCAGCTGGTGATCACCTCCGCCATCCTGCTCTTCGGCCTGAGCTTCGGGCTGATCATGGACCCGGCGCACGTGGGCACGGGCACGGACGCGTCCCTGCCGCGCATCCTGTTCTTCCTCACACTCGGCATGACGCTGATGGGCCTGACCTTCGGCTCGATGTCCGCGATCCTGCCGGAGCTGTTCCCCACCAACGTGCGCTACACCGGTTCTGGCATCGCGTACAACGTGGCCTCCATCCTGGGCGCGGCCATCACCCCGTACATCGCGGTGATGCTCAACTCCTCGTACGGGGTGGGCTCGGTGGGCCTGTACCTGTCCTTCGCGGCGGTCATCACGCTCGTGGCCCTGTGGTTCTCCCCGGAGACCCGCCACGTGGACATGTACGCCGTGGGCACCCCCACGCCGTAGGGCCGCTTTCCCTCGCTACGACGACGCCGCGGTG
>NZ_DGYR01000001.1:155566-187417 GCF_002398425.1 Kocuria sp. UBA5001
TCACCGCGGCGTCGTCGTAGCCGAGCACGCGGTACTCGCCCCGGCCGAGGCGTCACGGGAAGCCCGGGCGGTCAGCCCCGTCGGGGAAGGACCGGGGCCGCTGCGTCAGCGGTGCACGTGCAGGCGGCGGGCGGCCTCGGCGATCGTGCCGGACAGGGACGGGTAGACCGCGAAGGTGTCCGAGAGGTCGTCAACACCCAGGCGGTGCGTGACGGCGAGGGCGATCGGGAAGATCAGCTCGGAGGCGCGCGGGCCCACCACCACGCCACCCATCACGGTGCCGCTGCCGCGGCGGGCAAAGATCTTCACGAAGCCGTCATCCACCGCCATCATCTTGGCGCGGGGATTGGTGGCCAGGTTCATGGACATCCCCACGAACATGGCGGGATCGTCCTCAACATCCTGCTGGGTGATGCCCACCGAGGCGATCTCGGGCGAGGTGAAGATGTTGGAGGCCACCTCGTCCGTGCGCAGCGGGTGCACCGTGTCGCCCAGGATGTGCGCGATCGCAATGCGTCCCTGCATGGCGGCCACGGACGCCAGCGGCATCACACCGGTGCAGTCACCGGCCGCGTAGATGCCGGGGGCCGTGGTGCGGGAGACGGTGTCCACCCGGATGTGGCCGCTGTCCGTCAGCGCCACGCCCGCCCCCTCGAGGCCCAGGTCCGCGGTGTTCGGGATCGACCCCACCGCCAGGAGGCAGTGCGAGCCACGGATCTTGCGGCCGTCTGAGAGGGTGACCCGGACGCCGTCGCCGGTATTCTCCACCGCATCCGCACGGGAACGGGATAGCACGCGCAGCCCGCGGCGCTCGAAGACGTTCTCCAGCACCTGGGCGGCATCCTTGTCCGAACCGGGGAGCACCTGCTCGCGCGAAGAGATCAGCGTGACGTCCGATCCCAGGCCGTTGTAGGCCGAGGCGAACTCGGCGCCGGTGACACCTGAGCCCACGACGATGAGCTTCTCAGGGATCTCGGTGAGCTGGTAGATCTGCTTCCAGTTGAAGATCCGCTCGCCGTCCGGCTTGGCGGTCTCCAGCTCGCGGGGGTGCGCGCCGACGGAGACCAGTACAACGTCCGCCCTCAGTTCGTAGGGCTCGTCGTCACTGGGCTCCACCACCACGGTGTGGCGGTCCACGATGCGCCCGCGGCCCTGCACCACGCGCACACCCACCCGCTCCAGGCCGCGCTTGATGTCACGAGACTGCGTGGCAGCCAGACGCAGCAGGCGCACGTTGACCTTGTCCAGGTCCACGCGGAGGTTGTTGAGCTCCTCCGTGGCATCGAGGTCGTCCCCCACGTGCACGCCCAGGTCCCTGGCGGACGCAAAGCGGTTCATGGTGTCCGCGGAGGCGATGAGCGTCTTGGACGGCACCACGTCCGTGAGCACGGCGGCACCACCCATGCCCTGCTCCTCCACCACGGTGACGTCCGCCCCCAGCGACGCCGCCACGAGCGCCGCCTCGTAGCCGCCCGGGCCACCGCCGATGATCACGAGCTTCTGGTCCGCGAATTCCCTCTGCACAGTCATGTCTGCCATGGGCCCCAGCCTACCGGGGGCTCCCACACGCTGACGCCGCGCGATGGCTGTCCTACAGTGGGCCCATGACCACCACCACAGAGACCACGGACCCCTTCGACCTGGCCCGGCAGGCGGCCGAGGCGTTGCGCGAGCGCACGGGTGTGCAGAGCCACCGGATCGCGCTGACGCTGGGCTCCGGGTGGGGCGGCGCCGCGGACCTGCTCGGTGAGACCGTGGCCGAGGTTCCCGCCCACGAGATCCCCGGCTTCTCCAAGCCCGCACTGGAAGGTCACGGCGGCACGCTGCGCTCCATTCGACTGCCGGACGACGAGCACGCCCTGGTGATCGGTGCCCGCACCCACTTCTACGAGGGCAAGGGAGTGCGCGCCGTCGCCCACGGGGTGCGCACGGCTGCAGCCGCGGGTGCGCAGGTCATGATCCTGACCAACGGCTGCGGCGGGCTGAACCCCGCGTGGGGCCCCGGGACACCCGTGCTGATCAGCGACCACCTGAACCTCACCGCCCGGTCCCCGCTGGAAGGCGCCACGTTCGTGGACCTCACGGACCTCTACTCCTCCCGGCTGCGGGAGATCGCCCACCGTGTGGACCCGGAACTGGACGAGGGCGTCTACGCCCAGTTCCCAGGCCCGCACTACGAGACCCCGGCCGAAGTCCAGATGGCCAAGGTGCTCGGCGCGGACCTCGTGGGCATGTCGACGGCGCTCGAGGCCATTGCCGCCCGCCAGGCCGGTCTCGAGGTGCTCGGGATGTCCCTCGTCACGAACCTCGCGGCCGGGATCAGCCCCGAGCCCCTCTCCCACGAGGAGGTGCTTGAGGCCGGGCGCGCGGCGGGTCCGCGCATCTCCCGGCTGCTCGCGGACGTCGTCGCCCAGCTCTGAGGCAGGTTCCGCGCCCCGTCACGGACCCGCAGCGTCGTCCCCCGACGTCCCCCGCGCGGGCCACAGACAGAATGTCACCAAGTGCGGGTCCCAGGCACTAGACTGACCGCAAGACAGCAATGCGCCCGCAGTGGCGGTCCGAAAGGGTGAAGTCATGGTCAGAAGATCGGAAGCCGACGTTCCCACGAGTGCTGCGCACTCCTCCGGGCACGCTGCGGGGCGCACCGTGGAGGACGGTAGCCACGCCGTGGACGCGGACGCGGACGCCCGCACCGCCCACTCGCACCGGGGGGCCAACACCCGCAACCGTCATGAGTACTCCGGCCAGGGGGACGTCGTGAAGAACGCGATCCTCTTCGTGGGCGGCTTCATCACCGTTGTGCTGAGCCTGTACCTCTTCAGCACCTACCCGGACAGCTGGGTGCTTTTCCTGGTGGGCATCCTGGTCTACGGCCTGGCGTTGATGGTCCCCACCCTGTTCCTCAACGGCAGCACCGCCAAGCACTCCACGGGCGGCACCGAGCTCACCCTGGACCTTCCCCGCGACGCCTCCGAGATGGCGCAGCGCACCGGTCCCGTGGGCCAGCGCCAGGACCGCGTCACCAGCTGAGCGCACCGCGCACCTGTAGGAGCCCCGCCCCGTCCACGGACGAGCGGGGCTCTCGCGTTGTCGGGGGTGCCCCCGCTTCGCCCCGCCGTCTCTCAGTCCACGGCCGGTCGGCCCCACCTGGCCGTTGCCCGGGGCGCACCCCCGTGGAGGAATCTGAGGTGTGGACAAACCACGAAACCCTCAGGGAAGCCGGGCACTTCTACACCTCAGACGCCGCACCGGCAGCCGCCGGGAACTTGGAAGTCAGACTCGGAGCTCGGACCCCGCGCGTCGGCCTGGTGCACCGCCCGGCCGCAGGCGCCGGCGCGGCGGCACCCTAGGCGCTGACCACCCACGCTTCCCCGCAACCCTCGTCCGTCTCGGCGGCGTCGACGGCGGTGAACGCGGCCGCGTTGACCACCGCGCGGTAGCGGGGCGCGGGCACCGCAGTGGCGGGAGTGATCTCCCGTGCGACGACGGCGCCGAAGCCGGGCCCCTCGCGCAGGTCCACCCACACGCCGAAGACCCGGCCGGTCACGACCGAGTCGTCCGTGTCCCACGGCTCGGCGTGGATGCAGCGCGTGGTGCCCCGGGTGCCGTTGAAGGACATGTTCTGCTGCGCAAAGGTGGCGCCGATGGAGCCGGCGCCACCGGTCACGAGCAGATGTCCCATGACTGTTCGTCACGGAGCGGCTGAGAGGTGGACACCGCGGGAGGTGCGGCGTCCCCGACCCCTGCCGAGCTGCGTCGTCGTCCCCCTGCGTCCCTAGGAAGCGGACCCGGCCTCGGAGCCAGACCCGGCCGTCTCGAGCACCGGGAAGATCGCGTCCAGCACCTCGCCGGCCCACGCGAGGATGTCCCCGTCCACGAGATCCTTGCCGCCGATCCGCGCGGTCTTGGGCTTGGGGATCAGCACCATGCGCGCGTCTGTGCCCGGCACGGGACGGACCTGGGATCCCGGGTAGAGGCGCTGCAGGCGCATCTCGCGGGACTCGGTGAGGTCCGCGGGCGAGAAGCGGATCATGTTTCCCTGCGTGGCCACGTCCGTGAGGCCCGCGGCGCGGGCGCGGATCCGCAGCCGCGCGACCTCAAGGAGATTGGCGACGGGGGTGGGCACGGGTCCATAGCGGTCCTCGAGCTCCTCCGCGGCCTCAACAACGGCCTGCTCCGTGGCGGCGTTGGCCAGGGTGCGGTAGGCCTCCAGGCGTAGCCGCTCCCCCGGCACGTAGTCGTGCGGGAGGTGCGCGTTGACGGGCAGCTCGATCTTCATCTCCGCGGGCCCGGTGTCCTGGTCCCCGCGGTGCTCGGCCACGGCTTCGCCCACGAGACGCAGGTACATGTCGAAGCCCACGCCGGCGATGTGCCCGGACTGCTCGCCGCCCAGCAGGTTTCCGGCGCCGCGGATCTCGAGGTCCTTCATGGCCAGCTGCATGCCGGAGCCGAGCTCGTTGTGCGCGGCCACGGCCTTGAGACGCTCCAGCGCGGTCTCGCTCAGCGGCTTCTCCACCGGGTACAGGAAGTAGGCGTACGCCCGCTCGCGCCCGCGCCCCACGCGACCGCGCAGCTGGTGCAGCTGCGAGAGGCCGTAGCGGTCCGCGTGGTCCACGATCAGCGTGTTCGCGTTGGCGATGTCCAGGCCGGTCTCCACGATGGTGGTGCAGATCAGCACGTCGAACTTCTTCTCCCAGAAGTCCACGATGATCTGCTCCAGGCGGGACTCGCTCATCTGCCCGTGGGCGACAGCGATCCGCGCCTCCGGGACGAGCTCCGCGAGCTCCTTGGCCCGCGCCTCGATGGTGGACACCCGGTTGTGGATGAAGAACACCTGCCCCTCACGCATGAGCTCGCGGCGCACCGCGGCCGAGACCTGCTTGTTCGTGTAGGGACCCACGTACGTGAGAACGGGGTGGCGCTCCTCCGGCGGGGTGGCCAGCGTGGAGGTCTCGCGGATGCCCGTCATGGACATCTCCAGCGTGCGCGGGATGGGCGTGGCGGACATCGCCAGCACGTCCACGTCCGTGCGCATGGCCTTGAGCTTCTCCTTGTGCTCCACGCCGAAGCGCTGCTCCTCGTCGATGATCACCAGCCCCAGGTTTTTGAACTGCATCTCCTTGCTCAGCAGCCGGTGGGTGCCGATCACCACGTCCACCGCGCCGCTGCGCAGCCCCTCCATGGTGGCCTTGGACTCCTTGGCGCTCTGGAACCGGGAGAGGGTTGCCAGGCGCACGGGGAAGCCCGAGAAGCGCTCAGCAAAGGTCTCGGTGTGCTGCTGGGCGAGCAGCGTGGTGGGCACAAGCACCGCCACCTGCTTGCCGTCCTGCACGGCCTTGAACGCCGCGCGCACCGCCACCTCGGTCTTGCCATAGCCCACGTCTCCGGAGATCAGCCGGTCCATGGGGATAGGCCGCTCCATGTCCGCCTTGACCTCGTCGATGGTGGTCAACTGGTCCGGTGTCTCCACGTACGGGAACGCCTGCTCCAGCTCGCGCTGCCAGGGGGTGTCCGGGCCGAACGCGTGGCCCTTGGAGGCCATGCGCGCCGAGTAGAGCCGGATCAGCTCGTTCGCGATCTCCTTGACGGCCTTCTTGGCGCTGCGCTTGGTCTTGCTCCAGTCCGCACCGCCCATCTTGGACAGCGACGGTGCCTCACCGCCCACGTAGCTGCTCACCTGGTCGAGCTGGTCCGTGGGCACGAACAGCCGGTCCCTCGGACCGTTGCGCTTGGACGGCGCGTAGTCCAGCACCAGGTACTCGCGCACGGGCTTGGGCTGGCCCGGGACGGTCATTGCACCGGCGATCGGGCGCTGGACGAGCTCCACGAACTGGCCGATGCCGTGCTGCTCGTGCACCACGTAGTCGCCCTTCTGCAGGGCCAGGGGATCCACCTGGTTGCGCTTGCGCCGCTGCGGAAGCCTGCGCTCCGCGCGGGTGTCGTAGGTGCTCGCCCGGCCGAGCACGTCCGCCTCCGTCAGGAGGGCGGTACGCGTGGCCTCGAGCACGAAGCCTCGACCCGCGCGCGCCGTCGTCAGCTCCACGAGCCCCGGCTGCGGGCTCTCGGTGAGGGTCTCGTAGCGTGCCGCGGGGATCTCCGCGCCGTGCAGCAGCTCGCTCAGCCGCTGCAGGGGCCCGGGCCCGTCCGTCACGAGCACCACGCGCCACTCCTCGCGCACGCGCTGGGCAAGGAAACTCAGCATGGCCTCCACGTCCCCGGCGAACCGGGTGGGCTCGCGTCCACCCACGGTGAGGGTGTCCGCGTCCGTGTCCGCGAGGTGCACCTCTTCCTCTGAGGTGTCGGCGTCGATCTGGGAGGCGGTCACGGCGTTGACGTTGAGGCCCGTGACGGACCACCAGCCCACCGAGCGGTCGAGGGCGAGCTCGCGCACCTCGGCAATCGTGTGGAAGGAGCCTGAGGCCAGCGAACGGGTGGCGCCGTCGTCCGTGTCCAGCGCGGTGTTCAGGTCCAGGGGCGCGTCGTTGCCGCCGGACGCGGACTCCCACGCCGCCATGAGGAACTCCTCGTTGGTGGCCACGAGGTCGTGTGCGCGGGCCCGGACCTTCTCCGGTTCCAGCACCACGGTCATGGAGCCCTCCGGCAGCAGGGACAGCACCTGGACCATGTCGTCCGCGAGAAGCGGCGCGAGGGACTCCATGCCCTCCACGTACTGTCCCCCGGCGATGCGCTCCAGCATCTCCCGGCCCCCGGGCAGCTGCTCCTTGAGCTTGGCGGCGCGCGACTGCACGGACGGCGTCACGAGCAGCTCGCGGCACGGCGGGGCGACGACGACGCTCGGGTGGGCCGCGTCCGCGAGCGTGCGCTGGTCCGCGACGGCGAACCAGCGCATCTCGTCCAGCTCGTCCCCGAAGAACTCGAGGCGCACGGGGTGGTCCTCGGTGGGCGGGAAGACGTCCACGATCCCGCCGCGCACCGCGAACTCGCCGCGCTTGGTGACCATGTCCACGCGCGCGTACGCGGCGGCCGCGAGGTCCTTGACGAGCCCCTGGAAGTCGTAGTCCTGCCCCGTGCGCAGCGTCACGGGCTCCATCTCACCGAGCCCGGCGACCACCGGCTGCAGCACCGAGCGCACCGGGGCCACGACCACGCGCAGGGGCTCAGCGGTGGCGTCCGGGTGCGCGAGCCGGCGCAGCACGCCCAGGCGCTGGCCCACGGTGTCCGAACGGGGGGAGAGCCGCTCGTGCGGCAGGGTCTCCCAGGACGGGAAGTTCGCGATGCCCCCGGCCGGCAGGTAGGACTCGAGCGCGGCCTGCACCTGCTCAGCCTCCCGCCCGGTGGCGGTCACGGCGAGCAGCACCGGCCTCGCGACACCGTTCGCCGCCGCCCCGCTGGAGACAGCCCCGTGCGCCTGCTCCAGGCCGCTCGCGATCTGCGCGAGCACTGGCGCGCGCAGTCCGTCCGTGGCACTGATGATCGTCTCCGCCGAGCGCTCCGCGAGGGGGCGTGACGCCTGCGAGCGGATGTTGGCGAAACCGCGGTCCTCGCAGAGGGCGGTGAGCAGACCGGTCAGGGACATGGGTGGGTGGCTCCTGGGTGAGTCGACGGGATGAGCGGACGGAATGGGCAGGGGCGGTGAGCGGCGCCGTCACCGGGTCCGTGCCGAGAAATCGTGATGAGGAATAGTGACGGGGATCGTGGGCGGGACGGCGCGCCGAGCCGTGGTGCTCCCGCCGACGCCGCCCCCCTGATCGCGTTTCAGCCTACCCGCGAGTCCCGACACGCACACCGGTGCAGCCACCCGTCGTCGGCTCGTACCCTGGAGTCCATGACGACGTCCCAGCCCCACGCCCTGACCGGCCTCACCGTGGCCATCACGGCGCACCGCCGCGCCCAAGAACAGGGCGGTGCGTTCGAGCGCCACGGCGCGCGCGTCCAGTACGCACCCGCGCTGAAGATCACGCCCACGGACGAGGACGACGACGTGGTGGCCGCCGTCCGCGAGACCGTCGCCTCCGCGCCGGGCACCGTGCTGGTCACGACCGGCTACGGGGTCAAGCGCTGGCTGTCCGTCGCCGAGGAGCACGGCCTGCGCGAGGAGCTGCTCGCGGCTCTGCGCGAGAGCACCGTGTACGCGCGCGGCGCCAAGGCGAAGGGCCAGCTGCAGGCACTCGAGATCCCGTGCGCGTACACGGGCTCCTCCGGGCGCACCGCCGAGCTCGTGGACCGGGTGCTCGAGATGCCCTCCCCGGGCACCGTCACGCTCCAGCTGCACGGCACGGCGGACGAGCAGCAGCTCGGTCGGCTGCGATCCGCCGGACTGGACGTGCGCGTGATCGCCCCCTACCGCTGGGAGTCTGCGGACGAGGGCTCACGGCTGTCCCGGCTCGTTCGCGAGATCGCGGCCGGGGACCTGGACTATGTGACCTTCACGGCAGCCCCCGCGGTGGACGCGGTGCTCGATGCCGCCACTGCCGCGGGCTGCCGCGACGGCGTCGTGGCCTCGCTGCGGGAGGGCCGCTGCACCGCCGTGGCAATCGGCCCCGTCTGCGTGCAGCCGCTCGAGGAGGCCGGCATCATGAACGCCGTGGTCCCCGAGCGCTTCCGCCTCGGGGCCATGGTCAAGGCCGTGTGCGATCACGCGAGGGCGGCCGCCTCCCGGTAGTGCTCGACGACGAGCGCCACGAGCTCCTGGGGCACCTCGCCCCCGGCCACGAGCAGCGGCTCGGCGGTCACGTCCGCGCCCGCGGCAAGTGCGCGGCCGTGGAAGAACCCGGGGGCCAGCAGGTACGGCACCACGAGAACCCGACCCGCGGCCCCGCCGTGCCCGGACCGCGGCGTCGCGGACGTGGTGGGTTGGTGTGCAGGTGACTCGGGGCACGGCGGCGGCACGTCGGCGTCACCCGCGGCGGCCGCGCGAATCTCTGACTCGGTCGGCGCCTCGGGGCAGCCGGGGTCGCCACGTCGCTCCGCCGCGGCGTCGTCCCCCGCCCGGTCCTCCGGCGGGGTGCCCAGCTCGCGCCTGGCCTCCGCGACGGCCTCCGGCAGCGTGGGGCGCGCCGCGGAGAGGTAGGCGGGGGTGACCGGGAGGCCCACCTCTTCGGTGAGCAGCCGCGCGGTGCGCTCACAGTCCTCGCCCGCGCGGGGGTCCGAGGAGCCGGCGGCCACCATCACGATCCTGTCTCCCGGGCCGACGTCGGGCCCGCCGCTCACGCGCACCGCCTCCGCGAGCCGGCGGGCCATGATGCGGGCGAGCCCGCGGTCCGGACCGAGCGCCGCCGCCACCCGGTGGCGCGGGGTGCCCCGCACCGCGCGGGCCATGTCCACGAACACGTGGTAGCCGGCGGAGAGCAGCAGCGGGACCACCACGGCGTCGTCCCCGGCGAGCTGCGCCGTGCGGGCCACGAGGTCCGGCTCCTGGACGTCCACCCAGGTGTCCACCACGGGGACGTCTGGAAGTGCGGTGCGCACCTCGGCGACGAGCGCGGCGACAGCGCTCTGGCCTGCGGGGTCACGGGTACCGTGCGCGCACGCGAGGAGGACGGGGGCTGGTTCAGTGGAGGTGCTCACCCGGTCCATTGTGCCGCCGATCGGCCTGGTTCAGCGCCGCATGGCGTCCGTGTACCCCACGCTGCGGTCCACGGCGCGCTGGCGCCGCACGAGCCACGCCGTCCCGCCCGGCAGGCGAGCCAGGCGGGATTTGACCGTGACACGGCGCTGGCTCGGCATCATCCGGGCCGCGAGCTCAAGATACCGACGCGCATCCGCCGCGCGCCCCTCCCGCAGGGCCTGCTCGGCGTCCGAAACGGCGGCGAGCGGGGAGCCCTTGCGCAACCGGGTGAGCAGCTTCTGGCGCTCCTCCTCGCTCAGCTCCCGCTCGAAGCGGGTGAGCGTCTTGCGCAGCGCCATCTCCTCCCCCGCGGCCATCCGGTCCCGCTGGGACTGCATGGAGCCGCCCGACCACGCGATGATCGAGGTGACATCGTCCACCCGGTCGAAGCGCCACCCCGAGTAGACGGCCCGCAGCCACAGCTCCCAGTCCTCCACGAAGACCTGCTGCGGGTCGAAGACGCCCACCTCCTCGAAGAAGTGGCGCGGGAACAGGCCGTAGAGGCTGCCGATGTTGTACTCAAGCACCACGCTGCGCTGCTGCTGCGGCTCGGGCATCCGCTCGCGGTACTGCACCCGCTCCGCGTTGATCCCCGAAGGCGTGCACTGCCAGCCGTTGGCGTAGACCACGGTGCGCTCGCGTCCGGGTTCGCGCTGCAGCTCCCGGTACCGGGCCAGCAGTGTCTCGAGGTGGTGCGGCAGCAGCTGGTCGTCCGCGTCCAGGAACGTGACGAAGTCCCCCGCGACGAGTCCAAGCGCCCGGTTGCGGGCTGCACCGCATCCCGCGTTGTCCTGGCGCATGACCCGGACCGTCCTGCCGGGGCGGTTCACGGCCTCGTAGCCCCTGAGCACATGCGCGGTGTTGTCCGTGGACCCGTCGTCCACCACGAAGACCTCCACACGCGGGTGCGTCTGGCGCAGCACGCTGCTGATCGCCTGCCCCACCAGGTCCTGGCCGTTGTAGACGGCGATGACCACGCTGACGAGCGGGACCTCGCCCTCGGTACCGGGCGTGCTCTCGTGTGCCATTTCTCCCCTGTCGTTGCTCACGGTCGTGGCTCGCTGCCACACCGTGCGGCCCGTGGCTCACCGTGGAGCTCGGCGTGCTGCCCGCCCCCGAAGTGCGGCGCCGGTCTCCTGACCTGGCACCCGTCCAAGTCTAGGAATCGCGCAGAGCCGCCCCCGCTGGGATCCGTCCACACATAGGGGCACGTTTGCCCCGAACGACGTGTTTTCGGGGCTCCCTGCCGTAGCCCCTCGGTAGGATTTTTCTGCAGTTGGCCACGTCCAAGGGGAGAGCCGTGGGCTCGCAAGGACCGAGGCAGTGTGCTCATCGGTCAAGGGGGAGAAGCGTGAATCTTAGTCAGTACGTCCGTTGTCTGAAGGACATGTGGTTGCTCGTGGTGCTCACCACGGTGGTGGGGGTGCTCCTCGGGACCGCGGCGGGCCTGCTGATGCCCAAGTCCTACGAGTCCCAGGCACAGGTCTTCGTGAATGTCGCGAATCCCCGCTCCGTCACGGACCTGCAGATGGGCGAGCAGTTCGCCGTGGCCCGCGCCGCGTCCTACGCACGGGTGGCCACCACCAACTCGGTGCTCCAGCCCGTGGTGGACACCGTCCACCTCGACGAGACGCCCGAGGAGCTTGCGGAGTCCGGCGTCGTCGCCACCAACCAGCCCAACACCGCGATGATCACGCTCACCGCCACCGGAACCTCCGCTCAGCAGGCCGCGGACATCGCCCAGGCCACCGCGGACAGCCTCGTGGAGGTCAGCCGCTCGCTCGAGACCATTCCGCAGGCGCAGGACGGCCAGCAGCCCGCCAACGTGAAGCTGAACGTGGTCCAGAAGGCCGCGGTGCCGCAGAAGTCCTCGGGCCCCTCCGCCGCCGTCAACGCGGCCCTCGGCGCTCTCGTGGGTCTGATCGCGGGTCTGCTCCTGGTGCTCCTGCGCGGCGGCCGGTCCCTGCGCGCCCGCGAACGCGCCGGAGCGGAGCACCGCGCCACCCGCCGTGCCCGTGCCGCGGTGGACGACTCGCATGAGCACTGAGCGCTCCCGCCCCGGGCACCCGCGCGACGTCGTCGTCGTGTGCCCCACCGAGTACGGCGGACAGCTCGAGCACGCCGCAGACCTTGCGCTGGCACTGGAGGCGTCTTCGGACGTCGCCGCCGTGGCGCTCGTCTCCCGCCCGGGGGCCCGGGAGTACCTGGGCTGGGGTCCGGGGCACCCCGTGCGCGTAGTGGAGACCGTTCCGCCGCGCCGCACCACCGTTCCGGCCTCGTCCCCGGGCAAGGTGCTGCGCGCCGGCCTGCAGGTGGCGGACCTGCTGCGCGAGCACCTAGCGGTGCGCGCCGCGGCCCGGCGCGCGGGCGCGGACGCCGTTCTCGCCCTGGATTCCACCAAGTACCCGGTCCCCGGGGCTCTGCGCGCTCGGCGCACCCAGCGCACGGCCGTGTTCGTGCACAACGCCCAGCCGCACTTCGACCTCGCCAGCGCCTCCGTCCGCGAGAAGGTGCTGCTGTGGCTGGACCGGGCCTGCGCGCGCCGGGCGGACCGCGTCATCACGCACGGCGCCGAGCAGGCCGAGATCGTTCGGGGCTACACGGACCGCCCTGTGAGCGCCGTGGCGCTGCCGGTGTCCTCGCGGCTCGATCCGCAGGTGCCCACCGCGACCACCGGCACGGACGCGGGGCCGCACGCCCTGTGCATCGGTGAGGTCCGCGCCAACAAGGGCATCGAGCACGCCGTCGTCGCCGCCGGTGAGGCCGGGGTGCCGCTGCTCGTGCGCGGCGCGGCCGAGAGCCCGGAGCTGGGCGCGGAGCTCACCCGCCTGGCCACCCGCTACCCCGCCGTGGACTTCGAGGACCGCTTCCTGAGCCGCGAAGAGTTCGCCGGGCACGTGCGCGACGCCGCGGTCATCGTGCTGCCCTACACCCACTTCGACGCCCACTCCGGCGTCCTCGCCAAGGCCATCGGCACGGGCACCCGCGTGGTGGCCTCGGACCTCGCCTCGCTGCGCGAGCAGGCCGGGGACTACCCCGGGTTCACCGCCGCGGACATCCGCGACCCGGCCGCCTTCGGGCGCGCCCTGCGCGCGGCGTTCGACAACGCCGTGGCGTCTGGACCGCGCGCGGGTGCCGGAGCGAGCGGCGTCGCCCCCTCCCACGGCACCGGGCCTGCCCCGGTCGACCACACGGACTGGGAGCCCTCCGTGGCCGCCGTCCTGGGAGTGCAGGTCGCATGAGCTCCACCGCCGTGCCCCCCACGGACCGGTCCCGCACCCGGCGTGCCGCCCGCGCCGCCGCGCGTCGGGACCCGCCCGTGACCGGCGCACGGGGCACCCGGCTGGACCGCGCACTGGCCGCGGTGCTGATCGTGCTCTCGGTGCTGCCCTACGCGGCGGTCCCCCTGGGCTCGAACACCAACCTGCCACTGTCCAGCCTCGTGGCGGTGGTCCTGATCGTGCGCTGCGGGCGCCACATGCCCGTGATGTGGACCGCCCTGCTGGTGGGGGCCGTGCCCTTCGCGGCCTCGTTCCTGCGGATGTTCTTCACGTCCCAGCCGCTGCAGATCCCGGGGTCCATCACCTGGCTCGTGTTTACCCTCCCCCTGGCCGGGACCGCGGCAGCCACCGTGTTCCTGGGAGCGCGCACCATCCCCTGGCTCAGCTGGGCCATGCTCCTCAGCGCCGGTTTCACGCTCGTGCAGAAGTACGTGTTCTTCGACGTGCTGGACACCATTCCCTTTGAGGGCCTCTACGACCTCCCCGGCTACGCGAACGTCTCCGACTTCAGCGAGACGTTCATGCAGTACGTGCGCCGGCCCTTCGGGCTCTTCCCGGAGACCTCCTTCATGGTGGGCACCCTCTCGCTCATGGCCATGGCCCTGGTGCTCCTCGCGCGCCACTACCGGCGACGGATGACGGCGCGGGACGTCGTCGCCCTCGCCCTGGTGCTGTGGGCCGTGGCAATCTCCGGCTCCGGTGCCGCCGTGGTGGTGCTGGGCGTGGTGCTCGTGGCCGCGATCGCCCCCTACGCCGTGCGCCATGCGTGGGCCGCGGTGCTGCTGGTGCCCACCGGGCTCGCCGGCGCCGTGTGGGTGGGCGTGGGCGTGCTGCAGGACCGGCAGGAGTCCTTCAACTGGTCCTGGGCGGACCGAGGCTCCTCCATCACGGCATCCGTCCGCTACCTCTTCTCCGACCCCCTCGTCTTCCTCCTGGGTGTGGGCAGGGGCCGGTCCAACGAGCTGTTCCTGGCGGGCCGGATGCCCCTGGGCGACCTGCAGCACTACAACCCTCTCCCGGACATCTACTCCGTGATCGGGCGCGTGGTGCTCGAGGACGGCATGGTCTTCGGACTGGCCCTCGTCCTGTTCATGGCCGTGATGTGCCTGAGGTCCGGCGGGCGCAACCCGCTGTGGCTCGGGCTGTGCACGCTGGTGGTGTGGATCGTGGTCGCCGGCGGAACCACGAGCTACGACTCCGCCTTCTGGGTGTGGGGCACCGCCGGCGTGTGCCTGGGGCTGGAGATCACCCGCTCCGAGGACACCCGGGAGACCGCAGCCCCGTGGGCTCCGGAGGGCGCCGAGTCGATCGGCGCTCCCACCGCCGTGCCGACCGGCCCAGCGGGCCCGTCAGCCCACTTGTGATCCCCGCACGCCTCGGCGGCATCTCCCCCACGGCACCTGAACTCTTCCGTTCTCCCCAGAAAGGCCCGCCCCGTGCGCGTTCTCCACATTGTCAACGACGCCGAGACCGGTGGTGCGCAGACGCTCATCGAGCAGCTGATGCTCGCGCGCCCCGAGGGCGACGACGCCCACCTCCTGGTCCTCATGGGCCAGGGAGCGCTCTCGCCACGGCTGGAGGCCGCCGCCACGAGCACCGCCTACGTGGGCATGACCCGCCGCGACGTGGTGCCCCTGAGGGCGATGCGCGCGCTGCGAAGGCTCGTCGCGGAGCACGGCATCCAGGTGGTGCACTCCCACCTGCAGCAGTCAGACCTGGTCAACGAGGTCACCCCGCACGGGGCCAGGCGCGTGGCCACCCTGCACAACAGCCTGCACCTGGCGCAGAAGCCCGTCACCCGGGTCACCTGGTGGCTTGCGGCGCAGGCCTCCGCCCGGCTCGACGCCGTGGTCGCGTGCTCCAACTCTGCCCTCGGCTTCGCGGCGGAGTCGCACTACCGTTTCGGCACGGAGCACATCCGCGTCGTGCACAACGGCACGCGAATCTCGCCGGTTCCCGCCCCTGAGCCCTCCGGTCCCCCGGTGTTCGTGCACCTGGGCCGCTGCGTGGAGCAGAAGGACCACCCCACCCTCTTCCGCGCCTTCGCGCGCGTGCTCGCCGAGCACCCCGACGCGCGGCTGTTCTGCGCGGGCCACCTGGTGGACCCCGGGAACGAGGCACTCACCATCGAGCTGGAGACGCTGGGCATCGGTCAGGCCGTGACTCTGCTGGGCTCGGTCTCGGACGTCCACGCGCTGATCCGCAGCGCCCACGCCGTGGTCTTCGCGAGCAACCACGAGGCCCTGCCCATGGCGGGTCTGGAGGCGCTGAGCGAGGGCGTGCCGGTGATCACCACGGACACCGGCGACGCGAAGCTGCTGGCCGTGGACCCGCAGGCCGTGGTGCCCGTCCGCGATCCGGAAGCCCTGGGCCGTGCCATGAACCGCTTCGTGGACCTCCCGGCCGCGGAGCGTGGCGAGTGGCGGCGTCGCAGCTGGGAGCTCGGACGCACCGAGTTCGACAGCCGCGGCACCGCCCGGCGCTACCGTGAGCTCTACGAGGAGCTGACGGACGGTTCCTGACGCCCGCCGTGCTCCTGCGTTGCGCGTTCGTTGATCTCCCGGTCGCGGCGGCGGATCCGGCGGAAGGCCATGACGAAGACGGCGCCGAGCGCGGCCGCGCACACACCGATCGTCACCACGTCCGGCAGCACACGGCCCACGAGCATGAAGACCCCCACGGCCCCGGCCGACCCGAGGGCCATCAGCGCCCACGTGCGCAGATTCGCCCCAGTGACCCCCGAGGGCTCGGCACGCTCGCTGAAGTAGAGCTGCACCGGAACCGCGAGCAGCAGGGGTGCCACGGAAGCAGCCATGACGAGCTCCAGGCTGTCGGTGCCGGCGGCGAGCCACACAGCGGGCAGCGTAACCACCAGGACGCCCAGGCTGATGAGGGACGCCACCAGGGGGTTGCCCCGCAGTGTCATCACCAGGTTGGGGACCTGGCCCAGGGACTCCCCCAGCACACCCAGCACCACCATGGCGAGGGCGGGTGCTGCGAAGGCCATGCCCGCGCCCAGCCACACGGTCAGCAGCTCCGTGGGGATGGCGAGCAGCGGGATGCTGAGCATGAGGCCCACCAGCAGGGCGACCGTCGTCGCCACCCGGATGTGCTCCGCAGCCTCGGCACCTCGCGACTTCTTGATGGGGTAGGCGAAGGGCATCGAGATCCAGCTCACGACCAGCCGTGCGCTCTGGTTCACCCGCATCAGTGCACCGAACGCCGTGGCGGCCTGCAGCCCGAGGGTGGGGCCCACGATGAACAGCGGCAGCTGGTACACGCCCAGCAGCGAGAGGGACCCGATGGAGAGCACCGAGGACATCCGCAGCAGCGGTCGGCCCTGCTCCTTCCAGGCACCGGGCAGCGGCCGCGCCAGCCCGAAGCGGCGGTACACGGCCCAGAAGCACACGATGGGCGGCAGCAGCAGGGACGCGCACTCCACAAGGACGAGCGCGATCAGCCCGCCGTGCAGCGGGATGAGCAGGGCGTAGCCGGCCGCACGGCCCAGGATCGCCACCACGGCGGCCTTGCGCTCGATGTCCGGGCGGTTGAGGCCCCACAGCAGAGAGTTGCACGCGCGTCCGAGCACGGAGAAGAACAGCGTGACCCCCGCAGCCAGCAGCAGCGGCGTCACCGCGTGCCGGTCCCGCTCGGGGACGGCCACCGTCGTGAGGTACAGCGGGAAAACCGCGAAGTACAGCGCCGTGAGCACCACGGCGAGCACCAGGAAGACCAGCAGGGCCACGCCCACGAAGCTGCGGCGTTTGGCGTGGGCGCCCGGATCGTCGTCGGGGATGTCCGCGAGGGTGCGCACGATCCCTGTACCCAGCCCGAAGTCCGACATGGTCAGCAGCTGGATGGCGCTGAACGTGATGACCCACAGGCCGTAGGACTCGGCCCCCACGATGGCGATCGCGAAGGGGTAGAGCAGCAGGAGTCCGAACACGCTGGTGAAACCCGAGATGTAGTTCCACAGGATGTTGGTCCCCACCCGGGACGTCTGCGTTTCGGCGGCGGGTACGGGGCTGGAGCGGGTGTCTGTCATGGGGTTGCTACTGGGCCTTCCAATGGGCGAAGAGCTCGTCGAGGTGGCCCGCGAGCTCGTTGCGGGCGGTGCGGGAGAGCACGGAGTGGTCCACGCCCGGGGAGAAGCGCTCGTCGATGCTGCGCCCGCGGCGCTGCAGCCGGGCGACGGCGCGGTCCGCGGTGGTCTCCCGGTACCGGGGTTCGTCCTGCGGGCCCACGATGAGCACGACGCAGCGGTCCTGGCTCGCACGGTCCAGGACGTGGTCCGGGATCGACGCCGCCGGGTTGCGTCCCATGAGGTTCCACACGCTCTCGGGCGCGTGCCGGCGTAGCGCCCGCGATCCGGCCCGCTTGCCCTTCGTCAGCAGCTCCCTGCCCCACGACGTCGCCCCGGCGAGTGCCCGGCGCGCTGCAGCTCTGCCCGTGGTCGCCAGCCGGCACGCGGCACCCGGGCGGGCGCCGTCGTCGCCCCCCACGCCGTTGGCCACCATCCCGTTGGCCACCGCGTTGTTGCCGGCCCCGCTGCCGTCAGCTGCACCGCCCGCAGGGCGCGCGGAGCGTGCCGACGTCGACGCCGCACGCTCGGCCGTGGCGCCCACCGTCGCACTTGTCGTGGCATTTGCCTTGGCCCGCAGCTTGGCGTCCCCGTCGTAGGCGGTGCGCTGCTGGTCGAAGAATGCCTGGTTCATGCGCCACTCGTTCTGGCTCACGAGGACCATGCCCTTCACCGGCAGACCGGCCGGCTCCCGGGCGGCACGCAGCGCGGCCCAGGCACCGGAGCACAGGACGGTGGACACGACGTCAGCGTCGAATCGTTCCGCGAGCCACGCAGCCTGCTCCCGGAGCGCCTCGGCGTTGAGGTCGCGGTACGGGTTCGGGTCCCGGTCGGACCACAGCAGAGCGCGGTCGCCCGCGCCGTCACGGTCCGCCCGCAGGCTCGCCACGCCCAGCCCCGCGAGCCGACGTGCGGTCTCGGACCACAGCGCGGAGCCGTCCCGGGGCTCGGACGCACCGGGGGCGAAGAATGTGGTGGGCATGCCCGGCCGGGGCGCGATCGCGGCGTGCGCGCCGTCATGTGCAGCTCGGCCGCCGTCCGTCAGCGAACCCTCACCTGTCAGGGGACCCGTGAGGATCCCGGGGTAGCCCCTGGGCGTCACCGCCACGATCTCCTCCGCGCAGGCGGTGCCGTCCGCGGCACGGAACTCGTTGCGCCGCGGACCGCGACCTGTGCCCGTGAGCGGTACGAGCTCCTCGCGCGGCAGCTGCCGCAGCAGGTCCTCGAGAACGTCGTAGTGCACGCGCACGTCCAGGGAATCCACGCCGTACATGATCTTGGCGCGCGGCTGATCCTTCTCGCGGTGGACCTCGAGGTTCTCCGGCCGGGCGCCCATGGTGCGGGGGTCCGGGAGAGAGGAGAGCTCGCGGGCCTGCTCGTCCGTGAGCCACAGCCCCATCAGGTCCACCCCGTCCGTCACGGGGATCTCGGGCAGGGTGGCCCGGCGCAGGCGGGACCACTGGTTCACGAACGTCCGTCCGCTCACGGGCTCCCACGCGATCACGCGGTCGAAGCGCTCCGCCACCCGTGCCAGCAGTCCGCCGCCCACGCGGTAGCCGATGCCGTACACCGGCAGCTGCTCCACGCCGCATACCCGCCGCGCCTGCGCGGTGGCGTCCAGGATGTTGCGCTCCCACACGCGCAGCACGTCGTCCTGCGGCTGCAGTTCGTGCGAGTCCCCCGTGCCCCGGTAGCTGACCCGGGCCACGCAGTACCCCGCCCCGGCCAGCAGCATGGCCAGCTGGCGCAGCGCGCGGTAACCCTGCACAGCCTCCCGGCCGACGGGCGGCGCAAGCACCACCAGGCCCCGCGTCCTGCCGTTCTCGGGCGTGTGCACCCATGTGAAGGTGGCGCCTCGCCCCGTCCCGGTCCACATCCCCGTGCCCAGCACACCCGCCGGCGCGGAGTCCGCGGTCCCAGCCGTGGCCGCTTGTCGTTGCTCCAATGTCTCCGTCATGTCTCTCCCCTTGTGTGCTCCACGAGCGTTCCGTGCTCCCCCGGGCAGTCTGGCTGCCCCGGGTGGTCACCGCGTCGTGGCGCCTTCCACGAGCGGCACCCGCAGCCCGTAGATCTCTCCCAGCCGGCGGCGCTGCACCGCACGGCAGTTCTCCCACAGCGCCTGCCCGGCCCAGCGCGTGACCTCGTTGCGCGCGCGCTCGTCCGTGATCTCCTCCCAGCGCGCCGCGACCTCCTCCGGCGTGTCCACGACAACAGGCAGTCCGGCGTCGTCGAAGACCCGGATCCTGCGCACGATCACCGGAATGTCGTTCAGAGCCGCCTCCAGCACCGTGATCGGGAAGCCCTCCCAGCGCGCCGTGTGCAGGTAGACGTCCGCGCGCTGCAGGTGCCGGCGCACGTCCTCGTGGCCCACCCACCCCGTGACCTCCACGCCGTGCTCGCGCAGCATCCGCTCGACGTCCTCGTCCCCGCCGCCGATCCACAGGGGCCGGACGTCGTGGCCGGCCGCACGGATGGCGTCCACCGCCTGTGCGAAGAACACAGGGTCCTTCTGCGCGGCGAGCCGGCCCGCGCCAGCGAGCACGAGCGGCTCACCGACACCGGGGCGCGGCTTGCGGGCCCCGTAGGAGGGGGCGATGTTCGGCACGTAGACGGTGTGCGGGGCGATCGGCCCCCAGTGGGCCACATTGTTCTCTGCCTTCGAGCAGCCCGCAAGGACGTCCGTGCGGGCCGCGAGCGCCCCCTCCAGCAACCAGTACCCAAGCCGGGTGGCACGCGAGCGGTCCAGGCGCGAGAAGGACCACGCGTGCGGCGTGTACACCTGCTTGATCCGGGACAGGGACAGGTCCACGTACCTGTTATTGGTCAGCTCGTGGACGGCGCGGGACCACCGCGCGGCGCCCGAGCCGCGCCGAGCGGGGCTCCCCGTGCCGGACGCGACGCCGCCGCCTCCCCCGCCTGCCGCAGGCTCCAGGCCCGTACCGCTCAGCAGGTACCCCTGGCGCTCGGCGCGCGTCGTGGGCGCTCCCGGTGCATTGAGCGGGGAGAGGGTGTCGTTGCGACGCCGCGGCAGGTGCCCGACGGCGAGGCGCGCGTAGACCCCGGCGTAGCTGGAGTGGGAGTGGATGACATCCGGCTTGACCTCCCTGATGGCCCAGCGCGTGGCGGTGATGTTCGCCAGGTGTCCCCCAGGCAGGGAGCGCACCGATGAGAAGTCATCGTCCCAGTTGGTCTCGAGGTTTACGGCCTCGGGGCGCAGGTTACACAACAGGTGGTGTTCGCACTCGGGCGTGGCACGGGCGTAGTCCCGCACGGCCGCGGCGACTCCCCCGCCAAACGCCTCGACCACGTGCAGCACCACCGGCGGGTGGCCGGGACTGCCGCCCCCGGCCGTGGTGGCGATGTCGTCCACGCACGTCGGAGCGCGGTCCGGTGCCTGCCCGGCCGACGTCGGTTCTTGCAGATACATGAGTCCCCCGATGACTTCACGCCCGCCGGAAAAATTGCGGCGCGCCCCTGAGAAAAGCGCAACCTTGCGCCTGCGGCGGGATCCCCATCCCGCCGGGACCGGCTCCTCCGCGAAGACTCTGCGGGGGCCGATACCCAGTCTAGGGAGCGGAAGCCGGGCTATCCTGCGTTCGAGTGCATCATCACTGCCCCTTCTTTGGCGGACAGTAGACCGGGCCCGCCTGCACCTCCGAGTGGGGCCCGGCAGCGCCTGCTCCGCCCGTGCGGCGGGGCCCCATGCGACTCACGCGATTAGGATGAGGGCAGTAGCCCGTACGGGTGCACGCCCGCACGGGGGCCCACGCCCCTGAACCGACCCAGAAGGAGCACCATGTCCGTCAACGCATCCACCACCATCAAGGCTCCCGTGGACACCGTCCTGAAGACGTTCGTGGACGAGATCTTCGTCCGCCACGTCAGCGACCGCGCCGGCACCGAGCTCGAGTCCTTCGAGGTCAACGGGGACACCTCCACCGCGTTCACGGTCACCACGGTGCGCAGCATGGGCTCGGACAAGCTGCCGGACGTTGTGCAGAAGTTCGTGAAGGGCGGCGTGAAGCTGACCCAGGTGGACACCTACGACGCCCCCGCGGCGGACGGCTCTCGGACCGTGCGCACCGAGATCAAGGCCGGCGGGCTGCCCGTGGGCGCCACCGCCCAGCAGAGCATCAAGCCGCTGGGCGAGAACGAGACCTCCGTGGAGGTCACCGGCGAGGTCCAGGCCAACATCCCGCTGGTCGGCAAGAAGATCGCCGCCGCCGCCGAGCCCTACATCGGAAAGGCGCTCACCCTGCAGGCCCGCGAGGCCGAGGCGTGGATCTCCAAGGGCTGAGTCCCCCACTGACAGGACGGTCGGGCTGCGCACACGGCGCGGCCCGACCCCTTTCCATTCGACACGACGATCGCGGTTCACGACCGAACCACGCGACGGGAGCTTTTTGTTGTGAGTACGGACACGCAGACGCCCTCCGAATCCGGCGGATCCACCCTGAGTTTCCTCCGCAAGGACACCACCGGTGGCCTCTTCCTGCTGATCGCCACGGTGCTCGCCCTGGTGCTGGCCAACTCCCCCTGGAGCGATTTCTACTTCGGGCTGCGCGACGCCGAGGTGGGCCCCGGCGACGTGGCCGGTCTGCAGCACACCGTGGGGCACTGGGCGGCGGACGGGCTGCTCGCGGTGTTCTTCTTCCTGACCGGCCTGGAGCTCAAGGCCGAGTTCGTGGACGGCGAGCTGCACAACATCCGCAAGGCGATCCTGCCCGTGGTGGCGGCCGCTGGCGGTGTGCTGGTGCCCGCGCTGATCTTCCTGGGGGTCAACCTCGCCTCCCGCGGTGAGCCCACGGCGCTGCACGGCTGGGCGATCCCCACCGCCACGGACATCGCGTTCGCCGTCTCCGTGCTGGCAGTGGTGGGCTCGTCCCTGCCCGTGGCCATGCGCACCTTCCTGCTCACGCTGGCGGTCGTGGACGACCTCATTGCCATCGCGATCATCGCGTTCGTGTACACCGAGAGCGTCAAGTTCCCGTTCCTGATCGGGGCGGCCGTGCTGCTCGCCCTGTTCTGGTTCCTCACCCACAAGTACATGACCTGGTTCATGGACAAGCACTGGGCCGCGTGGGTCATCCTCCTGCCCATCGGTCTGGTGACCTGGTGGCTCGTGTACGAGTCCGGCATCCACGCCACGATCGCAGGCGTGCTGCTGGGCTTCATGGTCCCTGTGCTCAAGGAGAAGCCGCGCATCATTCGCGAGGAGGACCCCCGGCTGGGCCTGGCACCCGCCCTGGAGTACCGCTTCCGTCCGCTCTCCAATGCCGTGGTCATCCCTGTCTTCGCATTCTTCTCGGCCGGCGTGGCCGCGGGTGGTCTCAGCGGCATCAAGGACGCCGCCATGGATCCGGTGGCCCTGGGCATCGTGGCCGGTCTGGTGCTGGGCAAGCCCATCGGCATCTTCGGGGCCGCGTGGTTGATGGACCGGTTCACGTCCGCGGAGAAGGACAAGGACTACACGTGGCTCGACATGCTCGGCATGACATTCGTGGCCGGCATCGGCTTCACCGTGTCCCTGCTGGTCGCGGAGCTCAGTTTCGGCGAGGGCAGCCCCCACAGCGACCACGCCAAGGTGGGCATCTTGTGCGGCTCGCTCCTGGCGGCCGCAATCGGTGCGGCGTTCGTGGCACCGCGCAACGCCAAGTACAAGGCGATGCGCGCGGCGGGCAACGACCCCGACACCCTCGACTGACTGCCAGGTGGGGCGTCCCCGCCCACCACGTGCGAGCGCGGCAGCAGTCCTCCGCCGCACATGAAAATCGACGGATCCATCCCAGGATCCGTCGATTTTCATGTTCAGCGCGCGCCCCTGCCACCTCGGCACCCCTGCAAGAACTGAGCAAGTGCACGTTGGGAAGCCCCGGAGTGCACATGCTCAGTGTTGGCAGGGCCAAAGTTGCGCCCGGGCGACCCCAGGCACCGAGTGCCGCCCGGGTGCCGCCTCCGGCGCCCGTTCAGGCCGGGTTGCGCGCGTGGAAGTGCTGCTGCGCCTCGGTGAGGCCCTGTTCGGTCAGCATCTCCACGGCATCCGCGGCATCGGAGACCAGCAGAGGCAGCTCCTTCGCCTGTGCCCCGGAGAAGCGCTTGAGCACATAGTCTGCGGTGTCCATCCGCCCCGGGGGCCGCCCCACCCCCACACGCACCCGCACGTAGTCCCGGCCACCCATGGCCTTGGTGATGTCGCGCAGGCCGTTGTGCCCGCCCTCGCCGCCGCCGCGCTTGAGCTTGACCGCACCGAACGGGAGGTCGACGTCGTCGTGCACCACCACGAGGTCCTCCAGTCCCAGGGAGTAGTACTTCGCCAGCGCACTCACCGGCCCCCCGGAGACGTTCATGTAGCTCAACGGCTGAGCGAGCACGAGGCGCGGCGACCCGGGGCGCATCCGCGTCTCGGCAACGGCGGCCCGGGCCCTGTGTGCGGAGAGTTTCTCCCCCGCCCGCTGCGCGAGCTCGGCCACGACCATTGCTCCGACGTTGTGGCGCGTTCCGGCGTACGCGTCGCCGGGATTGCCCAGTCCCACCACCAGGGTGCGGTCCGTCATCTCGTTCTCCCTCTCCTCGAGCCCTCTGTGAAGCCCCCGCAACGCCGAACGGCGGCAGACACACCAGGGTGCCTGCCGCCGCACGGGCCGCGCCGCACCCTGGCGGGCGCGACGAACGGGTGGTTCCTACTCGTTGTCCTCGGACTGCTCGGCGGTCTCCTCGGAGCCCTCGCCCTCGGACTCCTCGTCGGTCTCCGGCTCCTCGCCGAGGTCCTGCTCGACCGGCTCGGAGACGTTGACGACCAGCAGCTCCGGATCGGAAACCAGCGTGACGCCGGAGGGCAGGGTGACGTCCGCGGCGTAGATGTGCTCGCCGGGCTCGCGGCCCTCGATGTCGATCTCGAAGTGCTCGGGCACCTTCAGGGCGTCCGCCTCGATCAGGAGCACGTTCTCCTCGAGGTTGTGGACGGCGGTGGGTGCGACCTCGCCCGCGACGGACAGGGGCACCTCGACCTCGACGCGCTCGCCGCGGCGCACGGTCAGCAGGTCGATGTGCAGGATCTCGGGGCGCACCGCGTGGCGCTGAACCTCCTTGATCATGGCCAGGTGGCCCTCACCGTCCACGTTGATGTCGAGCACGGCGTTGGGGTTGCGGGACGCGAGCATCATCTCGTGACCCGGCAGGATCACGTGCAGCGGCTCGGCGCCGTGGCCGTAGATCACGGCGGGGATCTGGTCGTTGGCGCGCACGCGGCGGGCGTAGCCCTTGCCGAACTCGGTGCGCAGCGTCGCGGGGATGGTGATGACGTCCACCATGGTGGGTCTCCTTCGATCGTGGGTCCGGATGGTCACCTCGGACCGTTCGGGGCTCCGGTGCTCTCGCACCGCGTGTCCGAACGACTTCCGATCGACGTGGTGCGGCACCCCACTCGCGCTCCCCGGGACGTGTTCACCGGGGTGGCGGATCGGGATCCACAGGCCGTCGTCGATAACGGGGCAGGGTCCTACCCCCTCGCCTTGGCAACCTGCCCACACTACCACGACGACGACGCGCGCCCGCCGCCCACGGGCCCCTCCCCCGCTGCCGCGGGGACCGCCGTCGTCGCCCTCCGCAGGGCCTGCACACGTGCGCCGCCCTCGCGCCGTGGAGACGGCGGGGCGCGGGCTCCAGCCGGGGTGCAGGCACCCGCCGCGGCCGTGTCCCCCACTCGGAGGCACGTGACCCCCAACCGGGCCACGAACCCCGCGATCCCGCCCTGTCAGATGTCCACAATTGCGTACCGAATCATGCATTTCGGCAGTATCCGCCCACGTGGGAGAGTATATTCGGCGCTTAGCGGGCGTAAATCTCGGGGGAGATGAACACCGTGGTGCGGGGCCGCCTCTGACTCGGTCAACGCATCTGAGCGAGCGCGTGGGGTGTCTCGCCGTCGAACGGTTCTGGGGGAAGGTTCGTCGACCGTGTTCCAAAAAGCACAGCACAAGCACAGGCACGTCTCGTGGCGGCACAGCTACCAGCAGAAGCTGCGGCTCTACGACACCGTAGCGCTGCTCCTGGCGGTGAGTCTCGCCCAGGCGCTGCGGTTCGGCTGGCTCCAGGGCCTGCTGCACGTGGACACGCTGCTGCCCGTGCCGTACTGGTTCGTGGGCCTCGTGCTCGCGGTGGTGTGGTGGGGCTGGCTCGAGCTGCGGGGCACGCGCGAGGTCCGGCTGATCGGCAACGGCGCCGAGGAGGCCAAGCAGGTGGTCACCGCCTCGCTCACGCTCTTCGCGGCCATTGCAATCGCCTCCTACGCGCTGGACGTGCCCACGGCCCGCGGCTACATCCTGATCGCCCTGCCGGTCGGCACCGTCGTGCTGCTGGCGGGTCGGATGACGGCTCGGCGCCAGCTGATCCTGCGCCGCGCCAAGGGCCAGAACATGTCCCGCACCATGGTCGTGGGCCGCTTCCCCGGTGCCGTGGAGCTCGTGGGCGAGCTGCAGGAGCGTCCGGACGCCGGTTTCGACCCCGTGGCCGTCTACATGCCCACGTCCCACCACCGCCTCCCCGCTTCGCTCTCCTCGGTGCGGCTGCCGCACAACGCCCTCGCGGCGCAGGACCGCCCCAGTGTCTCGGGCATCGTGCAGGCGTGCCGTGAGCACGACGTCGAGACCCTGGTGATGGCCGCCGCCGTCCCCCTGAGCACCACGGAGATCCGGCACCTGGGGTGGGCGCTCGCGGACGAGCGGATCCGCCTGGTCATGAACACCGGCCTCACGGACATTGCCGGGCCGCGCATCCACACGCAGCAGCTTGCTGGTCTGCCGCTGATCCACGTGGCCACGCCCCGGTTCACCCGCGCCAAGAAGACCGTCAAGCGCCTGATCGACATCGTGGGCTCACTGACCGCACTGGTGCTGCTCTCGCCGGTCATGATCGGGCTGGCCGTTCTGGTCAGGGCGCACGACGGCGGGCCCGCCCTCTTCGCCCAAGAGCGCGTGGGCATCGACGGCACCCGGTTCCGCATGCTCAAGTTCCGGTCCATGTACGTGGACGCGGAGGAGCGCAAGGCTGCCCTGCTGGCCACCAACGAGTCCGAGGGCGGGGTGCTCTTCAAGATGAAGGACGACCCCCGCGTGACGAAGCCGGGAACGTGGATGCGCCGCTACAGCCTGGACGAGCTGCCCCAGTTCATCAACGTCCTCAACGGCACCATGTCGCTGGTGGGCCCACGCCCGCCCCTGGCCAGCGAGGTGGACAAGTACGAGCAGCACGTCTACCGCCGGCTGCGGGTCCGCCCCGGAATCACCGGCCTGTGGCAGGTCTCGGGCCGTTCGGACCTGGACTGGAACCAGAGCGTGCGCCTGGACCTGTACTACGTGGAGAACTGGTCCCCGGTCCAGGACCTGGTCATCATGCTGCGCACCGTCCGCGCGGTCTTCGCCTCGGACGGCGCCTACTGAGCGTCACCCGCACCCCGCCCGTCGAGGACGCCGCTCTCCCACCACGGGGAGGGCGGCGTCCTCCGTCGTGGGCCCGCCCGAGCCGCCGCAACGGCGCCCGGAGCACCGCGACGGCATCCAGGGCGCCCGAGGCCATCGGCAGTGCCATGAGGGCCTGCTGGGCCGCGGGGCCTCGGAAATCGAAACTTTTCCGTCCCGAAATGACTCCGTTATCAATCAGGGGACGCAAGATACATCGATTTTCATGGTGAACATTTACACTTTCTAGTGCGTCCCCCCAGGTCACTCCTCTTCCCCCCATCGAGTGGCTTTCCCCCCACGCAGTAAAGGCATCACGCATGATCTCCCCCAGACGATCCGTCCTGCCCGCCGCCGTCACGGCCGCCGTGCTGACACTGTCCACCCTCATGCCCGCCGCAGCGGCGGACGACCCGCACGAGAACCTCAACCCCGCCAAGGGCGACGTGGTTTCCGTGGAGACCAAGGAGCTCGCGACGGTGGTCGAGGACCCCAAGCTCCCGGCCACTCCCCCCAAGACCGGTGACAAAAACCCCGGCGCCACCATGGGCCAGAAACTGAAGTCCATGGCGGACACCACCAAGCTCTCCGGCGCCTCCGAGAAGGAGGTGGAGAAGGTGACGGCCACGGTGCTCGGCTCCGACGCCGCCTCCCCCAGCGCCACGCCGTCGGGCAAGGCGTCCGACAAGGCCACCGGAAAGGCCTCGGCGGAGCCCACCACGGACGCGACGTCGTCCTCCTCCGCCCAGGCGGCCGGGCCCACGGCCGTGGGCCCGGCGGGCGCGATGTCGCTGGTGATCCGGGCCAGCACCTGGCGCCCTGCGGGCATCGCGGGCATGGACGTCTCCGGCTGGCAGCCCGCCATCAACTGGAGCGCCGAGTACAACGCGGGCGCGCGCTTCGCGTACGTGAAGACCACGGAGGGCATCAACTACCGCTCCGAGGCGTTCAACGACCAGTACACCGGTTCCTACGCGGTGGGCATGAACCGCGGCGGCTACCACTTCGCGCTGCCGTCCCAGTCCTCCGGAGCGGCGCAGGCGGACTTCTTCGTGAACAACGGCGGAGGCTGGTCCGCGGACGGGCGCACCCTGCCCGGGCTGCTGGACATCGAGTACAACCCGTACTCGTCCCTGGGCAACACGTGCTACAACATGTCCGCCGCGCAGATGAACACGTGGATCAAGTCCTTCTCGGACCGCTACAAGCAGCGCACCGGGCGCCTGCCCGCCATCTACACCACCACGGACTGGTGGCAGACCTGCACGGGCAACACGTCCCAGTTCAACAACCACCCCCTGCACCTCGCGTCCTACGGCGTGGCCAGCCCGGGGCGGATGCCCAACGGCTGGTCCACCCACGACATCTGGCAGTTCACGGACAACGGGCCGTTCTCCGGCGACTCCAACGTCTATGGCGGGTCCTGGGCGCGGTTCGCCTCCCTGGCATCCTCCAGCTCCTACAAGCCCCTGGGTGGCCGCGCCTCCGGGTACAGCGTGAGCGGCGGCATCGGGGCCGTGTACAACTCGACGGGCGGCGCCGCCACGTGGGGCTCCCCGGTGACGGGCGAGGTCAACGCCGCGTACGGAGGGCGCTACCAGGAGTTCTCCCGCAACGGTGTGAAGTCCACCGGGTACTGGCACAGCCGCACCGGGGGGCACATGCTGCGCAACACCACGAGCATCGGCAAGAAGTTCATCTCCGCGGGCCGAGAGCGCGGTTACGGCTTCCCCCTGAACCAGGAGCGCAGCACGAGTGGCGGCGCCTACCAGGTCTTCCGAACCACCGCGGGCAAGAACACCAAGGTGATGTGGAGCAGCCGCACCGGGTCCCACGCCGTCAAGGAGTTCGGCGCGATCGGACAGCGCTGGGCCAAGGCCGGCATGGAGCGCGGCTACGGCTTCCCCACCACGGACGAGTACCGGGCGGGCACCGAGGTCCGCCAGCAGTTCTCCAACGGCTACATGATCGGCTACGACACCGCGACCGGTGTCACGCGGGTGGTCAGGCTGTGACACGCGGCTGATCCCACCGCGCCAACGATGACGGCGGGCGGTCCCCTGGTCCGGGGACCGCCCGCCGTTCTCGTGCACCCGCTGGGCGGGCCCGCTCAGGAGTTGCCGTTGAACAGGCTCGTGACCGAGCCGTCCTCGAAAACCTCCTGGATGGCCCGGGCGATCAGGGGCGCAATGGAGAGCACCGTGAGGTTCTCGAAGGTGTTCTCCTCGGGCACCGGCAGGGTGTCGGTGACCACGACCTCGTCCGCCCCGCAGTTGGCGAGGCGCTCCACGGCCGGCCCGGAGAACACGGCATGGGTGGCGGCGATGATCACGTTGGTGGCGCCCTGGTCCTTGAGGACCTGCACCGCGCCGGTGATGGTTCCGCCGGTGTCGATCATGTCGTCGATGAGCACGCACGTGCGGCCCTTGATGTTGCCCACGACCTCCTTGGAGACCGCCTGGTTGGGCACGGTGATGTCACGGGTCTTGTGCACGAACGCCAACGGTGCACCGCCCAGGCGCTCAGCCCACTGCTCGGCCACGCGCACGCGGCCGGTGTCTGGGGAGACCACGGTGACGTTGTCCACGTCCACCGCGGAGCGCACGTAGTCGCTGAGCAGCGGGATGGCCATGAGGTGGTCCACGGGGCCGTCGAAGAAGCCCTGGATCTGCGCCGTGTGCAGGTCCACGGACATCAGACGGTCCGCTCCGGCGGTCTTGTAGAGGTCCGCGATCAGGCGGGCAGAGATGGGCTCGCGGCCGCGGTGCTTCTTGTCCTGGCGGGCGTAGGGGTAGAAGGGGCTGACCACGGTGATGGACTTGGCGGAGGCCCGCTTGAGGGAGTCCAGCATGATGAGCTGCTCCATCAGCCACTGGTTGATGGGTGCGGGATGGGACTGGATGAGGAACGCGTCCGCACCGCGCACCGACTCGCCGAAGCGCACGTAGGTCTCGCCGTTGGCGAAGTCGTACGCGTCCGTGGGAACCAGTTCCGTCCCCAGCTCGCTCGCGATGCTCTGCGCGAGTTCGGGGTGCGCCCGACCCGAGAGCAGAACCATGCGGTTCGAACCCGTGTTGGTGATGCCGGTCATGTGGACTCGCTTTCCTAGGATTCCTGCTGGATCACTTGCTCGCGCAGCGTGCGCCCGGGCTCAGGCGTGGTCGTTGCGGTCGGACTGGGTGGCGGCCTCCGCCGCGCGGGCGGCCGCCGTGCCGGGACGGTGCCTCTGCACCCAGCCCTCCACAATGACCTGCTTGCCCTCGGTCAGCACCAGGGCGCCCGCGGGGACGTCCTTGCGCACCGTGGTCCCAGCGCCGGAGTAGGCGCCGTCCCCCACGGTCACGGGTGCCACGTACATGTTGTCCGAGCCCATGCGGACGTCGTTGCCCACGGTGGTGTGGTGCTTGGCCACGCCGTCGTAGTTGACGAAGACGGAGGCGGCGCCGATGTTCGAGTTCTCCCCGATGGTGGCGTCCCCCACGTAGGACAGGTGCGGGACCTTGGAGCCGCGGCCGATCTCGGCCTTCTTCGTCTCCACGAACGTTCCGATCTTCGCGTCCTCGCCCAGGACCGTGCCCGGGCGCAGGTAGGCAAAGGGCCCCACGATGGAGCCGGCGGCGAGCTGCGCATCGCTGCCGTGGGTGCGCACCACGGTGGCGCCACGACCCACGGTGACGTCCGTGAGGGTGGTGTCCGGGCCCACGACGGCGTCCTCTCCCACCACGGTGCGCCCGTGGAGCTGGGTGCCGGGCAGCACGGTGCTGTCCGCCTCGAGCTCCACGGTGTCGTCGATCCACGTGGTGGCGGGGTCCACGATGGACACCCCGTTGCGCATGTGCCGCTCGAGCGTGCGCTGGTTCAGGTAGCGGCCGAGGGCGGCGAGCTGGACGCGATCGTTGGCGCCCTCGAGCTCCATGTAGTCCGCCATCTTCAGGGCGTCCACGCGGTGGCCGGCCTCGCGCGCCAGGCGGGGGACGTCCGTGAGGTACTTCTCCGCCTGGGCATTGTCCGTGTCCACGCGGGACAGCGCGTCGCGCAGCACAGCGGCGTCGAACGCGAAGATCCCGGAGTTGACCTCGCTCACGGCACGCTCGGCGTCCGTTGCGTCCTTGAACTCCTTGATCCCGGTGAACTGCCCGTCCGTGTCCCGCAGGATCCGGCCGTACTTGCCGGGTTCCGGGTGGTCCGCGCTCAGCACGGTCACGGCGTTGCCGTGGGCCACGTGGTGGGAGGTGAACTCGCGCAGCGTCTGCGCGGTAAGCAGGGGGACGTCCCCGTAGGTCACCAGCACGGTGCCGGTCACGGGGATCTCGGCGTCCAGGACGTCGAGCCCGGCATCCACGGCGGAGCCGGTGCCGGGGACGTCCGACTGGTCCGCGATCAGCACGTCCGCGTCCAGCTCGCCGATGTGCTCCGCCACGAGGTCCCGCTGGTGACGCACCACGGCGACGACGCGCTGCGGCGAGAGCTCCCGCGCCGTTTTCAGTGCGTGGCCCACCATGGACCGGCCGCCGATGGGGTGCAGGATCTTGGGGACCTTGGACTTCATGCGGGTGCCCTTTCCCGCGGCCAGGACGATGATTGCGGCGGGGGTCTCCCCACCTTCCACGGTGTCAACGGTGCTCACGGAGCAGACTCCTCTGGTTGCTCGTGAGGCGGTGGGGGGCCATCTGCGCCTCGATGTGTCGTGCGTTCCGCCACTAGGACTCGAACCTAGACTCACGGCTCCAAAGGCCGGTGTGCTGCCAATTACACCATGGCGGAGCATTGCGCCCCGCGGGGTGCAACACACGTGTGTGCCCGCGGGCACACGAGAGGTCACTTTATCATCCGGTCATCCGCCGTCAGCACGGTGATCACACTCCCCAGGGCCCGGCACTCCCGGTATCCGGGCAGGGTGCGCAGCAGCTCGGCGTCGTCCTGTGCGCGCAGTCCACGCACCAGGACCGGAGCGCGGGAGGCGGCCCGGCGCACCACGGCCCAGGAGTCGTCGTCTGGCTGTCCGGCGGCCCGCGAGCGCGAGAGGTCCCACGCCAGGGAGGTGGTGCCCCGAGCGCTGACGTCCAGGGTGCCCTGGTCGTGCTCGCGGTCCAACAGGGCCAGCAGCATCCCCACCTCGTCCACCTCGGCGCTGTTCTGCACCATGAGCCGCACGCCGCGGTCCGAGGCGGCCTCAGCGAGCGCGGCGAGCATGGAGTAGAGGCGCTGGCGCTGGCGGCCGCGGTGGGCCACACCTCCCAGCGCGAGGACGAGCATGCCCGCGCCGACGCCGCGGCACAGGTCCAGGGCGTCGTCCACGGCGGCGATCACGCCCTCGTCCGGGATGTCGTCGTCCACGGCAACGGGGGCGCGCAGCAGCAGCGGATCGGCCCCGGCCGCCCGCAGCCGCTCCCCGGCCTGGCGGCGCACCACGGAGCCCATCTGCGGGCCCACCGGGCGGTCGCCGCCGATCGTGATCTCCACCGG
>NZ_DGYR01000001.1:187525-365102 GCF_002398425.1 Kocuria sp. UBA5001
ACTGTTCCCGCGGGTCCGGCGCCCGCACCTGTCTCCTGCATGGCACCCAGTGTCCCACGACACGCACGGGGCGCGGCGCCGGGGCCCCGCCGTGCCCCTGAGCCCACGGGCGCGCACCGACGCTCCCCCCGGGTGCCAGGGCGGGCAACCGCGGCACGGACCGCTCTCCCCCCGCGCTTGTATCCTTGGCGGGTGGCTCATCTGATCGGCGGAGAAAACCTGCACCTCGAGTACCCCACCAAGACCGTGTTCGACGCGGTCACCGTGGGGGTGAACGAGGGTGACCGGATCGGCATCGTCGGGCGCAACGGGGACGGCAAGTCCACCCTGATGCGCCTGCTGGCGGGGCGGATCCAGCCGGACTCCGGGAGGGTGACCGTGCGCTCGGGCACCACCGTGGGAATGCTGGACCAGGCGGACACCCTGGACCCGGAGCAGACGGTGGGCCACGCCGTCGTCGGCGACGTCCCCGACTACGTGTGGGCCGCGGACGCCAAGGTGCGGGACGTGGTCGAGGGCCTCGTCGCGGACGTGGACTGGGACACCCCCGTGGGCCGGCTCTCCGGCGGGCAGCGGCGCCGCGTGGCGCTCGCGAGCCTGCTGACCGGGGACTGGGACGTGATCTTCCTGGACGAGCCCACCAACCACCTGGACGTGGACGGCATCACGTGGCTCGCCAGGCACCTGAACTCGCGCTGGTCGAGGACCTCGGGCGCGCTGGCCGTGGTGACCCACGACCGCTGGTTCCTCGACGCCGTGTGCACGGACACGTGGGAGGTCCACGACCGCCTCGTGGAGCCCTTCGAGGGCGGGTACGCGGCGTACGTGCTGCAGCGCGTAGAGCGTGACCGCCAGGCCGCCGTGGTGGAGCAGAAGCGGCAGAACCTGATGCGCAAGGAGCTCGCGTGGCTGCGCCGCGGCGCCCCGGCGCGCACCTCCAAGCCGAAGTTCCGCATCGAGGCGGCCAACACCCTGATCGAGGACGTCCCCCCGCCCCGGGACACCGTGTCCCTGTCCCGCATGGCCGTCTCCCGGCTCGGCAAGGACGTGGTGGACATCGAGGACGTCTCGGTCGCCTTCCCTGCCGAGGACGGCTCCGGCGAGACCCGGGTGCTGCGTGACGTCACGTGGCTGATCGCCCCCGGCGAGCGCACCGGCATCCTGGGCGTCAACGGGGCGGGCAAGTCCACGCTGCTGGGCCTCGTCACGGGCGAGGTGGAGCCCACCTCCGGGCGGGTCAAGCGGGGTAAGACGGTGAAGATCGCCACGCTCACGCAGCAGCTGGACGAGCTCGCTGACGTGGCGCAGGACCGTGTCTCCGACGTGGTCGCGCAGAAGAAGACCTCCTACCTCACCGGCGGCAAGGAGATGACGCCCACGCAGCTGCTGGAACGCCTCGGGTTCACCTCCGCGCAGCTGAAGACCCCGGTCAAGGACCTCTCCGGCGGGCAGAAGCGGCGCCTGCAGCTGCTGCTGATCCTGCTGGACGAGCCCAACGTGCTGATCCTGGACGAGCCGTCCAACGACCTCGACACGGACATGCTCGCTGCCATGGAGGACCTTCTGGACACCTGGCCGGGCACGCTGCTGGTGGTCTCCCACGACCGCTACCTGCTCGAACGTGTGACGGACCAGCAGTACGCGGTGATCGACGGCCGATTCCGCCACCTGCCCGGCGGGGTGGAGGAGTACCTCAAGCTCTCGGCGTCCTCGGCCTCGGGCTCCGCGGCCGGGTCGAAGGGCGCGTCCAACCCGCTGGCGGGCGGCTCTGCATCCGCGGGCTCCGCAGCCCCGGGCACGGCGGCCTCGGATGCCGGTTCGTCCGGCGACGACGCCGCACCGTCGCGTCCCGCGCTCGGCGGCGCCGAGGCGCGTGCGGCCCAGAAGGAGCTCGGCGCCGTGGAGCGCAGGCTGCAGAAGCTGCAGAAGGAGACCGAGTCGCTGGACGCCACCATGGCGGAGGCGGACCCCTCCGACTTCGAGGGTCTCGGCAAGCTCGCGGCCCGGAAGTCCGAGCTTCAGGAGCAGGTCGACGAGCTCGAGATGCGCTGGCTCGAACTGGGCGAGGCGCTGGAGTAGAGGAGCCCCTACCCGACAGGCGGGCGCGGGCGCGGCGCCCGCCCAGTCGCGCCGCTCGGACACCACCGACCACGCCGGAAACGGATCACGGTCTTCGGTCCGCGCCACGGGACCGGTGGCGAGTTGCGAGAAGGGGATCGGGCGGCCCACGTGGCTCCCGCGGGCGGTGACGCGCGAGCGAGTGGCGCAGCGGCAGAAGCCCACCGAGCGAACCCACCGTGCCGACCTCCCCGACCTCGATGCGCCGGGCCAGCAGCCGCTTCAGCCGTCCGGGGCGCAGGGGCCGCACGTTCTCCGAGCGCAGGGCTGTCACGCGGGGGTCCGTCAGGGACGGGCCGTCCTCCACGTTGAGCAGGGCGCGGGCCGTGTGCCGCCAGCGCCCCGAATCGCAGCCGCCCACCACGGCGACGACGTCGAAAAGGTCCATGGGTGCCTTCTGGCTGTCGGAACCGACCGGGTCGAGTCCGGTCGGTGCTTGATAGTTATTCCCACAATTCCTGCCAGGGGCGACACCAGAAATCGCGGCCCCTGCCCGGCGAGTTCCGAGCGGGGCCGCGCAAGGCTGAAGGGAGACTCACTCGCTCCAGCCGTTGCCCTTGATGATCTCCACGAAGTCGTCCCGCTCGAAGCCGGGCTCGAAGTGTGCGAGGACGTCCGCGTTCATGGTGCCGAACGTGGAGCCCGGGCGGTGCGCCATGCCGTGGTGGAACGCGGAGAGGATGCGGTTCTTGAAGTCCGGGCGCGGGTGCAGCTCCACCACGGCTCGGCGGGCATCCTCGCTCACCTCGTCGAAGTGCATGCCCAGCACGTCCGTCTCCACGCCCGCGCTCACGAGGGCGACCTCCGGGGCCATGAACTCCGGGATCCCGGGAGTCGTGTGCAGGGCGATGCCGAGCCACGCGCTGTGCGCCCTGTCCCGGGACGCCCCGCGCTCCATGAGGAACTCGAAGACGTCGTTCGCGCCGTCCACCTCGAAGCGCAGCATCGACTCCTGGTGGTCCTGGGTGAGACCGCGGTCGTGGAACATGGCACCCGCGTAGAGCAGTTCATGGTCGACGCTGAGCTCCTGCGCCTGACCCACCAGCGCACCGAAGAAGAAGACCCGGCGGGAGTGGTGGTAGAGCAGGTCGTCCTCGGTGTCACGGATGTACTCGGTGATCTCGCGGGTCAGTGCGGTGTCCGGCACCGCGATTCCTGCGACGGTATCTGTCATGTCGGTTCTCCTTCGATGGTTGTGCGTGGGTGGGTGTTACGCGCCGAGGTCCACGACCTCGAACTCCAGCAGGGACGCCCCCGTGGCCACGGGCTTCTTGCCGCCGCCGTTCCCGCCAGCGTGGGCGGCCTTGGCGTTGCCGTCACGCCACGCTTCGAAGTCCTGCTGCGTGGCCCACGTCGTCACCACGAAGTAGCGGTTCTCCCCCGCCACCGGCCGCAGCAGCTGGAAGCCCTCGAAACCGGCCTGGCCGTCCACTGTGTGCTTGCGGGCGGCGAAGCGCGCCTCCAGCTCCTGGCCCGATCCCTCCGGGACCTCAATGGCGTTGATCTTCACGACGGACATCTGTGCCTCCTCGTCGGTGTGCTGACCCGTCCACTGTAGGCACAGCCCCCACGAGCTAACGTGAGGTGCGCGGCGGAACCGGACCGGGCGGCGGCGTCGTCGTCGTCGTCGTACATGGTGAAGGTCTGCAGCCCGAGGCTCGCGGCGAGCAGATCGGCGGCGGTGAGCCCGGAGGTTCCGGCCCCGACGACCTCGACGTCGTGGCTGCCAAGCAGCGGTGCCTGTTCTCCAGCGGTGATCTTGTGCATGTGGTCCTCCTGTGCGGTAGGGGGCACTCAGTGCTGCGGGACAGGGCTCTGACCGGGCGTCGCCTCCGGGGCCTGCCGCGGCGTCGTCCCCTGCACCAGCTCGAACTCGCTGCGTCCCTCGGAGACGTCCACGTTGGCGAGCCGCACGGTGATGGCGCCGCCCAGCGGCAGGCCGGGGACGGCCAGGGAGACCTCCACCGCGGGGTCCCGGATCACGATGGTGCCACGCGAGCCGTCCGGCTTCACGTCTACGACCGTGGCTGTGAAGGCCTCCCCCGCATGGGGTGCGAGGGTCATGGCCTCGACCATGTTCACGATGCCCCGCTCGTAGGCAGAGGCCGTGCGGCTGGACGCGGCCATCTCCGCCGGAAGCTGCGGCAGGGCGGCGAGCACCCAGTCGGGAACGGGACGCCCCGCGCTGATCGCCAGGCAGATTTCGCTGCCGTAGCGGTCCACGAGACGGCGCAGGGGCGCGGTCACGTGGGCGTACGGCGTCGCCAGTGCGGAGTGGGCACGCTGCTCGGGGAGCGCACCGTTGAAGGCCTCGTAGCCGGCGCCCCGGAACAGCAGGGTGCACGAGTACAGCATTGCGGCGTGCGCCCCAATCTCGGGGTCGAGTCCGTGCACGAAGTCCGGATAGCTCATGTCCCCGGGCCACGGGATGCTCAGGGCCTCGGCCGTGGTTCGCAGCTTGCGGACGGAGGACTCTGCGGCGGGTGGCAGCGTGCGCAGCAGGCCCACGCGGGCGTCGAGCATCAGACGTGCGGCGGCGATCCCCGTGAGCAGGGAGATCTGGGCGTTCCAGCCCTCCACCGGCAGGGCGCTGCGGTGCACCACGTGCCACTGTTCCTGCTCCACCACCACCTCCTGCTCCGGGATGCGCAGGCTCACGCCGCCGCGCTCACGCTCGATCCGCTCCCGCAGCTGCCCCACGGTGCGCAGCAGCTGCCACGCCTGCGGGGCGGTCCCCGCGTCCAGCTGCTCCTGCACCTCGCGGTAGGTCAGCTGGACACGGCTGCGCACCAGCGAACGCGTGACGGGGGTGCTCTCCAGCTCGCCGCGGGCATCCAGCCCCAGGCACCACAGCACGGCGGGACGGTCCTGCCCGGGCAGCAGGCTCGCCGTGTCCTCCGAGAGCTCCGGTGGGTGCAGCGGTGTGCGCTGGTGCGGCGCATAGAGGGTCTGGCCGCGGCGGTGCGCCTCGAGGTCCACGGGGTCCCCCGCCGTCACGAACGCCGCGACGTCCGCGATGGCGTACCAGACCGTGAAACCGCCCTCCGTCTGCTCGATGAACACCGCCTGGTCGAGGTCCCGAGATCCCTCGGGGTCGATGGTCACCAGGGCGAGGTCGGTGTGGTCGGCCCGCTCCTCCTTCGGGACCGGGGAGCCCGGAGCACCCGGTGGGAATGGGGCTGCGGCCCGGGTGGCAGCGGCGTGGACCTCCGGCGGGAAGTCGTCAGGGATGCCCAGCTCACGACGCAGGGCGTCCAGCGCGGCGACGAGCGGTGGCGGAACGGGACGGGCCTGCTGCGGACGGATGGCCATGCTGACTCCTCACCGGCGGCGGAACCGCGCCCCACCGGGCACCGGGGTCAGGCCCCGGGACCCGACACCGTGGTGACGCGGCCGTGCTGTCCCGATTGTGCCCCCGCCCGCGCCGGGCCACCAGTCACCCGGCGGATTCGACCCGCGCGCCCGGTGCCGGGGCGACCACGGCGAGCGCACGACGTCCTTCCCGCCCGAACGCGCCGACGAACGCCTGCGCGTCCTCGGCCGTGGCGGCCAGGAAGCACACCGTGGGCCCTGATCCGGAGACCCACCCCACCACAGCTCCCAGTTCCACCCCGTGCTCCAGCAGGGTCGCCAGTTCGGGGAGGAGGTGGACTGCCGGGGCCTGGAGGTCGTTGCGGACGAGAGCTGCCAACCGGGGCGCGCTGCCGTGGGCCAGCGCGTCGAGGACCTCGGCGGAGACGGGGTCCGGGGCGGTGCCGGCGGGTTGCTGCTCCACGATGCGGGGGATCATGACGGTGCGGTCTCCCGAGGTCAGTCCCGGAACGCCGTTCGCCGCGTCCCACTGCCGGTAGACCGCCGGCGTCGAGAGCCCCTGGTCCTGGGGGACGAAGACGAGGTGCAACCGGGCGTGCGCCGCAACGGGCTCAAGTTCGGTGCCCGTGCCGCGGCCGATCGCCGCACCCCCGAGGAGCATGAAGGGCACGTCCGCGCCGAGCGCCGCCCCGATCCGGTGCAGCTCCTCAGCCGTCAGCGGCCGGGTTCCCAGGTGGGAGGCCAGCAGCTGGTTGACCGCGACCAAAGCGGCGGCCGCGTCCGCGGACCCGCCGCCCATTCCTCCCGCGACCGGCACCGCCTTGCGCAGGTGCAGGCGCAGCCCCGGCACGGGAATCCCGAGCTCCGCACACACCGCGAGCGCGGCACGCACCGCCAGGTTGCTCTCGTCCAGCGGAATGTCAGCCAGGCGGGCCGTTCCCTCCTCCACCATCCGCTCGTACGCGCTGTCCGGAGCCGGTTCGACCGTGACGACGGCGCCGCTGCCGCGCCGCGCCAGAGCCGGGTCCAGGCTCGCGGACACCGTCTCCCGCAGGTCCACCGCCACGAACAGCGTCTCAAGCGGGTGGTAGCCGTCCGCGGTGGGGCTGCCCACGTGGAGGACGAGGTTCGTCTTGGCAGGTGCGCTCGCCGTGACGGTGGGGTGGGTCTCGGCGGCGGTTGCGGCGGCCCCGGTCATGCCCCTTCCTCTGGGTGCTGGTCGGACGTGAACGACGGGGTGGGGGCGTCCAGCGGCGCGGTGGAGGCGAGCGGTGCAGCGGTGCCTTCCGGCGCATCTTCGGGGACGGCGGCGTCGGCCTCGGCGATGCGCGCGAAGTCCGCGACGTCCAGCTTCTCTCCGCGCTCGGTGGGCTCCACCCCCGCTGCGCGCAGCACCCGCTCGGCCCGCGCACCGGAGCCCGCCCAGCCGCTCAGGGCCGCGCGAAGGGTCTTGCGGCGCTGGGCGAACGCGGCGTCGACCACGGCGAACGTGGGTACGCGCAGGCTCTCGTCGGCGGGAGGCTCCCGGCGGTCGAGGCGCACGAGCCCGGACGCGATCTTGGGCGCGGGCCAGAACACGTTCTTGCCGATCACCCCGGCCTTGCGCACGTCCGCGTACCAGGAGGCCTTCACGGACGGCACGCCGTACACGCGGGACCCGGGACCGGCGGCCAGACGGTCCGCGACCTCGTCCTGGACCATCACCAGCCCGTGGCGCACCGTGGGGAACGTCTCCAGGATGTGCAGCAGCACGGGCACGGCCACGTTGTAGGGCAGGTTCGCGACGAGCGCCGTGGGTTCCGGGCCGTCCCCCAGGTCCCGGACGCGGGCGGCATCGGCCTCCACCACCGTCAGACGGTCCGCGGCCTCCGGGAAGAACCGGGCCACGGTCGCGGGCAGCTGCCGGGCCAGGGGCGGGTCGATCTCCACTGCGGTCACGGACGACGCCGCCGCCAGCAGCCCCAGCGTCAGCGACCCCAGCCCGGGCCCCACCTCCAGGACGTGCTCCTCAGGTCCCAGGTGGGCGGCCGCCACGATGCGCCGGATGGTGTTCGGGTCGATCACGAAGTTCTGACCCAGGGTCTTGGTGGGGCGGATGCCCGCCTGCTCGGCGAGTTCCCTGATCTCCGCGGGCCCCAGGAGCGGTCCGTCTGTGCTGTGCTCGGTCACCGGACAATCCTACGGGCAGGGCGGGCAGGGCGGGCGGGGCACGGTGGGGTTGCCCGGGGCCCGTGCAACACCCGAGGCGCGAAACGCCCGGCAGGCGTTCGATGCAGCGGGCACTTCGTGCCGTAGATGTTCCGCAGCGGGGGCACTGCGGAATCCAGCCCGGTCTGGTGCACCCCCGTCGGACTCCGGCAGCGACCGGCAGGGGGTGGCCGGTGGGTGATGGAACTCCTTGGCGAGAGACATCCTCCTCGGGGCAGTGATCTCAGGCGGGCCCGGGAGTGGTGGGTGCACCTGGCATGGCGCACCCGACACCACTGCGGGCTCGAGGGGGTCCGCAGCACCAGGTCCTACGGCCTGGATCCGGTGAGGGGCCCGTAAGGAACCCTGCTGACCGATCCAGGGGAGGCTCTGGTGGTGACCCCCGGCGTGGTCCGTCTGCCTCATCGAGAACCGTCTCCTCCGGCTGCCGCCCGCCTCCCGAGCTGTCGTGGCGGTCCGTGCGGCACTGCAGCGCAGCGCTGCCGGGACGTGGTCGCCCATGAAGACGCTCGTGCGGCTGATCTCGGTGCACGCGGGGTTTCCCCCACCGATCATGGACCACAGAGTGGCCACCGGCTACGGCGACCGGCACCTGGACCTCGCCTGGCTGCAGAGCATGACCGCTCTCGAGTTCAACGGTCGGGTCCACGGCCAGGACCACGGCGCCTGCAGGGACGAGATGCACAGGCTGGAAGTCCTGCGGGACGAGAGGTGGGCCTTGCGGGGATGCTGGTCCACGATGACCTGAGGGACCGCGCCTCGTGACGAGTGGCTGACGTGGCTGGCCCGCCACCTGTCCACACGCCGCTTTGCTACCCAGAGGACCCCGTCACTGTGGAACGCGGCACAGCTGTCGCAGATCTCAGAAGCCCCTCTAGAACTGCCCGTAGACCCGCTCCGAGTTGTCCCAGATCCGCCCGCACAGAGTCTCCAGGTCCGTCTCCAGCTGCTCGGCCATGCCCCGCACCGTGTAGTTGACCATGTAGGGGGCGTTCGGGCGGCCGCGGAACGGGTGGGGAGTGAGGAAGGGGGCGTCCGTCTCGCACAGCACCAGCGCCGGGTCAGCCACCCGCAGGGCCGCCTGCAGGGGTTTCGCATTCTTGAACGTCACGGTCCCGGCGAAGGACATGTACCACCCGTTCTCGTTGCACACCCGCGCAAGCTCGGGGTCCCCGGAGAAGCAGTGGAACACCGTGCGCTCGGGTGCCCCGGCATCGCCCAGGACGCGCAGCACGTCCGCGTGGGCGTCCCGGTCGTGGATCTGCATGGCCAGCCCGTGGCGCTTGGCGATCTCGATGTGCGCGCGGAAGGACTCCTCCTGCGCGGGGATGCCCTGCTCGGACGTCTGGGCGCGGTCCATGCCGGTCTCCCCGACCACCCGCACCCGGTCTTCGGCGGCCAGCGCGTCGATCTCCCGCAGCGCGTCCTCGAGGGTTCCCACGAGCGCGAGCTCCGGTGTCTCGTTCGGGTGCACTGCCACCCCGGCGAGCACACCGGGCACGGCCTGGGCGGCGTCCACGGCGAAGCGGGAGGACTCGACGTCGCACCCCGCCTGCACCACCCCGGCCACGGAGGCGCCCCGCGCGGTGCCCACGGCGTCCGCCACGGAGACCCGCACGAGTCCGTCCTGCATGTCCAGGTGCGTGTGGTTGTCCACCACCGGGTGCGGCAGCGGCGCCGGCAGTGCCGGGAACACGAGGTTGCGGCGCTGGCCCTGCGGGTCGGTGTGCGCCCGCCGCTCGGTGCCCTCGCCGCTGGCGACATCCTCCCCGGCGTCCAGCGCGTAGCGCTCCGGGCGGTAGGCCCACGGGGTCTCGCCGACCACCGCCTCGCGGGGTGCATCGGCTCGGAACACGGTCTCGGTCAGGGGCGTCTCGATCACCCTCCCACGATAGGCGACCATGTCCTGACCGGAGAGGTTGATCGACCCGTCCTTAGCCAGCGCGGAACGTGCGCCGGTAGTTCGTGGGAGTCACGTCGATCTCTCGCCGCAGGTGACGCCGTAGCGTGCTGGCTGTTCCCAGGCCGGTGCGCTGGGCAATGACGTCGACTGGCAGGTGGCTGTTCTCCAGCAGGTGTCGGGCGGCAAGGACTCGCTGGTGCAGGATCCATTGCAGGGGGCTCTGCCCCGTCTCGGCAGCGAAGCGTCGCGCGAGCTGCCGCTCGGACAAGTGCGCATGGCGGGCCAGGTCGGCAACGGTGAGGCTCTGGTCGAGGTGGTCCACGATCCAGTCGGTGAGTTCGGCGAAGCCATGTGTTGTGGGAGCTGCCGCTGGCTCGATGTATTGGGCCTGGCCACCTGCCCGGTGGGGCGGTACCACCATGCGGCGGGCGATACGGGTGGCGACCCGCGCCCCAAGGTCCTCGCGCACCAGGTGCAGGCACAGGTCGATTCCGGCGGCCACGCCGGCACTGGTGGCGACCTGTCCGTGGTCGACGTAGAGCACATCGGGCTGCACCGTGAAGTTGGGGTACAACCGCTGCAACTCCACGGCGTCCTGCCAGTGCGTGGTGGCCGTCAGCCCGTCAAGGAGCCCGGTTGCAGCGAGGGCGAAGGCGCCAGTGCACACCGACGCGATGCGCGCACCCCTCCGGTGTGCATCGCGAACTGCCTCGAGTGTCGCGAGCTGTGGCCGTTCGTGAGGTCGGTAGCCGGGGATGATGATCGTGTGGGCGTGGTCCAGCGCATCCAGGCCATGGACGGCACCAATGCTGAATCCGCTGGAGGTCATGACGTCGTCACCATCGGGCGTCACCACCTCGAAGGTGTACTCCTCCTCCGCGGGGTGCCCGAAGACCTGGGCAACCGTCGACAGGTCGAAGGCAACCACTCCGGGCAGGGCGAGGGCGACGACGTGGTGTGGCATGCAGCGATCATGGCAGGAATTGCGTGCACTGCGTCATTCCAGCTGCTCGCACTGGACGGGGTGCCCCGGCAGGGTTGAGGCCATGAGCAAGCGCATAGTGATCGACCTGTTCGACGGCGCGGAGGAACTCGACGCCGTCGGCCCGTGGGAAGTGCTGTCGTACTGGACCCAGGCGTATCCGGAGGATGGCTGGCGGGTGGACCTCGTCACCGATGACGGCCAGACCCGCCGGTGCGCCAAGGGACTCCAGGTGGTGCCCACCGGAGCCAAGGCCGACGTGCCGCGCCCCGACCTCATCGTGGAGCCGGGAGGACGCGGCGCCAGGGCACGCCTCGCGGACACTGATCACCTGCGGTGGCTACAAGATGCCGCCGAGAACCGTGCCCTGGTGAGCAGTGTCTGCACCGGCGCCCTGGTACTTGCCGCCGCAGGGCTCCTGCACGGACGCCCCGCCACCACCCACCACGCAGCGTTCGAGGAACTCCTCGCCCTCGACCCGACCATCACGCCATGCCCTGACCAGCGCTGGGTTGACGATGGGCAGATCGTCACCGCCGCCGGCGTCTCGGCAGGCATCGACATGGCCCTTCACCTCGTCGGACGACTCGCCAGCCCCGAACGCGCCCGACAAGTACAGGACGGTGTCGAGTACCACCCGGCGCCGCGCACGTCGCCAATGCCCACAAACCACTGACACATCCCATTCCCAGATCACGGAGTACTCACATGACCGAAACCCGTAACCCCATCCCACCGTTCACCGCCGAAACCGCCGCCCGGAAGGTACAGGCCGCCGAGGACGCGTGGAACACGCGCGAGCCCGAGAAGGTCGCGCAGGCCTACAGCGTCGACACCGTCTGGCGAAACCGTGACCAGACGATCACCGGCCGCAACCAGGTGATCGCCTTCCTCACCGCCAAATGGGATCGGGAACTCGACTACCAACTCCGCAAGAACCTGTGGGCGTTCACCGACGACCAGATCGCCGTGCGATTCCAGTACGAATGGCACGGCCATGACGGACAGTGGTGGCGCTCCTACGGCAACGAACTGTGGCGCTTCGACGCACAGGGCTACATGACCCATCGCGAGGCCAGCATCAACGACCGTCCCATCGGCCAGGAGGAGCGACGCGTCACCCCAGGCCGGGGCGAGCTTCCCACCTGGTGACGCCCCGCCGGCCCACGCCCGGATGCCCCCAGTGTGCCGAAACGACGTGCGGGTGCATGTCTCGGGGCTGGACCATCCGCGCGACAGCACCGGCCAGCTGGCCGGCGACCGCAAGGTCGCCGGCCACTTCGCATCTGAATGGCTCTACGTGTTCCGCCCCCAACGCCGTTCTCACACCCCACCACTGCCTGATTGCCGGCCGTCCCGTGGTTGAGGAGGGCTGGCCGGTCACCGAACAAGACCAGCCAGGCCACGACCAAGCGCTGCATCCAGCTCCGGCTGCGTCTCCGCTAAGGACCGGTCCCGTTGACCAGTCGGCTGGGGATCGCGCCATCGACGGTCCACCGGAACCTTGTCGATGCCCGCCTGAGCCGGCTCTCGCACGTCGACCGCTCCACCGGTGAACCCGTCCGCAGCTACGAGCACGACCACCCCGGGGCGATGCTCCACGTCGACGTGAAGAAGCTCGGCAACATCCCCGACGGCGGAGGCTGGCGCTACGTCGGCCGCCGTCAAGGTGAGAAGAACCGGGCCGCCACACAGGGCAAGCCCCGCAACAAGTACGCCCATCCGTTGATGGGCAAGGCTTTGGTTCACACCGTCACCGATGACCACTCCCGCGTCGCCCACGCCGACCTCGGCGTCACGCACAAGCGGACCCGTCCGTATCGGCCGCAGACCAACGGCAGGATCGAACGCTTCCACCGAACCCTGGCCGACGGTCGGGCCTACGCCCGCTGCTACGCCTCCGAAGCCGAACGCCGGGACGAGCTCGACGGCTGGACTACGACAACCACCACCGGCCACACACGGCTTGCGGCAACCAGCCGCCGTTCTCACGGTTGGCCAACGTCCCCGGTCAGTACAGCAGTCATCGTCACCGCGCCGTCACCGCACGCCACGTGCCCGGGCAATACCGCCGAGTCCATGAATTCCTGAGAACATGGTGGAAATGCCATCCCCTGGCACCCCCGTGCTCGTGAGACGAGGAAATATGGAGCAGTTCGCCGCCCACACGAAGGCTGTCCTGGACCGCATGAACGCGGTCATCGACGGCAAGTCCGCAGAGACCCGCACGGCCCTCACGGTCCTGCTGGCCGGAGGCCACCTGCTGGTGGAGGACGTCCCGGGTGTGGGCAAGACCATGCTGGCGCGGACGCTGGCGGGGGCGATCGGCGGCACGGTCAGCCGCATCCAGTTCACCCCCGACCTGCTGCCCACGGACATCACGGGTGTCTCGGTGTACGACCAGGTGCGCCGGGAGTTCGAGTTCAAGCCGGGCCCGGTGTTCGCGAACATCGTGATCGGGGACGAGATCAACCGGGCGTCCGCGAAGACGCAGTCCGCGCTGCTGGAGTCGATGGCGGAGGGCCAGGTCACCGCGGACGGCACGACGTACCGCCTGGCCACCCCGTTCATGGTGGTCGCCACGCAGAACCCTGTGGAGATGGACGGCACGTTCCCGCTGCCGGAGGCGCAGCGCGACCGCTTTACCGCCCGGATCTCCATGGGCTACCCGGACGCTGACGCAGAGGTCGCCATGCTCACCGACCACGGCTCCGGCTCCCCGCTGGAGGGGCTCGAACCGGTGCTGGACATCGACCAGGCTCGCGCTCTCGTCCAGCACGTGGCCTCCCTGCACGTCTCCACCGCGGTGCGCCGCTACATCGTGGCGCTGTGCCAGGCCACCCGCTCGCACCCGCACCTGCGTCTCGGCGCGAGCCCCCGCGCCGCACTCCAGCTGCAGGCCGCAGCCCGCGCACAGGCCGCGCTCGCCGGGCGCTCCCACGTGCTGCCGGACGACGTCAAGGACGTCGCCGTGGCCGTGCTCTCCCACCGGCTGATCCTCGAGCGCCGCTCCGGCGCGGACAGCGCCCAGGACATCGTCCGCACCATCCTCGACGACGTCCGCATTCCCACCGAAGACGCGCCCCGCACCCGATGAGGACCGCCGCTTCGAAGGCGCGGGTGGACTCCCGCGCCAAGTTCACGGTCCGCGGCTGGTGCTTCCTGGCGGCCGCCGTGGTGTGCCTGGCCCTGGCCACGTGGCTCGGGCGCAAGGACGTTCTCGCACTGTCCCTGTTTCTCGGCATGGTCCCGCTGCTGTCCTCGCTGGCCATGTGGCTCGTGAAGCCGCGGGTGCTGCTCAAGCGCTCCGTCGAGCCGCCCCTGGTCACTCTGGGGGACGCGGCGCAGGTCTCCCTGCGGGTGCGACGCCGCTCGGCGTTCCCCTCCCGCTCCCGCACCTCGGCCGGCGACGCCGCCGTCCCCGGCACCTTCCCAAACGTCGCCTCCGCGAACGGCACCTCGACGGACGGCAACGCACCCGGCAGCACGTCCGCGGCCGGGGGCCCCGCGAACGGTGCGGACCCCGCGGGAGGCACCCGCGCGGCGTCGTGGCGTCGCACCGCGTCCGCGGACCGCGCGGCGGTGGACGTCCACGAGAAGGTGGACCCGCTGCTGGGCCGGGACCAGGACTTCTCGGTCCCGGTCTCCGGGGTGCCGGTGGCGTACACGGTGCGGCCGCGGCGTCGTGGGATCCACGAGCTCGGACCCGCCACGGTGCGCGTGAGCGACCCGTTCGGCGTGGTCTCCGAGCTGCTGGACGTGGCCGAGCGGACGTCGCTGCACGTGGCACCGGACCCGGAGGAGCTCACGGAGCACGGCGCCGCACTGGCGCACGAGTCCGGCAGCGACCCGTCCCGCCGCGCCCAGCCGCAGCCGGGCCCGGACAACGTGACCACGCGCGAGTACCGCCACGGTGACCCCATGCGCCGGGTGCACTGGGCGGCCTCCGCGAAGCACGGGGAGCTCATGGTCCGCCAGGAGGACCCGCGCAGCACCCGCAGGACCGTGCTGGTCCTGGACACCGTGGAGCAGCACTGGCCCGGCGAGCGCGTGTGGGCCGGCGTGCTGGAGTCCACGGAGGAGTTCGAGTGGGCGGTCGGTGCGGCGGCCTCCGTGCTTGAGCACCTCACGCGCCGCGAGACGGTGGTGTACGCCCTGGAGGACCAGGGCCGTGCCCTGCCCCGGGGCGAGTCCGAGACCGCCGAGCTGCGGGACACCGCCGTCACGGACGACACCGCCACGGAGGTGGTCCACGGGCTGTCCCGGGTGGCGCTCGTGAAGCGCCCCGAGCCCAGGCCCGCGGAGGACCAGCTGGCCGCGCGGCTGGACCGCGAGGGCCTCACCCACCCGGTGCTGCTGCTCACCGGCAAGCTCTCCCCCGAGGGCGCGCAGCGCTTCGTCCGGGCCGCCGCGGGCAGTGCCTCACACTCCGTGGTCATGGTCGTGGACCCGCCCGTCGCCCGACCGCAGAGCGCGGACGTGTTCGAGGCCGCGGGCTGGTCTGTGGTCCTGGTGACGCGCTGGACAGACGTGGACGCCGCGTGGCTCGCCGTGGTGGGCGGCGGCTCCCTGATGGCACCGCCTCCCCCTGCGCCGGGTGAGCGGCGCCTGAGCATGGACGAGATGATGGCGCGCACCCGAGGCAGGACCACCGCATGACACCCCCCGACTCCTCCCACCGCTCGACGCCCCAATCGACCCCCCGTTCGACACCCAGCTCGACACCCTGGGACGACGACGCCGCCGCGGCCGATTCCCCCTCTGCGTCACCCACCGCTCGGGGCGCCTCCGCTCCCGCAGCGGCGTCGGGCCCCCTGTCTCGTCCGCCCCGGCCCCGCGTCATGGAGCTGTGCCTGCTGCTGCTCGGGGCCGTCGCCCTGGGCTGCGTGGGGATGGGGGGCGCGCTCGACGGCGGCTGGTGGATCGCCCCCGTGGCCGCAACCGTGGTCACGGTGCTAGTCGTGACCGGTGCGGCACGCTGGCTGCGCCTGCCCTCCGCCGTGGTGACCGTGCTGGGCCTGGCCGCTCTGCTGCTCGCGCTGACCGTGGTGCACCTGCACTCCGCGGCGCTGCTCGGCTTCATCCCCGTTCCCGGCACGCTGAGCGCCGCGTCCGAGCTGTGGGGCTCCTCCGGTGATTTCGTGGCCGGCACGGCCGCGCCGTACCCGTTCCACCCCGGCTTCTCGTTCGTGCTGTGCGCCCTAGTGGGACTCGTCACCGTGTTCATGGAGACCGTGCTCGTGGGGCTGCGCATGGCGGGGCTCGCGTGCCTGGGCATCGTTGCCCTCCTGGTGGTCCCGGGGCTGACCCTGCCCGGAAGCTTCACGCCCCTGGGGCTCGCCGCCGCGGTGCTCGCCGCTCTCGCGCTGCTGGCCGGTTCCCGCAGCCTGGGTGCAACACGTGCCCCCCGGATCGCCCCCACCCCCGGCGGCCTGCCCCGTGCGCTGCTGGTGGTCGCCGGTGTGCTGGCCGTGGTGCTGTTCGTGCCCTCGGTGATGCCCGGCTTCTTCAACGGTGCGTTCCCCCAGGGCAGCTCCCTCACCTCCCAGCGGGCCGCCGGCGTGGGACCCCTTCGGGCTGTGGGCCAGGACCTGCGCTCGCAGGAGCGCACGCAGCGCTTCAGCTACACCGCCTCGGACGACCGCGCGCAGTACATGCGTCTGCTCACCCTTTCGGACTTCTCCTCGGACGAGTGGTTCCCCAGGACGGATGGCCTGGACGGGGACCTCTCCGGGCTCTCGGACGCGTCCCGCAACCCGGTGCCCCGCGGCACCGAGGTCACCAGCAAGGTCACTTTCGACCAGTACGACGAGCACTGGCTGCCCGCTCCCTACGCCCCGGTGGGCGTCGCCGGACTGGGTGAGCAGGGCTGGGCCTGGAACCCGCAGGACCTCTCCGTCCACAGCGAGTCGACGGGCATGTCCGGGGCGAGCTACACCGTGACGTCGACGACGCCGCAGGCCACGCCCGAGACCCTGCGCCGCGCGCCGTCGGCCTCGTCCGACGACGCCATGAAGGACTACCTGAAGCTGCCCCGGGACCGCCCGCAGGCCCTCGCGGACGCGGCCCGCGACTTCGCGCGGGGCGCGGGCACCGACTACGACCGCGCGCTGGCCCTCCAGAACCACCTGCGCCGCGACTTCCACTACGACGTCAACGCACCGCTGGCCCAGGGCTACGATGCCGGCGGGATGGGCTCGCTCGAGAAGTTCCTGCAGACGCGCACGGGCTATTCGGGCCACTTCGCCCCGGCCATGGCACTGATGGCTCGAGAGCTGGGCATCCCTGCCCGCGTGGCCGTGGGCTATCTCCCCACCGCCGCCACGGTGGACGCGAACGGCGGCAGCTCCTACCCGGTGGGCACCGGGGATTCGCACGCCTGGCCGGAGCTGTACTTCGAGAACGTGGGATGGGTGCGCTTCGAACCCACTCCCGGCGTGCCCAGCACCCCGGACTACGCGCCGGACTCCGGGCAGGACGCCTCCGCCGGGTCCTCCCCCTCACCGGGCGAGTCCGCGAGTGGGACGTCCTCGGACGCGCAGCCCTCCGACTCGCAGTCCCAGGGCTCACAGTCCGCGGACGAGCCGTCGCAGCAGCCCAGTACCCCGGGCGCCGACCAGCAGTCCCCGGACGCCCAGCCGTCGGAGGAGGGCGCGCCCGAGGATCAGCGGCCCGCCACCCTGGTCGTTCCCTGGTGGGCACTGGCCGGAGGCGTCGTCGTTGTCGTGCTGCTCGTCCTGGCCGCGCTGCCCCGCTGGCTGCGGCGACGCCGCCGGCGTGCGCGGATCGCCGCGCTGCAGGACAAGAACCTCCCGCCCCAGCGCCGCGCCAACGCCGCCTGGGACGAGTTCCTGGCCCTCGCCGCGGACCACGGCGTGACCGCCCGGCCCTCGGACACGCCACGCGTGGCCGCACGGAGACTCTCCGCGGGGATCCCGGCGGCGGCGTCGGCCGTTGAGCGGCTGGTCGAGGACGTTGAGACCTCGGGCTACGGGGTACCGCACGCGGACTGGACGCCGCGGACCACCCCGGAGGACCTGACCCGGATCCGCAATGAGTTCCGCCGCCGGGCCACGCGGGGAAAGCGTATGAGGGCCGCGTGGTGGCCGGCCTCGCTGCGCGGGGGCTCCCGCCGCTGAGACCCAAGCGCACGAGCCCACCGGACTCACTGAACCCACTGAGCCCGGTGCGACGACGCCGCCCGCTCCCCGCAGCACCACGGGGAGAGGGAGGCGTCGTGCTCAGCCCTGCTCGGCTCGGGCGGCGATCACGGCGTCGTAGAGCCTGCGGGTGCTGACCCCGTACTCGGTGGCGACCTGCCGCGCGGCGGCCTTGAGCTTGATGTCCGAGGTGGCCACGAGCTCCTCGACCACCGCGGTTAGCTGCTCTGGCTCCGGCGCCTGCGCCGGGGCCGCCCCGTGGAGGACCACCACGATCTCTCCGCGGATCTGGTTGCCCTCGGCCCACGCGACGAGACCGTCGAGGTCGTCGCGCAGCACCTCCTCGTGCAGCTTGGTCAGCTCCCTGCACACCGCGGCGCGGCGCTCCCCGCCCATGGCGTCCCGCAGTGCGGCGAGCATCTCGGCCAGGCGGTGCGGGGACTCGTAGAACACCATGGTCCGGGGTTCGGCGGCCAGGGCGGTGAGCTGCGCGGCCCGCTCACCCTTCTTGCGCGCCAGGAACCCCTCGAACGTGAACCGGTCCGTGGGCAGCCCGGAGACCGCGAGCGCCGCGAGGACGGCCGAGGGCCCGGGCAGCACGGTCACCGGCAGCTCCGCCTCGGCCGCCGCTCGGACGAGCGGGAAGCCGGGGTCGGAGACGGTGGGCATCCCGGCGTCGGAGAGCACGGCCACCGTCTTCCCCGCGCGCACCTCGTCCAGCAGCTCGGCGCTGCGCGCGGACTCGTTGTGCTCGTGGTGGGTGACCACGCGCCCTGCCACACCCACGCCCAGACCGGAGGCCAGGCGGTGCAGCGTGCGTGTGTCCTCCACGGCGAGCACGTCCGCGCTCTGCAGGATCTCCCGCAGCCGAGGGGAGGCGTCGGAGAGGTTGCCGATGGGGGTGCCCACGATGACCAGCGCACCGTGGGCGGGGTCCTGGGCTGGGGCAGATGCTTGCGAAGTCACAGGACCACTGTACGAACCCCGTCCAGTCCGGCGCCCTACCATGGGGTCCGTGCCTTCGACCGCTGCCTCCCCCGCCGCCCGGCCGAGTGCCGGGTCCCCCGCGCGCCCGCTGGACGAGCTCCTTCTCCCGGCCGTCACCCGCCTGCCCCGGTACTGGTGGGTCCCGCTCGCGCTCGTGACCCTGCTGGGCGGGGTGCTGCGCTTCACAAGCCTGTCCTCGCCGCACGCCGTGGTCTTCGACGAGACGTACTATCTCAAGGACTCGTACTCGCTGCTGCTGCACGGCACGGAGCAGCAGTGGCCCTCCGGCGCGGACGCCGGCTTCGTCTCCGGCAGCATCCCGGACGTCGAGGACCACCCCTCCTTCGTGGTGCACCCGCCGCTGGGAAAGTGGCTGATCGCGGTCGGACTGTGGCTCTTCGGCGGGGACGACCCGTTCGGCTGGCGCTTCTCCGCGGCGCTGTTCGGCACGGCCTCGATTGCGCTGATCTGGTTCGCGGGCTGGCTGCTGTTCCGCTCGGTGAGCCTCGCTACCGTGGCCGGGCTGCTGACCTCCCTGGACGGGCTGCACCTGGTGGAGTCGCGGCTCGCGCTGCTGGACATCTTCCTGATGTTCTTCCTGCTGCTCGCGTTCGTCTTCGTGCTGCTGGACCGGGACGATGGACGACGCCGCCTCGTCGCCCGGTTCAACCGCTCCGCCCTGGGACCGTGGCTGGGAGTGCGGTGGTGGCGGGTCGCGGCGGGTGTCGCGTGCGGTGCGGCCGCCGCAGTGAAGTGGAACGCGCTGTTCAGCATTGCGGCGCTCGGGGTGCTGGCGGTGCTGTGGGACATGAACGCTCGCCGGGTGGCGGGCGTCCGCCGGTGGTTCACCGGGACGCTGCTCAAGGACGGTCCGTGGGGGTTCCTCACGATGATCGGCGTGGGGCTGGTGACCTACGTGCTCACGTGGTCACGGTGGCTGCTCACGAGCACCGGCTACGACCGCAACTGGGCAGAGCTGAACCCCGGGCAGGGCCCCCAGTGGCTGCCCTCGGCGCTGCGCTCCCTGTGGGAGTACCACGTGGCCGCGTACTCGTTCCACACGGGGCTGGACTCCCACCACACCTACATGGCCGGTCCCGCAAGCTGGCTGTTCATGCAGCGGCCCACGTCCTACTACTACGAGTCACCCTCCGCGGGCACGGACGGGTGCACCGTGGACTCGTGCAGCCAGGCGATCCTCAACCTGGGCAATCCCGCGATCTGGTGGGTGGGCGTTCTGGCGCTGGCGTTCGGGATCTGGCTGTGGGCAGTGCGCCGCGACTGGCGCTTCGGGGCCCTGGTGGGAATCTACGCGGCGGGGTACCTGCCGTGGTTCCTGTACCCGGAGCGGACCATGTTCTTCTTCTACGCGCTGTCCTACTTCCCCGCGCTGGTGCTGTTGATCACCGGCGCCATAGGGGTGCTCACCGGGCGTCTTGCGGTGCCCCGGGGCGGGGCGACGGCGGGCACGCCAGAGGCCGCGACGGATGAGCGGGTGGTGTCTGCCCGCTGGGCCCGGCGCTGGTGCACCGTGACGTTCGTGTTCCTGGTGCTCGTGGTGGCACTTGCCGTGTTCTTCTGGCCCGTGTGGACCGCCCAGACCATCCCGTACGAGCACTGGCGGTGGCGGATGTGGTTCAGGTCCTGGATCTGAGCCGGCCCCGGCCGCCCGCCCAGGGGGCCGTCCGCGGGGTGGCCGCGCGGCGTCGTCGTCGGGTAGTGACGAGCATGACTGCGAACGCACCCACGAGCGTGATCAGCGCAACCGCGATGGCGGCGTCGATCCAGAACTGCGTGGGGTAGAGCCGGATCAGCGTGTCAGAGATGCTGAACGTCCACGTGCCCGAGCTGAAGAACAGCGAGTGGAACGCGGCGAAGAAGTTCTGCCAGCCCAACACGGCCGCCACGCATGCCACCACGAGCAGCGCCACCGTGAGCCACGCGCCCGCGAACCATGCCGCGGAGGCCGCCCCCGGTGCGCGGCGGTGCAGCCACCAGCCGACGAGCACGCTCACCACGAGCAGCACCAAGGCGCTCATCAGCCCCCAGTGCATCACGTGCTGCACGTCGCTCATGTGGGAGACCTCGGCCGGGGTGAACGCCAGGCCGCCCTCCGGGCTCACCAGACCGCCCAGGTACTCCGGCGGGGCCAGGTTCATGATGTAGTCCATCCCGTAGGAGCCGAACGTCATCCGTTCCTCGGTGCTCATCCCCCAGTGGTCCGCGGGGAAGCCGGGCCGGTGGTACTCGAGCTGCAGGAAGACCGGGGTCGCCACGAGACGCGCCCCCAGCCCCAGCAGCAGCACGGGCAGGGACAGCGCCAGGACTGCCTGGAGCAACCGCTGCACTACGGTGCGGCGGGGCAGCGAGGGCGCCGGTTCGGCGCCGGGGTCCCGGGCCCCGCGGGAGTCCCCCGCGGAGCCCGGGTTCGAGGCTGCCAGGCAGCCGCCGGGATCTTCGGCCGAAGCGGCCGGCTCGGAGGCCGCGGGCACGGGCGCGGAAGTGCTCACCAGTTGCCGTGCCACTTCTCGTTCGGGTAGTTCTGGAACGGAATGTTCCAGTCCCCGAGCCCGTCGTCCGGGTCCGCCTGCGGGTAGTTCGTGTTGACCACTTCCACCATGTCGCCCGGGCGGAACGTGTTGTAGATGTAGCTCGCGCCCTCCGGGGGCATGCCCACGCAGCCGTGGGACACGTTGGCCACGCCCAGAACGGAGTACGCGGAGGGCAAAGCCTGGTGCACGAACTCGCCGCTCCACGTCAGCCGGGACACGTTGGACGCGTCGAACGGCGGGTAGTAGTGGGAGTCCCCCGGCTTGAGGTTCAGGGAGCCGGCGTTGAACTTGTACGAGGCGGCCTGTTCCAGGATGACCTTCTTGCCGGTGGTGGATGGCCACTCGGCGTCGCCGAGGGTGACCGGCCACGTGCCCGTCTCCTTGCCGTCCACGTAGGCCACCAGCGTCTTGGTGTTGTTGTCCACGTAGGCGCGCTGCTCGGGGCCGGTGGTGAAGGACACCGTCTTGTTGCCGTTGCCGATCATGCCGTTGCCGAGGTCCGTGCCCAGGATGTTCGCGCTGACCTTCACGGTGGACTTGGGCGTCCAGGGCTCGCTCGGGCGGAAGCGCAGCTTCTGGTCCGAGTACCAGCGGAACGCACCGTCCTTGTGCGCACCCTCCACGGAGATGGCCTTCTCCACGGCGTCCTTGGCGCTCACCGGCTCTGAGAAGTTGAACTCCACGACCTGCCACACGCCGTAGGTCTGCCCGTCCTTGACGTTCATGCTCACGTCCGCCTCGTGCGCGGCGTCCACCGTGCTGAATACGCTCTGTCCAGTGGTGTCACGGCCCCTGTTGCGCGCCGTGTAGTCCACGGTGTAGGTCTCGTTGAACGCCAGGGGCTTGGCCGAGCGCCACTCGGTGCCGTTCTTGCCGATCGCACCCTCGGCCTTCTCACCGGAGTTCGACGCCGTCACGGTCACCTCCGTGAGCGTCCCCGCGTCCGTGGTGACCACCACGGGGTCCACGGGGTTGACCATCGAGGCGTCGGCCGCCGGGATCACCGTCACGCCGGGGGCTTTCGCCGTCGACGACGCACCCGCGGAACCCGAGGCCTCGGCCCTGCCCTCGTCGCCAGAGTCCGCGCCGCACGCGCTCAAACCCACGGCAGCGAGCAGCCCGACGGAGCCGAGGGCGAGGCGCCGGCGCGTGAGGCCGCGCGCGGCGTCGGCCCCGCTGGGCGTGGCGGCAGGGCTGGCAGAGGACGGGGAGAAGGATGCGCCGGGGCGGGAACCCTCGGGGCTCGTTCCAGAAGAGTTGTGGGAAGCGGTCATGGGTACCTCACTGGGGTGAAGCCGGGGGTGGAGCCACGGGCCCGGTACCGGGCGGCCCCGGCTGAGGGCCGGTTTCGGGTGGCGGTCCCGGTCACCCGTGGGTGGGCGGCTGCTATGGCCGCCGCAGGTGCGGGGTCCGCAGCTCCTCCGGAAGGGGCACGAAACGTTCTGACTCGGGCGGACGCCTGTTTGCGTTCGCAATTGGGCGGGTGTACCCACAATACCCTTCCGTATGCGCTGCGGAAACACCGCTATCGGCGGCGCCGCGAGGACCGTCGGCGGCGCGCTGCCCGCCGCGCGCGGCGTCGTCGGCGCGGGGGTCGTGGCCGCGTGCACCGGGACGGGAGGCGTCCTCGTCCGAGGGCTCGGGCCGGTAGGAGACGTCGCGCAGCACGCGGACCCCGGGTGAGGCCGCGCCGGCGGGCTGGGCCGCACCGAGGGACGCGCCGCGGGTGCCGCGGCGCACCACGGGCTCCTCGTCCGGGCGGACGGCCTGGACCACGGCGTCGAGGTCGTCACGGCCCCAGCCGTCCGGGGACTCCAGGCGCACCACGCGCCAACCGCGGGGCGCGGTCAGGGCGTCCGCGTGCACGGGGCAGAGATCGTAGGCGTGCGGCTCCCTGCGCGCGGACAGCGCACCGATCACCGCGGTCGAGTCGGCGTAGACGTAGGTCAGTGTGCACACGGCGTCCCGGCTGCACGTCTGCCGTGAGCAGCTGCGGCGCGGAGCAAGATCCTGGGCCACGCGGCTCACCGGCCCCGGCGGCGCAGCCTGCGCCGCTCGCGCTCGGAGAGACCGCCCCAGATGCCGAACTTCTCGTCGTTGCTCATGGCGTAGTCCAGGCACTGCCCGCTCACGGGACACGCTTCGCACACGCGCTTGGCGTCCCGGGTGGAGCCGCCCTTCTCGGGGAAGAACGCCTCCGGGTCCGTCTGGGCGCACAGGGCATCCGTCTGCCAGGCGAGCTCGCCCTCGGCGTCACCCTCGCTCACGGAGTACACCCCGGCCACGGCCTGCCACACGGACGCGTCCACGCTCTGGACGTCGTGGACCTCCATGTCGTGCAGTTCCTGGGGGGTGTGCGCGGGAGGCTCGGGCTCACGGGGCTGCTTGCGGTCGGAGCGCAGGAGCACGTCCCCGGCCACCTCGGGGTGAGCGGCCAGGAAAGCAGAGGCGAGGTCGTCCAGTGTGGTGACGCCGACGGTGCCGCGGGCCTGGTCCACGGGATCCACGAACCAGTCGACGGGGACGGTGCCGTCCGTGGAACCGGCATCCGAGTCCTCGCGTCCGTCGTGGCGGCGGCGTGCGGCCTCTCCCATGTCTGTCCTTCCGTCCCGCGCATTCGTCTTCTCGGTGCCCTCAACCAGCCCGGTTGTCCCGGCTGCGAGTGGGTTCGCGTGACGGGACGCACCCCTGCCTGCCAGGTGGACCCCCTAATTACACGCGTGTAAGTCCCGGGTAGTCAAGCCGAGTATCCTGGGCTTCCCGGGTTCACCGGCGCGCCGCCCGCGCACCCGGGGCCCGGTCACTTACCCTAAGGAGTTTCTGCGTGGGACGCACACCGAACGATCTCGCAGGGGCCCTCGCAGCGGTCTCCGAGCGGCCCACGCCGGCCCTGGTCTGGCGCGACGGCCCCGAGCGCGTGGAGCTCTCGGGGCGCGTCCTCGTCAACTGGGTGGAGAAGTCCGCGGGGCTGCTTGTGGACGAGCTGGATGTCGCCTCCGGGGACACCGTGCGCATCTCCCCCGCACCCCACTGGCGGCTGGTGGTCCTGAGCCTCGCCGCACTTCGCGTGGGTGCGCGCATCGAGTTCGCCGCGGACGCTGACGCCGTCCTGCACGCCCGCCTGGAAGGCCACGACGACGACGCCGTGGCCGGCACAGAGCTCGTCGTCGCCACCCCGGCGCTGGCCTTTGCGTGCTCCGACCCCCTGCCCGGGGACGCCGTGGACTTCTGCGCCGAGGTGCGCGCCCAGCCGGACACCTACACCGGGTTCGAGGAACCGGACCCCTCCGCCGAGGCGCTGCCCTCCGGCGCGACCCACGGGCAGCTGCTGAGCAGGGCCCTGGAAACCGCCTCCCCGGAAGCCGTCGGCACCGTGTTCCTCCCGCTGGACGACGGCTGGGGAGAGACCACGCTGCTGAGCACGCTGGGGATCGTGGCTTGCGGCGGGGCCGTGCTGCTGGCCGCCGGGCCGCAGGATGCCACCGAGGACGTCCTCACCCAGGAACGCGCCACCCAGCTCTGACGGTCTAATGTTGGCTGGTGGCCCCGCAACGGCTCCGTGGCGGGCCGACGCGCCCGGACGCGCAGACGTCCGGTCTGCCTGTCAGTGCGCGGCCGGAGCCGTCACTCAGGAGGCGCGGCGGGCGTCGTCGTCGGGCTCGGAGTCCGTGTCGTCGATGTTCCCGGTGCCCGCCCCGTGCACGGAACCACCGGACGAGCTGCCCTCGTGGGAGCCGCCGCCGTGGCGGGGACGCTGCTGCGTGTCGTGGTCGTGGCGGTGGACCACCGGGATCTGACCGGTGATGAAGGCGAACTCCTGGTCCGGGCTGTCCGCGAAGTCCGGGTCCTGGTCGAGCTTGGTGCTGAACACCCAAAAACGGTAGGCGAAGTAGCGGAAGACGGTGCCCAGGATGGTGCCGATGATCGTGCCGGAGATGAACGAGGCCGTTGCGGAGGTCAGGCCCAGGACGTAGTAGCTCACGCCCAGACAGCCGAGTTCGATGGCCATGCCGATCCCGTTGGCCACCAGGAACTGCACGAGTTCCTTCTTCTTGTCGTCCTGGCGCTTGTCACGGAAAGTCCACAGCCGGTTGGCGACCCACGAGAAGACGATGGCCACCACGGTGGCCACCACCTTGGCCTTGATGTGGCTGTCCGCGAAGTAGGGCGTGTGCATGAGCAGCCACACGAGCGTGGCGTTGATAGCGAACGCAGCGGCCCCCACCAGTCCGAACTTCGCGAGCTCTTTGACGAACAGTTCCCACAGCGCGTGCGCGCGCTCAACCACGGTGTTCAAGGGTTCGGTCTCACTCTGCTCATCGGGGACGGAGGAAGGTTGGGGGGACCGTCTCGTGCGTGCGTCCCACCCGGACGGATGTCGTCGCGCCCGGGACTCACCGTGGGCGCCGGATGAATGAGTGCATCGTACTCCGACATGACTGGACGTCAGCTGTGGCGATAGCCTGGGAGGGTGAATTCTCCTGAGACAGGTCCTGTCATCGGCGTCGTGGGCGGCGGGCAGCTCGCCCGCATGATGGCCCCCGCAGCCACCGCCCTCGGAGTGGAGCTGCGCGTGCTCGCGGAGAACCCCGAGGTGAGCGCGGTGGCGGCCGTCCGCACCGCTCCCGCGGGCGACTACACCGATCTCGACACCCTGCGCCGCTTCGCCGCGGAGGTGGACGTGCTCACCTTCGACCACGAGCACGTGCCCACTGAGCACCTGAAGGCCCTGGAGGCCCAGGGGGTCGCCGTTCGCCCCGGGCCCGCCGCGCTCGTGCACGCGCAGGACAAGCTCGTGATGCGCCGCGCCGTGGCCGATCTGGGCCTGCCCAACCCCGAGTGGGCGGAGGTCCACACCGCCGAGGACCTCGTGGCCTTCGGCGATCGCGTCGGCTGGCCCGTGATCCTGAAGACCCCGCGCGGCGGCTACGACGGCAAGGGCGTGCTGCGGGTCGAGCGTGCGGAGCAGGCCACGAGCGGCACCGCTGCCGAGTGGTTCGAGCGCTCGGCCGCCGCGGACTCCGAGGAGGGGCTGCTCGCGGAGGAGGCCGTGGCGTTCAGCCGTGAGCTCTCCGCAATGGTCGCCCGCAGGCCGTCCGGCGAAACCGTGGCGTGGCCCGTCGTCGAGTCCATCCAGGTGGCCGGTGTGTGCGACGAGGTGATCGCCCCCGCTCCCGGGCTGGACCCGGAGGTGGCCCGTGCCGCGCAGGCCGCCGCCGTGAAGCTCGCCCATGACCTCGCAGTGACCGGCGTGATGGCCGTGGAGCTCTTCGAGACGCCGGGCACGGAGACCGGGTTCGCCGTGAACGAGCTGGCCATGCGCCCTCACAACTCCGGGCACTGGAGCATGGACGGCTCCGTCACGGGACAGTTCGAGCAGCACCTGCGGGCCGTGCTCGACTGGCCGCTGGGTGCCACGGACGTGGTGGCCGAGGCAGCCGTGATGAAGAATTTCCTGGGTGGGGACAACCAGGACCTCTTCGCGGCCTACCCCGCCGCGATGAGCGCCGAGCCCCGCGCAAAGATCCACAACTACGGCAAGTCGGTGCGCCCGGGCCGCAAGATCGGCCACGTCAACGTGGTCGGGGACGCCCACGAGCTCACGGCGCTGCGCGAGATCGCCACGCACGCGGCGAGCATCCTGCGCGACGGCGAGGACCGCCACGCCCGGCCCACCGCCGTGGACAGCGGGGGGACGACGACGTGGGGCGCGGTCCCAGCCGCCCAGACTGGCGTACCCCTGGTGGGGCTCGTGATGGGTTCGGACTCGGACTGGGCCACCATGCGCGCGGCCGCCCAGGCCCTCGAGGAACTGGGCGTACCCTACGAGGCGGACGTGGTCTCGGCCCACCGGATGCCGTCCGAGATGCTCGAGTACGGCCGCACCGCCCACGAGCGCGGGCTGCGAGTCATCATCGCGGGGGCCGGCGGCGCCGCCCACCTGCCCGGCATGCTCGCCTCCGTGACCCCCCTGCCGGTGATCGGCGTCCCCGTGGCTCTGAAGACGCTGGACGGCATGGACTCCCTGCTCTCGATCGTGCAGATGCCCGCGGGCGTGCCCGTGGCCACCGTGTCGATCAACGGTGCGCGCAACGCCGGTCTGCTCGCCGCGCGGGTGCTGGGCTCGGCGTCGAGCACCTCCGCGCAGCAGCTGCGGGACCGGTTGCAGCACGTCGCCGCGGAGCTCTCCGAAGCCGCGCACCGCAAGGGCTCCGCCCTCCGGGAGGCCGTGGCCCGCGGCGCGAGCTCCAAGGACTGAGCCGGCGCCGCCGCACCGGGGTGGGCTGTCGGCCCAGGTCCAGGTGAGCGGGGCACAATGAGCCACTCGTGTCCCCTCCTCGGTGGGGCCACGGACCGGTGGGCCGCAGCGTCGGCTCCCCGCAACACCGACTTCCCCTTCAGCACGGAGTTGCACGTGAACGGATCAACCGACCACACGGAGGACGGCCGTCTCCTCCCCTCGGCCACACGCGCCTACGACGAGGTGCCCCCGGCCCGCGGCGCCCACCTCGACGGCGCGCACGTCGGTGACGCACACCCGGACGGTGCGTTCCCCGACGACGCCGCGCAGGACCTCCCTGCCGAGGGTGCCTCGGCCGTCCGCGATCCCGAGGACGGTCCGCGCCGCGCCCGAACCCGGGTGGGCGAGCCCCTGCGCAGTCCGCGTTTCGCCGCACCCGCCACCCGCACGAAGCGGGCCTGGTGGCTGCTCGGTGCCACGCTGCTGGTGCCCGGCTCCGCCCAGCTCGTGGCGGGCAAGCGGCTGATCGGACGGATCGCCGTAAGGATCACCGCGGTGGTCTGGGCGCTGGTCGTGCTCGCCGTGCTGCTGTGGTTCGTGTGGCGCACCGCCCTGGTGTGGCTGCTGACCAATTCCGTGACCTCTGCCCTGCTGATGTACGGGCTCGTGGCACTAGCAGTCGGCTGGGTGCTGCTGTGGTTCGACACACTGCGCACCATCCGCCCCGGGCTGCTGGGGGACAGTGCCCGGCGCGGCGTCGTCGTCGCCACTGTGCTGGCCATGGTCGTCACCGGCGGCGGGCTCGGATACGCGGCTCACCTGGTCTCGGTGGCGCGCGGCGCCGTCTCGGGCATCTTCGGCGGGGGCATGCCCTTCTCCGCGGCGGACGGGCGCTACAACATCCTGCTCATGGGCGGGGACGCCGGCGAGGACCGCGAGGGGAGGCGCCCGGACTCGATGACGGTGCTCAGCATCGACGCGTCCTCCGGCCAGACCGTGACCATCTCCCTGCCCCGCAATCTGCAGAACGTCCCCTTCCCGGAGGACTCCCCCATGCACGGGGTCTACCCTGAGGGCTTCAACTGCGGGGACGAGTGCATCATGAACGCCGTCTACACGGACGTGATGCAGAACCACAAGGACCTCTACCCGGACGTCGCCGATCCCGGGGCACAGGCCACCAAGGAGGCCGCCGAGGGCGTCACGGGCCTGAAGATCCAGGCGTACGCGCTGATCGACATGGACGGCTTCGCGTCCCTCGTGGACGCCCTCGGCGGCATCGACCTGAACGTGGGCGGACGGGTTCCCATGGGCGGTGGCACCAACCTTGACACCGGCGAGAAGAACCCCATCCTGGGGTGGATCGAGCCCGGTGTGCAGCACATGGACGGTTACCACGCCCTCTGGTACGCCCGCTCCCGCGAGGGCGCCACGGACTACGACCGCCAGGCCCGGCAGCGCTGCGTCCAGGCCGCGATGCTCGCCCAGCTGAGCCCGGTCACGGTGGCCACCAAGTTCGACGAGCTCGCGAGCTCTGGCCAGCAGATCCTCGAGACGGACATCCCGCAGTCCTCGATCGGCTCCATGGTCACCGTGGCCACGAAGGCCAAGGACCACGAGCTGCAGGCGTACGCGGCGGGTCCTCCCTACTACGACCAGTCCTTCCCCACCTACCCGGACTACGACCAGTTCCGCTCAGACCTGGCGCAGCTGCTCGAGAAGGCCAGCGGCAACGACGCCCAGGCGGCTCCGGCGGCGGGCGGCGCGGCGTCATCGTCCTCCGGCACGGCGAACGCCGCGACGGCGGGATTCACCTCGGGTGGCGGCTCTGTCACCGGTGGAGGAGCCGGAATTGGGACCACCGCGGTGGTGCCGGCGGCGCTGAAGGTGCCCACCGAGGAGACGCTGTCCCCGAATGGCACCTGCTCCGTCCCCTGACGGGCACGGGGCATCGGTGCAGCGGTACAGGTACAGGTACAGGTATAGGTACAGCCTCATCGGTACAGTGGAGCCGTGGCAAACATCCTGCAGTCCCCCGAGTGGGCCCAGTTCCAACAGAGCATCGGACACCGTGTGATCCAGGCCGAGGGCCCCGGATGGCGCTACCTGGCCACCGTGGAGGGCGGTCGCACGGGCCGCTACCTCTACTGCCCGTACGGCCCGGAGGCGGACTCCCCGGAGGCCTTCGACCGCGCCCTCGCGGACCTCACCGCCCAGGCTCGCGCGAACCGCTGCTGGTTCGTGCGCGTGGAGCCGATCAACGGGCACACCGTGGACGGGATCGAGACCGCGGAGGCCTCGCTGCGCCGTCGTGGGATGAAGCGCGCGCCGCGCCAGGTGCAGCCGGGGCACACCCAGCTGATCGACCTGCGCAAGGACTCCAAGGACCTGCTCAAGGCCATGAAGTCCACCAACCGCAACCTGTACCGCAACAGTCACAAGAAGGGCGTGAGCATCGAGCGCTCGCAGGACCCTGCTGACGTGGAGCACCTGCTGCGGTTCCTGGACGACACCGCGAAGCGCCGGAACTTCAACCGGCAGCAGGACGACTACCTGCGCGCCGTCGCCGCCTCCCTGATGCCGGTGGACGCGGCGAGCCTGTACCTCGCGAAGCTCGATGGCGAGCCGATTGCGGCGTCGCTCGTGTACGACTCCGCGGACACCCGCACCTACGCGCACGCCGCCATGGACCAGGAGCACCGCAAGCTCTCCGCGGGCATCCCCCTGGTGGTCACCATGGTCATGGACGCCAAGGAGAAGGGCCTCACCTGGTTCGACCTCTTCGGCACCGCACCAGAGGGCGCAGGACCCGAGCACGAGTGGTACGGGTTCACGTCCTTCAAGAAGTCCTTCGGCGGTGAGCCGGTCGCCTACCCGGGCACCTGGGACCTTCCCGTCTCCCGTGCCGGGTACACGGCGTACAGCGGTGTGCGCGCGGCCCGCGAGGGACTCGGATCGCTCGCCGGAACACTGCGCGAACGGGCCGGGAGCCTGCGGGAGCGCCCCGGTAGTCTGCGTGAGCGCCTTGGCGGGCTGGGCAGCCGGGCGACGACGCCGCGCGGGAAGAAGGACGACGCATGAGCCGCACCGCGCTGGTCACGGGTGCCACGGGAGGGATCGGTCGGGCGTTCACGAAGGCCCTGCACGAGCGCGGATACGCGCTGATTCTCACCGGGCGCAGCACCGAGAAGCTCACGGAGTTGTCACAGGAGGCCACCGGTGGTGCCGCACAGATTGTCGTGGCGGACCTGGGCACGCAGGACGGCATCGACACCCTGGTGGACGTCCTGGAGCGCAACCCCGTGCACCTTCTGGTCAACAATGCGGGCTTCGGGACGCACGGCGAGTTCGCCGCCCTGGACCTGGACCGTGAACTGGAGGAGCTCACCGTGAACGTGCGGGCGCTGATGACGCTCACGCACACCGCCCTGCAGTCCATGACGGTCGCCCGCAGCGGTGCCATCATCAACGTGGCCTCGGTGGCGGGCTTCCAGCCGCTTCCGTCCATGGCCACGTACAGCGCGTCCAAGGCGTTCGTGGACAGGTTCACCCTGGCCGTGGGCGTGGAGGCCCGCAAGCACGGCGTCCAGGTGCTGAGCGTGAATCCGGGGCCAGTCGACACGGACTTCTTCCGGGTGGCGGACGCCTCGGCCATCGACCTCGGGCGCTCCGCGAAACCGGAGGACCTCGTAACCGCCACGCTCACCGCGCTGGAGAAAAGGCGGCCCCGGGTGGTCTTTCCCCGGACCTACCACGGCCTCGAACGGATCGCCGGTCTGCTTCCGCAGTCCCTCACGGCTCGCGTGGCGAACCTCGTCTCCGGCAGGGCGTAGCCCCGACGGGGCTCACCAGCGGGCGGCGTCCCGGACGGCCGCGCGACCCTCCGCGAGGGCCCGGCGCAGCAGGCCGTCGGCCGCCGGCTGAGTCTCGGGCGCCGTGGCGTCCGTCGTCCCGGTCTCCAGGTCTGTGCCTCCGAACTCTGGCTGTGCCCGCCGCTTGCCGCGCCTGGCGCGTTTGGCTCCTTTGGAAGACGGAGTCTTCTTGGCGGACGTGGTGTGCTTCTTTATTGCCCTCTTCTCGGCTTTCGCCGCCTTGGCGGCCTTGCGCGACGGGGCGGCGTCCTGCTCGGCGACGTCGACGGCGTCGTCCGCGGACCCAGCTCCGGCGAGCCCGACGTCAACGGCCCCAGTCTCGACAACCTCGGCTGCGGCGTCGTCGCGCCCCGCGCCTGCAGCGTCCGTCTCGGAACCCGCCCGGTGAGTGGGGCCCGAGGTGTTTGCGGGGCTCATGTGCTCCGGGAGGATCTCCTCGCGGCGGTCCTGCCGGGAGCGCCGGCCGAGCACGCGGCGCCGTGTCTTCTCGGCGCGGCCCGCGATCTGGAACTCTCCCACCAGGGGGTACTCCCACGTGCCGAGGACCTCCACGTCCTCGGTCGCGAGCTCGCGCAGCACCATGGGCTGGCCGGCCTGGTCCGGATCCCCCGCGAGCACCTTGTGCACGAGCCGTTGCTGGAGCTGGACGAGACCGGTGAGCAGCAGGGCGTCGTCCACCCCGAGCTCCCGGGCGCGGTCCGTGAAGCCCAAGCGGTAGATCATGGCGGCCTCGCCCGTGTGCACGAACCACAGGTAGCCCAGGGCCTTCTCGGGCCCGTCCTTGGGGCGCTCGGTCGCCACCAGGAACACGGAGTTCTCCCCCACGGCGCGCAGCAGCTCACGGATGTGCTGGGTGCGCAGGCCCACGTGGGAGAGGTCCCGGTCCTCGGCGTTCACGCGCCGCACCCGCACTCCCGAGTCCCTCAGACCCGCGCGGCAGCGCTGCAGAGTCTCGCTCGACAGGCGCTTGGACAGCTCCCCATCGGTCTCGCCGAGGCGCACCACCAGGTGGCGGGGGCCGGCTTCACCGCGGCGGGGCTTGTCACGACGGCGGTAGCCGGCCTCCGCGAGCTCATCCGCGAGTTCCGTGGTGGCGTGGGTGTCCGGGCTGACGCGCAGCACCGCGGCGTCGTGCACCGTGCGGGAGTGCTCCTGGAGTGCAGCGAGCACGGCCACGAGGTCACGCGGGTCCTTCACGTGCAGGGACTTGGCGTCCACCACCGTGTGGCGGTCCTCCGGGTAGACCAGCAGCTGGCCGTACCCCACGGTCTGGTTGCCGCGATCCACCCCCACCCGCTGCACGCGGACGTCGTCGCGGGTGAGAGCCTCGGCCTCGCCGATGCCCCACAGCAGGTCCGGGTGCCCGCCTGTGACTCGCACGCGGGCGTCCCAGCTCTGACGGTTCCCGCAGGGGGTCACGTTCAACGTCACGGTGTCTGTCCTCTCCTCATGCCCATGAACACCGCGACCCAGCTTAGCCGGGCGCGGGCCCCGCCCCGGTCGCCCATGCGAACGGCGCGCCCACCCGGAAAGGGCGGACGCGCCGTCGACGTCGTGGGACGTCAAGGTCACTTCTGGTGGCGTTCGTACTTCTCCCACTTCTTGGCGAGGTGCTCGGCCTCGACCATGCGCACCGTGCCGGAGCGGGAGCGCATCACGATGGACTGGGTGGTGATGGTGCGCCCGCGGTAGCGCACGCCGCGCAGCAGGTCGCCGTCCGTGATGCCGGTGGCGGCGAAGAAGCAGTTGTCGGAGGTGACGAGCTCGTCCGTGGTGAGGATCCGGTCCACGTCCAGCCCGGCGGCGGCCGCCTTCTCACGCTCGGCCTCGTCCGTGGGTGCCAGGCGGCCCTGGATCACGCCACCGGTGGCCTTCACGGCGCACGCGGTGACGATGCCCTCCGGGGTGCCGCCGATGCCCATCATGATGTCCACCCCGGTGCCCTCGCGGCACGCGGCGATCGCGCCGGCCACGTCCCCGTCCAGAATCATTCGGGTGCGGGCGCCGGTCGCGCGGATCTCCTCCACGAGGCCCTGGTGCCGGGGTCGGTCCAGGACGCACACGGTGACCTGGTTGGGCTTCACGCCCTTGGCCTTGGCCACCAGGTGGATGTTCTGCTTCACGGGCAGTCGCAGGTCCACCATGTCCGCGGCCTCCGGACCCACCACGAGCTTGTCCATGTAGAACACGGCCGAGGGGTCGAACATGGAGCCGCCGTCCGCCACGGCGATCACCGCGAGCGCGTTGTTCATGCCGAGCGCGGTCAGGCGCGTGCCGTCGATGGGGTCCACCGCGACGTCCGAGGCCGGGCCCCTGCCGTCACCCACCTGCTCGCCGTTGAACAGCATGGGTGCCTCGTCCTTTTCGCCCTCGCCGATGACCACGGTGCCGTTGAAGTCCACGGTGGAGAGGAAGGAGCGCATGGCGTCCACCGCCGCACCGTCCGCGCTGTTCTTGTCACCGGCACCCACCCAGTGGCCGCCCGCGATCGCCGCGGCCTCCGTGACGCGCACCAGTTCGAGCGCCAAGTTGCGGTCCGCTGCATTTCCCGAGCTGCCGTACTGGGTGTTCTCTGCCACGTTGTTCCTCACCTTCGAGTTTCGGTGCGCCTCACCACCACCTGGGCCCGGGCGCCACCACGGTTGCCCCCAGCATATCCCCGGGCCTGTCCTGTTGGGCGGGTCCGCGCGGGCACGGCACAATGGAGGACGTGAGTTCTTCTGCTTCCGGGCCCTCCCGCGATCCCCACCCCGCGCCGTCGACGTCCCCTTCCGGCGCAGCCCCCGATGACGCCGCCGCGGCAGGCACCGCCGCGACGGACAGCGCGGGCGCGGAGGCCACAGACACCCCGGGGGCCACGGCGGGCGCCGACCAGCCCACCCCGCAGCTCACCACCAAGCAGGCGTCGCGGATCAACGCCCCGGTGCGCGGGATGGTGATCTCCATGCTCGTGCTGCTGCTCCTGCTGCTGCCGTTCCTGTGGCTGCAGCCCCGCCCGGACGCCCAGCCCTACCGGGCGCACGTGGACGTTGCCCAAGAGGCCACCTTCGCCGCGGACCAGGCGTCCTTCACCCCGGCCGCACCGGACCTCGGGGAAAGCTGGAGTGCCAACTACGCGCGCTGGGACGAGAAGTCCCAGGACGGTGTGCCGCTGTGGAACGTGGGCTTCCTCTCCCCCGACTACCACCTGGTGGACATGGTCCAGACCGCCGAGTCGAACCCCACGTGGCTCGCCCAGCGCACGGAGCTGGTGCCCGTGACGGACGAGAAGGAGGTCGCGGGCGTCACCTGGCAGATCCACCACCGGGACGCCTCTGGCAAGCAGGACGCGTTCACGGCGTGGGTGGGCACTCTCAAGGACTCCACGGTGGTGCTCAGCGGCGACGCCCCGGACGCGGACTTCCAGCTCGTGGCGGAAGCGCTCTCCCGCTCCTGAGTGCGCGCGCCGGTGCCGCCCCAGGCACCCGGCGCCTCGGCGGGGTTACCCTGTAACGGCGGCGCGCAGTATCACGCCGCGTCACCCCTCCTCGAGTCATGGAGTCCCACCGTGAACACTGAGACAGCCAGCGTGGACCACGCACCCGGCACCCCCTCCGAGGCCTGGCGGGCCCTGCAGGAGGGCAACTCCCGGTTCATCTCCGGGGACAAGCTGCACCCCCACCAGGACGCGCAGCGCCGCGAGAGCCTCGCCGAGTCGCAGAAACCGTTCGCCGTGATCTTCGGCTGCTCGGACTCCCGGCTCGCCGCGGAGATCATCTTCGACCTGGGCCTCGGGGACGCGTTCGTGATCCGCACTGCGGGCCAGGTCATCGACAACGCCGTGCTCGGTTCCCTCGAGTTCGCGATCGACGTGCTCGGCACACCGCTGATCATGGTGCTCGGCCACGACTCGTGCGGCGCGGTGACCGCCACAAAGAACTCCGTGGAGTCCGGTGAGCTTCCCACCGGTTTCCAGAGGGACCTGGTGGAGCGCATCACCCCGTCCGTCCTGCAGGCACAGCGCTCCGGGAACGCGGACCTGCAGGACATGGTCGTGGAGCACACCAAGCAGACCGCGGCACGCATGCTGGACCAGTCCACCGTGATCTCCGGTGCTGTCTCCCGCGGTGAGGCCGCCGTCATCGGCGTGTTCTACCACCTTGCGGACGGCAAGGCCGAGCTGGTCTACAGCGACGATCCCCAGATCAGCTAGTCGCCCAGGCGTTCGACGAGCAGGGAATCCCTGCTCGTCGCCGTTGTCCTGAGTACCAGGACCTGCTGCACACGGACCAGACCCGCGAGGACACGTGGCGGCGCGGCGTCGTCCACCTCCCTCCGACCTCACCGGGCGCGGCAGCGCCAGGGCTCCGGTCCCGACGTCGTGCCCGGCCGACGTCGCGGGTCTGACCACGACGTCGTCACGAGCCCGGATCGCGGGGCGCTTCGTCGGGCGCCGAGGGGCGCGGTGGCCGTAAACTGGCGACATGGCTGAAAACACTGAGTACCGCATCGAGCACGACACCATGGGCGAGGTCCGCGTTCCCAAGAACGCCCTCTACCGCGCGCAGACGCAGCGCGCCGTGGAGAACTTCCCCATCTCGGGCAACACGTTGGAGCGCGAGCACATCAAGGCGCTCGCGCAGGTGAAGAAGGCCGCCGCGACCGCCAACGAGGAGTTGGGTGTGCTGGACGCGCAGCGCGCCCAGGCCATCCGCGACGCCGCGGACGCCGTGGCCGCAGGGGAGCACGACGGCGAGTTCCCCATCGACGTGTTCCAGACCGGTTCGGGCACCTCCTCGAACATGAACACCAACGAGGTCCTGGCCACGCTGGCCTCCCGCGCGCTCGAGTCCGCCGGAGTGGAGGTCCACCCGAACGACCACGTCAACGCGTCGCAGTCCTCCAACGACGTCTTCCCCACCTCCGTGCACGTGGCCGTGACGAACGCGCTGATCAACGACCTCAAGCCGGCCATGGACGTCCTCGCCACCTCCCTGGAGAAGAAGGCGGAGGAGTTCAAGACCGTGGTGAAGTCCGGTCGCACGCACCTCATGGACGCGACCCCTGTGACCCTGGGCCAGGAGTTCAGCGGCTACGCGGCCCAGGTGCGCTACGGCATCGAACGCATCGACGCCTCCCTGCCCCGCGTGGCGGAGGTCCCCCTGGGCGGCACCGCCGTGGGCACCGGCATCAACACCCCGGACGGCTTCTCGGCGCGCGTGATCGAGCTGCTGTCCGCGGAGACCGGCCTTCCGCTGACCGAGGCGCGCAACCACTTCGAGGCGCAGGCCAACCGTGACGGCCTGGTGGAGGCCTCCGGGCAGCTGCGCAACATTGCGTACTCCTACATGAAGTTCATGAACGACATCCGCTGGATGGGCTCCGGGCCCAACACCGGTCTCGGTGAGCTGCACATCCCGGACCTGCAGCCCGGCTCCTCGATCATGCCCGGCAAGGTCAACCCGGTGATCTGCGAGGCGACCATCCAGGTGGCCGCGCAGGTGATTGGCAACGACACCACCGTGGCTCTGTCCTCCACCAACGGTGCGTTCGAGCTGAACGTGGGCATTCCCGTGATGGCCGCGAACCTGTTGGAGTCCATCCGCCTGCTCGCCAACGTGTCCCGCGTGGCCGCGGAGAAGATGGTGGACGGGTTGCAGGCCAACGTGGAGCGCTGCACGTTCCTGGCCGAGGCGTCCCCCTCGATCGTGACCCCGCTGAACAAGGCGATCGGCTACGAGGCCGCCGCAAAGATCGCCAAGCACGCCGTCGCGAACAAGATGACGGTGCGCGAGGCCACCATCGAGCTCGGCTACGTGGACGGCGAGAAGCTCACCGAGGAGCAGCTGGACAAAGCGCTGGACGTCACCACGATGACCGGCAACTACTGAGCTGATCCCGGGCGGCCCGCCGGGCTCGCACGGACCCGGTCCTGAGACGCAGAACTCGGCCACCCGATGTTTCGGGTGGCCGAGTTCCGTTCTGTGATGCTGCGGCCCGGTGGTGATGTGGTCCTGCGGTCCGGGGACCGCGTCGGCGGAGGGTTGTCAGGTCTTCCACCGGGACCACGCCGCCTGGCGCGAGGTGCCGGCGGCACCGGCCACGGCGGACCACGAGGCCGCCTCCGCCACGGAGCGGGCACTAACCCCCAGGTGCTCACCCGCCGCCGCGCTGATCCGCAGCAGGGCCTGGAACGCTTCGGGATCCCCGCGGCCGCTCAGCTGCGCGAGGGCCCGCAGCGCCGCGTCCTCGAGGTCGGACACGGAGGGTTCGGGGCCGGACGGGGCGGGTGTGTGGCTGCTCACGGATCCCATCATGGCACCACCCGCCCCGATCTCGGGAACCGGGGCGAGTGCCGGACTCACCGTCCCTCGAGCACGAGTTCAAGGGTGTCGTCCGGGTCGTCGAAGCCACGGGTCCACGAGACACCGGGCCACACGTACTCGACCGTGCCCAGGTCCGGGCGGTAGTGGGCGGTGAACAGCGTGCCGAACCCGGCCGAGTAGTGGTCCTGGTGCAGGGGATCCCGCAGGAAGCTGTCCCGCGCCTCGGCGGCGCTCACCCCCTGCTCGGCGGATGCGTCCAGGAACTCCAGGCGCTCCACCGAGTGGAACTGCGCGGCCTTCTGCGGGTACTCCGGGGTCTTGCCGCGGTGGTTGGTCGCGGTGCACGCGTCGAAGAACTCGGTGTCCTGCCCCGGGGCCACGAAGGCGGTGAAGCGCTCACCGCTGACGTCCACCACGGTGACGTTGTAGGACATGGACACGGGCAGCCCGCGCAGCAGCTTCCTCGCCTGGGCAGCGGTCTCCGCGACCTCCAGCAGGTAGCGGACCACCAGGGGGATCGCGAAGCCGGGCCCGGAGCCGGGACGCCCGCCGAACGTGAGGGACACGGCCAGACCGGCGTCGTTCATCCCGTCCAGCAGCCCCCACAGGCAGTCGCCCGTGCCGATCACCTTGCGTCCGGTGAACTCGCTCGAGTACACCGTGGCCTCCCACAGCTCCGGCACGTAGTCGTAGTTGCGGGTCAGGGACGTCTCCTCCCCCACCGTCGCCAGCTGCGAGCACGCCGGTGCGAAGGCGGGAAGGTTCCACATGGTCAGGAAGCGCGCTGCGTCGCCGTCACCGCCGGTCTGCGCCACGAGCTCGCGCCATGTGGGCACCAGCTCGGGCATGTGCTCCTCGAGCCTGCCACGGGCTTCCTCGAGGCTCGGGCGGGTGCCGGGACCCGTGAGGTACCACGAGCGGTACGCGGGCCAGGTGGCGTCGAAGAGCGCCTTCCAGCGCGGGCCGGGCGTGGCCTCGTGGATCCCGTAGACCGTCACCGGGTAGGCGCGGGCCGGGGCCTGCCACGTGCTCCAGTCGGTCTCGAACGCCTCGGTTCCATGGTCTTCGGCGCCGCCGACGTCGCCCGCGGCGGGCGTTCGACGGCGCGCACCCCGGGTGGGCAGATCGCCCCAGGCTCCTGGGCTGCCGGTCGCGAGTCGCGCGGAGGCGCGCACCCAGTCCACACGGGCCCAGTCGATGGCAGCCCAGTCGACCCCCGCCCATGCGGTCGGAACGGCGGTGGTGGTTCCCGCGGAGCGGGCGGAGCCGTCGTTGCGGGAGACGTTCTTTGCGGATTTTGTCATGCGTCAAGCAAACATTGACGCCCCGCCCTGCGTCAACCCCGACTTGACGGTGCGCTGCCCCACCAGGGCCTGTCTCGTTCGCCACATAGATTCCGGGAGCCCCCGGGAACGGGACTAAGCTGGCGCGCAGCGACTTTTTCCACTACCGCCGCACGGCACGGCCGCGGCGGCCCGCCTCCCGAGGAGAACGCGTGAAACTTGCAGACCAGATCATCCAGCAACTCATCGCCGCGGGCGTCGAGCGCATCTACGGCGTGGTGGGCGACAGCCTGAACCCGATCGTGGATGCGGTCCGCCGCTCGGGGGGCTCCGCCAAGGGCGGCATCGACTGGGTCCACGTGCGCCACGAGGAGGCCGCCGCTTTCGCCGCGAGCGCCGAGGCGCAGGTGACCGGCAAGCTCGCCGTGTGCGCGGGCTCGTGCGGTCCCGGCAACCTGCATCTGATCAACGGCCTCTACGACGCCAACCGCTCCGGTGCCCCTGTGCTGGCGATCGCCTCCCACATCCCCTCCCAGTACATCGGCTCGGGGTACTTCCAGGAGACGCACCCGGACCGGATCTTCACCGAGTGCTCCGTCTACTCGGAACTCGTGAGCACGGCCAAGCAGTCGCCCTCCGTGGTGGCCTCCGCGATCCAGTTCGCCGTCACGAGCCCGGGCGTGTCTGTGGTGACGCTGCCCGGTGACCTCGCGGACTCGGACATGGCCGCCGACGCCCGTCCCTACTCCGTTCCCGCCCCCAGCTCGATCGTGCCCTCCGACGAGACGATCGCCCGCATGGCCGAGGCCCTGAACTCCGCCAAGAAGGTTGCGATCTTCGCGGGCATCGGCGTGTCTGGCGCGCACGACGAGGTCATCGCGCTCGCGGACACGCTCAACGCTCCCGTCGGCCACTCGCTGCGCGGCAAGGACCAGATCCAGTTCGACAACCCGTTCGACGTCGGCATGACCGGGCTGCTGGGCTACGGCGCCGCGGCCGAGGGGCTGCACGACGCGGACGTCATGGTCATGCTGGGCACGGACTTCCCGTACGACCAGTTCCTCCCGGACGTCACCACCATCCAGGTGGACACCAACCCCGCAGTGATTGGACGCCGCACGGGCGTGACCGTGCCGGTGTACGGGGACGTGAAGTCCACGATCCTCAAGCTGCTGCCCGAGCTGCAGCCCAAGAAGGACCGCTCCTTCCTGGACAAGACCCTCGCCAAGCACGACAAGCTGATGAACAAGGCCGTGGGGGCCTACACCCGCAAGGTCGAGAAGATCACCCCCATCCACCCGGAGTACGCCGCGTCCGTGCTGGACCAGGTGGCTGCCCGGGACGCCGTGTTCACTGCTGACACCGGCATGTGCAACGTGTGGACCGCTCGCTACATCAACCCGCTCGGCACCCGCCGCGTCCTGGGCTCCTACCTGCACGGCTCCATGGCCAACGCCCTGCCCCACGCGATCGGCGCGTCCATGGCGGAGCCGGGCCGCCAGGTGATCTCGGTCTCGGGCGACGGCGGGCTGTCCATGCTCATGGGCGAGCTGCTCACGCTCGCCGCGTACGACCTGCCGGTCACCGTGGTGGTCTTCAACAACTCGACGCTCGGCATGGTCAAGCTGGAGATGCTCGTGGACGGGCTGCAGGACTACGGCGTGGACGTCCCCCACACCGACTACGCGGCGATCGCCCGCGCCGCCGGGCTGCAGGGCATCCGCGTGGAGAAGCCCAAGGATCTCGAGTCGGCGTTCACCACCGCGCTCTCGCACCGCGGTCCCTCGCTCGTGGAGGTCATCACCGACCCCAACGCGCTGTCCATCCCCCCGAAGATCAAGAGCGAGCAGGTCTTCGGCTTCGCCACGGCCATGTCCCGCATCGTGCTCAACCGCGGTGCCGGCGAGGCCGTGTCGATGGCTCGCTCCAACCTGCGCAACATCCCGCGCGGCTGATCCGCGCAACTGGCCCACGCTCCGGTTCGGACGCCTGACCCGCTCTCCGGCCCGGGCGACGACGCAGCTCGGCCCGTACGTGCCGAAGGCCCCGGGAACCCCTGGTTACCCGGGGCCTTCGTTGTCTCCGGCTCGTGAACCATCACGGTGGTGTGAATCACACGCGACGGATATGCTCACATCTGAGAGTGAAGCACTTCACTTTTGTGCCCCTTTTCTCCCACGGATCGTCCGGCACGTGCCTGCCGGGAAAGAGGATCGCCATGTCGAGCGTGCAGTACGAACACGTCACCTGTCATTACCCGGGCGCCGAACGCCCCTCCGTCAACGATCTCAGTTTGAACATCGCCGACGGAGAGTTCCTGGTTCTCGTGGGGCCCTCGGGCTGCGGCAAGTCCACGACCCTGCGTATGCTCGCGGGCCTCGAGGACGTCAGTGATGGCGCCATTCGGATCGGGGGCGAGGACGTCACCCATGTGGCCTCCCGCGACCGGGACATCGCCATGGTCTTCCAGAACTACGCGCTCTACCCGCACATGAGCGTGCGGGACAACATGGGATTCGCTCTGAAGATCGCCAAGGTTCCCGAGTCCGAGCGCAACCAGCGCATCGAGGAGGCGGCCAGGATCCTGGACCTCACCGACTACCTGGACCGCAAGCCCAAGGCCCTCTCCGGGGGTCAGCGGCAACGCGTGGCCATGGGCCGAGCGATCGTGCGCTCGCCCCAGGTGTTCCTGATGGACGAGCCGCTGTCCAACCTGGACGCCAAGCTGCGTGTCCAGACCCGCACCCAGATCGCGTCCCTGACCCGCCGACTGGGCGTGACCACGGTGTACGTGACGCACGACCAGACCGAGGCCATGACCATGGGTGACCGGGTCGCGGTGCTCAAGGACGGCCGCCTCATGCAGGTGGACACCCCGCGGGAACTCTACGACCGCCCGGCCAACGAGTTCGTCGCCGGATTCATCGGCTCGCCCGCCATGAACCTGTTCCGCACCGCCGTGAGCCCGCAGCACACCGTGGAACTCGGAACGCTGTCCTGGCAGTTGAGCGCGGCCGCGCGGGAGGCGCTCACGGGACCAGAGGTCACCGTGGGGGTGCGTCCCGAGGATCTCGTGATCTCCTCCGAGGGTCACGGACTGGCCGTGGTCGCGGACGTCGTCGAGGAGCTTGGCGCGGACGCGTACGTGTACGGCCACCTGGACCAGCGCACCGCCCAGCACGTGACCCCCGTGGCCACGTCCCACGGCGAGGACGAGGACACCGTTCCCAACACGGGCCTGAACACCGAGGCGGATGCGAGCCCACTCGTGATCCGCGTGGACGGTCGGCAGCCACCGCGCGTGGAGACCACCGTGTGGGTGGCCCCCGATCCCGAGCGCGCCCACCTGTTCGACACCGCCACGGGCCTGCGACTGCCCGACTGATCCCACGCCGCGGGCTCCGCTCAGCCGTCGGTGCCCGGACCCCCCCCTTCCGGACCGACGAGGAGAACGACACCGTGAACGACACCGCCTTCCAGATCCCCACAGAGATGCGCGTGAGCGTGCTGAGCGCCCCGGGTGAGATCCACGTGGAGCACCGCCCCGTCCCGCGCCCTGGACCGCACGACGTGCTGATACGGATCGCGTCCGTCGGCGTGTGCGGATCGGACACCCACTACTTCGAGCACGGGCGGGTCGGCAGCTTCGTGGTCGAGCACCCGCTCGTGCTGGGCCACGAACCGTCCGGCACGGTGGTTGCCGTGGGCTCCGAGGTCACCGATCGGCACCCGGGACAGCGTGTGTCGTTGGAACCCGGCGTCCCCTCGGCCTTCTCCCCCGAGACGCTGGGCGGGCACTACAACCTGGATCCAGCGGTGCGCTTCTTCGCGACTCCCCCGGTGGACGGTGTGTTCAGCGAGTACGCCGTCCACCCGGCGGCCTTCGCGCACCCCGTCCCGGATTCCGTGTCCGACGATGCCGCCGCCCTCCTGGAGCCGTTGTCCGTGGCCGTGAGCGCGGTGCGCGCTGCGAACGTGACGTTGGGCGACCGTGTCCTGGTCAGCGGCGCGGGCCCCGTGGGTCTGCTCGCGGCACGGTGTGCCCGGCTGGCCGGGGCCGTGTCCGTGGTGGTCACCGACACCCGGGAGGACCGGCTGCGGGTCGCGGAGGCCTACGGCGCCACCGACACCTTCACGGTCGCGTCCGCTCCCCCAGACACGGCACCGTTCCCCGGCTCCGGGTACACCGCCCTGGTGGACGCGAGCGGTGCGGAGGCCGCGATCCTCACGGGTATGCGCCGCTTGGCTCCACGCGGCAGGATCGTGCTCGTGGGCATGGGCTCGGACACCCTGTCCGTTCCCGTTCCACTCCTGCAGGAACGGGAACTGCAGCTCACGGGCATCTTCCGCTACGCCAACACATGGCCCACCGCGATCGCCCTGGCGGCCTCCGGGGACGTGGACCTGGACGCCCTCGTGACCTCCCGACACACATTGGGCGAGGTCCCCGCGGCCCTGACCGCGGGGACCTCGCCGGGGGCACTCAAGGCGATCGTCACGCCCTGAGCCCGCGCGCCGTCGGCTACTTGATGGCACCCATCGACAGACCACGGACCAGCTGCTTCTGGGCGACCCAGCCGGACAGCACCACGGGCAGGGACGCCAGAACGCTCGCGGCGGAGAGCCGGGCGAGGTAGAGACCCTCGCTCGTCATGGTGGACACGAGCATGATCGGGACGGTCGCGGCCTCGGCCGCGGTGAGGTTCAGGGCGAAGAAGAACTCGTTCCACGCGAAGATCACGCAGATCAGTGCGGTGGATGCGATGCCCGGGGTGACCATGGGGATCAGGATCGAACGCATGGTGGTCATCAGCGAGGCACCGTCCATCTGGGCGGCCTCGAGCACCTCGCGCGGCACCTCCTGGAAGAACGAGCGCATCATCCACACCGCCAACGGAAGGTTCATGGCGGTGTAGAGGAACACGAGCGTCCACACGTTGTCGAGCACCTTGAGCTTGCCCGCGACCACGTAGATGGGCATGATCACGGCCACCACGGGCAGCATCTTGGTGGAGATGAAGAAGAACAGCACGTCCCGGGTCTTCTCCACGGGGCGGATGCTCACCGCGTAGGCGGCGGGAACGGCCAACAGGATCACCAGCAGGGTGGAGACCACGGTCGCCACCGCCGAGTTCCAGAAGTACCCGCCCGCGCCGGCCTCGAAGACCGCCTTGTACTGGTCCAGCGTGGGATCGAAGAAGAACGTGGGCGGGTCGGACGCGGCGTCGGCCTCCTGCTTGAAGGACGTCAGGACGAGCCACAGGACGGGCATGAAGAAGCCGATGGCGACCAGCCACGTGAACAGGGTCAGGGCCGCGGAGCCTGCCCCGGAGGAGTTCCTGCGGGAACGACGCGGCGCGCGGGACGGCGCGGTGGTCGGGGCGGTGGCCGGGGTTCCGGCCGGGGACGCGGCGGCGCTGGTGCTCATCAGTTCTGCTCCGTCCTCATGAAGCCCTTGAAGATCAGACGCAGGGCGAAGTTGGCGATGATGATGGTGGCCACGACCACGACCACACCCATGGCCGCCGCCTGGCCGATGTCGAAGCCCAGGAATGCGCGCTGGTAGATGTAGTACGGCAGGTTCGCGCTGCTTGTACCCGGACCACCGGCGGTCATGAGGTAGATCTGGTCGAACGTGTTGACCACGTAGATCGCGCCCAGCAGGACGGACAGTTCGATGTACCGGCGCAGGTGCGGCAGCGTAATGTGCACGAACGTCTGCCACCGAGTGGCGCCGTCCATCTGAGCCGCCTCCAGGACGTCCCGGGGCTGGGACTGCAGACCCGCCAGGATGAGGAGCATCATGAACGGCGTCCACTGCCACACCAGCGCGATCAGGATGGACAGCACCGGGTAGGACGAGGTCCAATCGATCGCGGGGATGCCCACGAGGCCCAGAAGCCAGTTCACCAACCCGAAGGTGGGGTTGAACATGGACACGCCCCACAGGGTCGCGGAAGCCACCGGCATGATCAGGAACGGGGTGATCAACAGGGTGCGCACGACGCCCCGGCCCCGGAACTTCCGGTCCAGGAGCAGAGCGAGGACCGTGCCCAACACAATGGCGGCCAGGACGCACCCCAGGGTGTAGATCACCGAGTTCAGTGCGACCTGGCGGAAGGTGCTGTCCGTGAAGATCGCCGCGTAGTTGGCCAGACCCACGAACACGTCCGAGGCGGGGTTCAGCAGGTTCCACGAGCGCAGCGAGTACCAGATGGTGATCAGGAACGGGATCTGGGTCGCGATGATCGTGAAGATCAGAGCGGGCAGCAGCGGGAGCCTGCGTGACATCGCGTCGTGACGACGGTGCTCGTCACCGGTGGCCGGCGAACGGCCGACACCGTGCGGGCCGGCCAGGGCGCGCACGCGGGTGGAGGTCGAGGAGGACGACATGGTCACTGCCCTTCTTCACGCTGGTAGGTACGGGCCACTTGCTGCGCGTACTCCTGGGACTGCTGCAGGGCCTGGTCCACCGAGGTGCTCCCCGCGATCGCGGCCGACATCTGCTGTCCCACCCGGGTTCCCAGGTCCTGGAACTCGGGGATCGACACGAACTGCAGCCCCTCGTACGGCACGGGATGTGTCATGGAGGTCTTCTGGGACGCCCCGTCCATGGCTCGCAGCGTGGGTTGGGCGTAGGCCTGGGAGATCTTGCGGTACTCGGGGATCTCGTACGTGGAGTAGCGCGAGCCCGGGGGAACGCGTTCCCACCCGTACCGTTCACCCACGGTCTTGATGTACTCCTTGTTCGTCATCCAGCTCACGAAGTCCCACGCGGCGTCCTTGTGCTCGGAGGTCGTGGGGATCGCGAGCGACCAGCTGTACAGCCACCCCGCCGCATCCGTATGCATCACGGGGGCGGGTGCGTACCCGTTCTTGTGCGCCACGGTGGAGGACGCGGGGTCCTCGATCGAGGAGACCATGGCGGTCGCGTCGTACCACATGGCCGAGCTGCCCTGGCTGTAGCGGGTGATGCAGTCCCCGTACCCGGACGTCGCGGCACCGGGTTGACCGTGCGTGCGCACGAGGTCCACGTACTCGGTGACCGCTTCCTTCGTCTCGGGGGACGTGAGGGTGGGGTTCCAGTTCTCGTCGAACCAACCACCGCCGTAGGTGTTCATGACTGTGCTCAGCGGTGCCATGACCTCACCCCAGCCAGCCAGACCGCGCAGGCAGATCCCGGAGACACCGTTCGCAGAGTCGTCCAGCTTTGCGGCGAGCTCGGCGACCTGGGGCCACGTGGGCTTCTCCGGCATGGTCACGCCGGCCCTTTCGAAGAGTTCCTTGTTGTAGACCAGGAACGAGGACTCGCCGTAGAACGGGACCGAGTACATGTCCCCGTCCTTGCTCAGGGCGGTGCGGATGGAGCCGATGAAGTCCTTGTCGTCATAGCCCTCGGTGCGCTCGATGTAGGGCTGCAGGTCCTCGATCCACCCGTTCTCAGCCCAGATGGGAGTCTCGTAGTTGGAGATCATCACGACGTCGAACTCACCGCCGCCCGTGGCCACGGACGCGGTGATCTTGGCCCGCGCCTCGTTCTCGGGCAGGGACACGAACTTCACGTCCACTCCGGGGTGCGCCTTGCGGAACTCGTCCTGCAATTGCATGGCGTCCTGCATCTGGGGGTTGGACACGATCGCCACGACGATCTGGTTCGTGGAGTCGTCCGCGGCGGCGGCGCAGCCCGTGAGGGTGAAACCCGTGAGCGCCGCGACAGCGGCCGCCGGCCACCACGCCGAGCGGCGCGTACCACGCCGTGCCCTCCGGGGCGGATGATCGGAGGCACAGGGCCGGCCCCTGAATCGTGGAGTCATGATCTTCCTTGTCCTCGTGGCACGTGCTGCACGGGAGGAATCAGCGGTCGAACCTCGGAGCCCCGTCAGAGTCTCATATGAGATCACCGCATTCCTCAGGTGTGCTGTGATGCTAGTCATATAGACTCAGATGAGCAAGGCCCTCGGGCACGAATGATGACCCCGGATGCGGTGAGACATGCCAACCACGGCCCCCTGGCCCCCCACTGACCCGGGCCAACGCCAGCGTCTGCTCGCGCACCTGGCCCACGAGTACTTCGTGGAGGGCACGTCTAAGATCGCACTCGGTAAGAAGTCCGGGCTCTCCCGCTTCCAGGTGGCCGCACTGCTGCAGGAGGCGCAGGACACGGGGATCGTCCGTATCGAGATCGCGGTGCCGCTCGAGAACTCGGACGAGGACCTCGCGCGCGCGGCGGGGCTGCAGCGGCTCGTCACGGTGGGCTCCACGCAGTGGCCCGCGGACCGGGAGGCTCTGGGCAAGGCCGTGGCCCGGGAGATCACGCGTGTCCTGCATGACGACGACGTCCTGGGCATCTCGTGGTCCCGCACGCTGCGACTCGCAGTCCACGACCTGCCCGCGCTGCCGCACAACGACGTCATTCAGCTCGCGGGCGCGCTGAGCACCGACGACCACGCGTCGGAGTCACCGCGGCTGCTCGCGCCGCTGCGCTGCCGCTCGGCCTGGCCGCTGTGGGCGCCGCTCGTGGTGGAACAGGCCGATTCGCTCAAGAAGTCCCGCGAGGTCGAGCTGACGCTGCGGCGCGCCGATTCGCTCGACGTCGCCGTACTCGCCGTGGGCGGGTGGTCTCCCGACACCTCCACGGTGTGGCCCCGGATCGCGGACGACGTCGCTCGCGCCGCCCAGCGCGCCGGTGCGGTCGCGGAGGTATCGGGGCACCTGCTGGACGCCGAGGGACACGAACTGGACTCGCCCGTGAGCGGGATGATCGTTGCCGCGAGCGTAGCGCAGTTGCGGGCGGCGCGACGGAAGGTGGCCGTGGCCTCGGGCGGCGACCGCGCGCCGGCGGTGCTGGCGGCCGTCCGGGGCGGTCTCGTGGACCATCTCGTGTGCGACGCAGCCCTGCGCAACGCCCTTGAGGACCTGCTCCCCCGCACCGCTGCGGCCGGGAACGGGTGACCCCCTGCCACTCCCACGCCCATCCGACTTCCACGGAAAGGACCCCATGACCACGGTCGTCGGCATCGATTCCTCCACGCAGTCCTGCAAGGTCGTGGTGGTGGACACGCACACCGGGCGGACACTCGCCCACGCGAACGCACCGCACCCGGACGGGACCAGCGTGAATCCCGCGGCGTGGTTGGACGCACTGCGCACCGCCTGGTGGGACGCCGGGGTCCCGGGTCGCGGTGACGTGGTGGGCGTGGCGGTGGCCGGTCAACAGCACGGCATGGTGGCCGTGGACCGCCACGGTGAGCCCGTCCACGACGCCCTGTTGTGGAACGACGTCCGTAGCGCGCCCCAGGCCGCGCGAATGCTCGCCGAGCACGGGACCGAGTGGTGGGTGGAGCGCGTGGACATGGCGCCCGTCCCCTCCCTGACGCTGTCCAAGCTCGCGTGGTTGCGGGAGAACGACCCCGAGGCCGCCTCACGGGTGGAGCGCGTCATGCTCCCCCACGACTGGTTGACCCTCCAGTTGTGCGGTGAGTTCGTCACTGATCGCTCGGACGCCTCCGGCACGGGCTATTACGACGCCGCCCACGACCGGTACCGCCCCGAGCTGCTCGAGGAGTACTTCGGTGCCGTTCCGCAGCTGCCCCGTGTCCTGGCGGCGGGCGGGGCAGCGGGAACGCTGGGCCCGGAATGGGGCTGCGGCAGCGGCGTCGTCGTGGGCCCCGGCGCCGGGGACAACGCTGCGGCCGCGCTGGGACTAGGCCTGGGCGAGGGCGAGGTCACGATCTCCGTGGGGACCTCGGGCACGGTGTTCGCGTGCAGCGCCGAGCCTCCCCGGGACCCGAGCGGGGTGACGGCGGGCTTCGCGGACGCCACGGGCCGGTTCCTCCCGCTGCTGTGCACGATCAACGCCGCGCGTGTCATGACCTCCACGGCGGAACTGCTCGGCGTGGGGCTCGACGAGTTCACCCGTCTGGCCACGTCCGGGGCCACGGACGCCGGTGGCCTCACGCTGCTGCCGTATTTCGACGGCGAACGCACCCCGAACCTGCCCCAAGCCACCGGGCGACTGGACGGGATGACGCGCGCATCCCTCACGCGGGAGAACCTCGCGCGTGCCGCCGTGCTGTCCGTGGCCAATTCGCTCGCGGACTGCTTGAGCGTGCTGCGCGGGCTGGACGTCGCGGTCGAGCGGGTCCTGCTGATCGGCGGGGGCGCCAGGTCCGAGGCGCTATGCAGCGTCCTGCCGGACACCCTCGGGATGCCGGTGGACGTGCCGGACACGGGCGAGTACGTGGCGTTGGGCGCCGCGCGGCAGGCGGCGTGGGTCACCACCGGGTCCTTCCCGGAATGGGAGCGTTCGGTGGGTCGGCGCCTGCACCCCACTTCGGACACCGGTGCGCAGCGGTTCCGGCAGCGGTACGGGGACGCTCGGGCGAACCTCCAGACCGAACTCGCGGCGGACCCCATGGAGCGGCGGCCCGAGCCGACGGGCTGAGACGGCGAGGGGGGAGCACCCCGGCGCGCTCTGCTGGGACACAGTCACCGGGACCAGCCCGTGCGGCCGCTCCCGGTCTCACGAGCCGTGCCCGACGCCGCGGATGCCGCCCGGTGTCGCGGGCCGTGCGTGCCCGCGCACTCTCCGGCTACCGCGTGAACCGGACGACTGCGTCCTCGATCGTCACGCGCGCCCCGCGCTCGTGGAAGCTGCGTAGCGCCTCGACGTAGGGCCGGGTGAACTCCTCGTGCTGCGCCAGATCCCCGAACAGGTCCGTGTCCCGCACGAAAGCGAGCTCGTCCTCGGACTGCCGGGCCGCGGCGGCCATGACGCGTTCCTTCCGGCCGTCCACCACGGTGATGGGAGCCCCGTTCTCGTCCGTACCCTCCGCATAGCGAGCCCAGGAGGCCACAATCGTGGCACCGAGATCGACCGGTCGGCCGCTGGCCAGGTTGTCCTTGATGACCGGGACCAGCCACTTGGGGATCCGGTCGGAGGACTCGGCGCACAACCGCGCGAGGGTGTCCTGCACGTGGGGATTGGAGAAACGCTCGATCAGTTGCTGCTTGTACTCGTCCAGGTCCACGCCGTCCACCGGTCGCAGCGTGGGGGTGGCCTCACGGTTCATGTACCCCAGCAGGTAGGAGACGAAGGTGGGGTCCTGGCAGACTTCGTGCGCGTACTCGTATCCCGCCAGAAATCCCGGGTAGCACAGGGCCTGGTGACTCACGTTGAGCAGTCGCAGCTTCATGAGTTCGTAGGGCTCCACGTCCGGGACCACCTGCACGCCGGAGTCCTTGAACGCGGGGCGGCCGTCGGTGAACGCGTCCTCGAGCGCCCACTGGGCGAACGGTTCCGCGACCACGGGCCATGCGTCCTGAACACCGAACTCCTCGGCGATCATGAGGCGGTCCGCGTCCGTGGTCACGGGCGTGATCCTGTCCACCATGGAGTTGGGGAACATCACCTCTTGTTCGACCCACTCCGCGAGCTTGGGGTCACGCAATCGCGCGTACGCCGTGAACTGCCGGCGGGCCATGTCCCCGTTGCCCTGGATGTTGTCGCAGGACATGACCGTGAACGGGCGGGTGCCCGCGGTGCGCCGTCGGGCGAGTGCTTCGACCACGAGGCCGAAGACCGTGACCGGGGGCTCTGCCTCGCCGCCCTGGGCGGCCACGCGCGCCTGCTCGAGGTCGTGGGCCACCGCGGGGTTCTGGGCGTCGAACTCGCCCGTGGCCTGGCTGAAGTTGTACCCGCCCTCGGTGATGGTGAGCGAGACGATGCGCGTGGCCGGATCGGTGAGCTGCGCCATGGCCCTGTCCGGCTCGGCCGGTGCGAACACGTAGTCCACGATGGACCCGATGACCCGCGGTTCCAGGGTGCCGTCCGGGTGCTTGAGCACCAGGGTGTAGAGGTGATCCTGGTCCGCCATGACCTGTTTCATGGCGGCGTCCCCGGGGAGCACGCCCATGCCGCAGATGCCCCAGTCCAGATCCTTGCCATCGTTCATGAGGCGGTCCACGTACATGGCCTGGTGCGCGCGGTGGAAACCTCCCACTCCGAAGTGCACGATCCCCACCGAGACCTCGGAACGGTCGTAGCCGGGGACCGGGATGTCCAGCTCGCCCAGCACGGACTGGGAAAGTGTCATGGCATCCTGGGCGGATGTGTCCTGCTGCATGGCTGCTCCCATCAGAAACCCGGGAGTGGCCGGTGTGACCCACCCCACGTACCAAAAATATCAGATGAGAAATTCTGGCGCTCATCAGAGCATTGCGAGACCCGTCGGCGCGAGCGGCAGGCCTCAGCGTTCGAAGGCGGTGCGCCCCGTGAAGGCGAGCGCCGCCCGCAACCGTTCCGCCTGGTGCTCGGGCATCGGGGGTAGGTCCTCCACCGGGTACCACCCCACGGCGAGGGACTCGTCGTCCGCCACGCGGGCCTCCCCGGACACGTAGCTGCACAGGAACGTGTGGTCCAGGAACTGGCAGCGGTCACCGTTGGGGAATTCGACGACGTCCCCGGCCTTGATCCGCACGAGGTCGTCCACCGTGACCTCCACACCGGTCTCCTCGAGGCACTCGCGGCGCGCGGCGACCCCGGGATCCTCCCCCGGTTCCACGATCCCGGTGATCAGTCCCCAGTTCCCGTTGTCCGCGCGCCGCCCCAGCAGCACCCGGCCCTCGTGCAGGACCACGGCAGTGCACCCGGGCAACCACAACAGGTCGTGATCGATCTTGCGGCGCAGGTGGGCGATGAACTCGGGAACGGGCACGGGCGTCTCCTCCTGTGTGGGCACGGCTGCGTGGGGACATCGAGGCGGGTGGCGTTCACAGGAACGCCACGACACCCAAGCTTCCCACGATCATGAACGGCCCCAGGGGGATGCGACTGCTCGCCCGGGCCCGGCGCATGACCAGCAGCACGGCACAGAACAGCCCGGCCAGCACGAACGTGGCCGCGAGCGCGAGCACCGTGTGGGTCACGGACGAGAATCCCGTGAGCAGCCCCAGGACCCCCGCGAGCCGCACGTCCCCCATGCCCATGCCGGCGGGGTTGATCAACCGCAGGGCCAGGAAGAGTCCCTTCATGATGAGCAGACCCCACAGCATCCACCACAGGCGCACGGTGTCGTGCGCGAGGACGGCGGAGGCGCCCAGCAGGAGGGCGGTCACGGGATACAGCGGGCGCACCACCCGCCCCGGCAGGCGGTGGTACCGGATGTCGGTGGCGGCGAGCCACACTCCTGTGCATGCGAGCACCATGACGGCCAGGGCGCATGCCACCGCGGCCAGCTGTGCGCCGACCGTGGCTTCCTGCAGGTGCGCCCCCACGAAGCCTCCGATGCTCGCTGTGTCGGGCTGAGGCATGAACTCATCCTAGACACCCCGCTGTGGTGCGGGTCATGAACGGCGGCCCGTGTGGAGCACGGGTTCGTAGACTGGGCCCATGATCGCTCCCTGGCAGAGCAGGCCCGCCCGATCGACCGTGTCCCAGGAGTCCTTTGCCGCGCTGTGCCGGTCCTCCCCGTGGCGCTGGGACACGGTGCGGTTCACACTGTCCTGGGTGAGCGAGAATACGGACACCACCGCCCACCCCGTGCGCGTGTGGCTGCGCCGGCCCTCCGATGTGCGCGTGGAGACACTGCAGGGCGCCGTGCTGTACACGAGTACGTGCCTCGAACGCTCCCGGGACGACTTCTACGTGGCGGACACGTCCCGCTCCTGGTTGCTGCCTCCCGCGCTCGTCTCACCGGTCTACGACGACGGCGGCCTCGTGGTCCGCCGCCCCGAGGCCGCCTACGGGGACCCAATCTTTGGGGGCGGGCGCTGGCAGGCCATCCTGGACCCCGTGGAATGCGTGGGCCCCGCGCCCACCCCGCCCTACCTCGCGGAGCAGCGCCCCTCGCTGTTGTCCTCCGTGGTGGCCGGGGCCTTCGCCAAACGCCGGGTGTGGTGCGCGACCGTGGAGCCCACCGTGCGCTACCGGCCCGTGACCGCGAACCACCCGCTCGCCCCGGGTCCCACGCGGATCGCGGTGGACACCGCGACCGGCGTCTGCGTCTACTCCCACGTGCTGCGCGGACCGTACGCGGGTCAGGGCCACCGGCTCGTGATCGAGGCGGTGGACGAGTACCAGCTGGACGACCTGTTCACGCAGCAGGACTTCAACCTCACGGACGTCTCCCGTCACGTGCCGTGGCCCGTACTCCCGGCCTGAGCCGCCGCCCGCGATCCGCATCGGGAGGATTCCCCAGGGGCCGTGCTTCTCGGGTGTCCAGGGCGCGCAGCGCGTTCGGACCTGACGTCGACGCCGCGGGCTCGGGACGACCACGCCGAGTGGGGGCAGACGACGCCGCCCTCCCAGCCTGGCGCCTTCGGGTCACACGTCCTGGCGCTCGAGCAGGTCGGTCACGAGGGCCGCGATGGGTGAACGCTCGGAGCGCGTGAGGCTCACGTGCCCGAACAACTGCTGACCCTTGAGCGCCTCGACCATGGCCATGATGCCGTCGTGACGTCCCACCCGCAGGTTGTCCCGCTGGGCGACGTCGTGGGTGAGCACCACCTTGGAGTTCTGCCCGATCCGGGACAGGGCGGTGAGCAACACGTTGCGTTCGAGCGACTGCGCCTCGTCCACGATGACCCACGCGTCGTGCAGGGACCGCCCGCGGATGTGGGTCAGGGGCAGCACCTCGAGCATCCCGCGCGCCACAACGTCGTCCACGACCGCGGGTGAGACCAGGGAGGACAGCGTGTCGAAGACCGCCTGACCCCACGGGTTCATCTTCTCCTCCTCGGTGCCGGGGAGGTAGCCCAGGTCCTGGCCACCCACCGCGTAGAGCGGGCGGAACACCATGATCCGGCGGTGTTCGCGGCGTTCCAGAACGGCGTCGAGCCCGGCGCACAGCGCGAGCGCGGACTTGCCCGTTCCCGCGCGACCACCCAGGGAGACGATGCCCACGGCCGGGTCGGTCAGCAGGTCGATCGCCAACCGTTGTTCGGCCGAGCGCCCCTGCACCCCGAAGACGTCCCGGTCCGCGGCGACCAGGCGCGCCCGCCCGTCCGGCTCGGTCCGGGCGAGAGCGCTGCCCGCGGACGAGCGCAGGACCAGACCCGTGTTCACGGGAAGCTCCCGGGCGCCCGGCACTTCCGTGCGGCCTTCGGCGTAGAGGCCGGAGACGACGTCGTCCGCGACGTCCAGGTGGGCCACGCCCGTGTACGCGTCGTCACCACCGATCCACTCACCGCGGTACTCCTCCGCGGCAAGTCCCAGGGCGGAGGCCTTGAGCCGCATGGGCAGGTCCTTGGACACCACGCACACGTCGTGCCCCTCGCCGGAGAGGTTCGCGGCCACACTCAGGATGCGTGAATCGTTGTCCCGCAGCCGGAAACTCTGGGGCAGCACCGTGTCCGCGACGTGGTTGAGCTCCACCTGCAGGCACCCGCCGTCCGCGAGGTCCACGGGCCGGTCCAGGCCGCCGTGGGTCACGCGGAGGTCGTCCAGCAACCGCAGCGCCTTGCGCGCGAAGTAGCCCAGCTCCGGGTCGTGGCGCTTGGCCTCGAGCTCGGTGATCACCACCACGGGCAGAACCACGCGGTGCTCGGCGAAACGGAACACGGCGCGCGGGTCCGAGAGCAGCACGGACGTGTCGATCACGTACGTGCGCACACCGGCCGCGGGGCCGTCCTCCTCGGGCGCACCGGATCGGACGGGGGTCACGGGGGTGTCGATGCTCATGGGGCCCTTTCTCTGCGAAGTCCTTGGCCGGTGTGTCCGGCACCTCTCACGCTAGGGAGGCCGATCAAGGGTGGCGCGCCCCACCGGTGAACGGCGCGTGAACTTCCGCCATGAGCTCGTGAACGGGACCGGTAGAGCCGGCTCAGCCGCCGAAGCGGCGCTGCCGACGGGCGTAGTCGCGCAGGGCGCGCAGGAAGTCCACGCGCCGGAAGTCCGGCCACAGGGCCTCGCAGAAGTAGAACTCGCTGTAGGCGGACTGCCACATCAGGAACCCCGAGAGCCGCTGCTCCCCGGAGGTGCGGATCAGCAGGTCCGGATCCGGCTGGCCGCGGGTGTAGAGGTGCGCGGAGACGTCCTCGATGCTCAGGGCCTGCGCGGTGGCCTCGAGAGACTCCCCACGGGACGCGGCGTCCGTGAAGACCTCACGCACGGCGTCGACGATCTCCTGCCGCCCCCCATAGCCCACCGCGATGTTCAGGTGCGGGCCGGGGTTCTCCGCGGTGCGCTGGACGCTGCCGGCGAGCTGCTCCTGCAGCTCCGGGGGCAGGGTGGCCAGCGCCCCGACCGCCTGCATCCGGCAGATCCCCTCCTCCTGCAGCTGCCGGGTGAGGTTCGTGATGATCTCCAGCAGCGCGGTGAGCTCCTCCGGCGGCCGGTTGAGGTTCTCGGTGGAGAGCACGTAGAGGGTGACCACCTGGATGTCGAGCTCGTTGCACCACCGCAGAAACTCCACGATCTTGCGCGCCCCGGCCCGATGGCCCTCCTCCGTGGAGGTGCCGAACTGCCGGGCCCACCGGCGGTTGCCGTCCACGAGGACTCCCACGTGGTGGGGCAGCTCCTCCTGCGAGAGGGTGCGCGCCAGGCGGTGCTCGTAGAACGAGTACATGACTCGGGGGAGCCTCATGACGGTCGTGCCCCCTGACTCTGCTCGGGCCTGTGCGGATTCACATCCACTAAACTACCCGTAGCGCCCGCCCAACACGGCAGCGCCCCACGACCGCCGTGCCGGTGGGAACAGTCACGGAAGGCAGTGTGATCCCCCATGCGAGACGACCGCGCCGGAGGCCGTGACCCGTACGATCCCCCCACGGTGGTGCGCCAGACACGCAACGGGCCGGTGACCGTGGAGCGCAAGCCCTCGTGGCGCGGCTGGATCCACGCCGGGTTCAGCCCCGTGGCCACCGCACTGGGGATCATCGCGGTGGTCGTTGCTCCCACCGTGCAGCTGCGCCTGGCTTGCGTGGTCTACGCCGTCACGGCCGTGCTGCTCTTCGGCACCTCCGCCGTCTACCACCGCTTCTACTGGAGCGCACGCATGAACGCGATCCTTCGGCGCATGGACCACTCGAACATCGCGCTCATCATCGCGGGCACCTACACCCCCCTGGCAGTGAGCTTCCTGCCCGGACGCAGCGCCGCGGTCCTGCTCGCGGTGATCTGGTCCCTCGGTGCCCTGCTCGTCCTCTTCCGGGTGTTCTGGCTCGGCGCCCCGCGCTGGCTCTACACGCCCCTGTACGTGGTCATGGGCTGCCTCTCCGTGGTCTACCTCCCGGCGTTCTTCGGGGTCAACGTGCCCGCCACGGTCATGCTCATCGTGGGCGGCGCGCTCTACATCGGCGGCGCCGTCTGCTACGCCCTCAAGCGGCCGCGGCTGCGTCCCGCCACGTTCAGCTTCCACGAGGTGTTCCACGCGTGCACGATCGGCGGCTTCGTGTGCCACTACATCTCCATCATGCTGGCGATGTTCGCGGGCTGACCCCCCGGCTGTCACGACGACTCCGCCCCCGCCCCCGGGCAGGCCCGGGTCAGCTCATCGGCCGGGTCACCCCAGCAACCGCCCGACCTCCTGCGGACTGTGCACCGGCAGCTCGCAACGCCCGTCACGGCACAGCCACACCGTGAACCCTGTGCCGGGGTGCTCCGGGGCCTCCGTAGCCTCTGGCGTCATGGGGACCCCGTACGGTGCCACGGCGGCGTCCAGCACGAGCACGTCCACCACGCGGCGGGCCCTCACGGCGTCCCTGAGTTCGCGGACTTGTGCAGGATCCGCTGCTGAGACCACCAGCAGTGCGGGCGGGTCCTCCCGTTCCAGCACCGCCGAGACCATTCCACCGGCGGCGGTAGGGGCCTTCAGCACCACCCCCGTGGCCTGGGCAGTCAGCCGCTCCACGAGGTCGCGCGTGGCCATGCCCGCCGTCCGGGGCTGTGAGAGGTCCGTGAGCCACCGGGCGAGGACGGCCGGGGTGGACGGGGCGACGTCGTCGAACGGCTCGGCACGGCCCGTCGCCCCGGCCGTCACGAGGGTGGGGTCCAGGCGCGCAGACTCAAGGACGGCGTCGTCGCGCACGAAGCGCTCCACGGTGACTTCCGCAAGCGCGCGGCTGCGCTCGTACCAGACCCCGTCCCCGGTCGCGCGGTACAGAGCAAGCTGCCCCGCCCCCAGCCACGCGTAGTCCTCGAGCTGGCCCTCGTGCGGGTCCACCGCATCGCCGCGGGAGGTCCGCGCGAGCCGCCCTGTCGCCGCGTCCCGGTGGTGCTCCCACAGGAACTCCGCGGCCGCGCCCGCGAGGTCGAGCCACTCGGGGGCGTCCAGGAGCACGGCGGCGTCGGCGAGGCCCGCGATCATCATGCCGTTCCACGCCGTGACCACCTTGTCGTCCCGGTGTGGCGCTGTACGCTCGAGCCTGCGCTGCCACAGCGCGGCACGGAGGGACTCGTCCAGGATCCCCGTGACACGCCCCCCCTCACCCCACGCGGCGGTGACCGGTTCGGGGCGGACGCCCCCACTGCTGGAAAGGCCCTCGTCGACGCGGCTGAAGGTGTAGTACGCACCCTCGCGCTCCGCGTGCGGTTCGTCCGGGGACGGGTCACTGTCCGCGTCGAGGGACGCCGCGAACGCACCCTGGGGGGTCACCATCTCCCGGTGAAGCCAGTGCACGAGCGCGGTGGCGGCGTGACGGTACCGCGCCGCACGGTTCGGGTCCGTCCCCTCACGCTCCAGGATCACCACGGTGCGGGCGAGCACCCGCAGCAGCTGGGCGTTGTCGTAGAGCATCTTCTCGTAGTGCGGCAGGGACCAGTCCGGCGTCACGGAGTAGCGGAAGAACCCGCCTCCCACGTGGTCCTGGAGGGCTCCGAGCACGATTGCGTCCAGCGTCCTGCTCAGCAGCTCGCGTGCCGCTCGCCGCTGCTCCGGGATGAGCCACGAGGACGCCGTGCCCTCGTGGGCCTGGAAGGGTGACCGCGCAATCGTCGTCAGGGCCTCGAGCACCGGGGACGGCGGGAACTTCGCGCCCCCGCCGAAGCCCTCGTGGGCCGCGTCTCGGGCGAGTTCGAGGCCGTTGAGCCACTCACCCGCGAGCTCACCGGACGGTTCCCGCGCGCCGTCCCCCGCAGGCTCGGCCACCGCGGAGGGGCCGGCGTCCGCGAGCATCCTGTCGACGAGCTCCGGGTGCTGTTCCAGGGCCTCCGTCAGCTGCTCCGCGGAGCGTTCGACCTCGTCCCGTCGCACGGTCCAGGCCTCGGTGACGGCCACCATGACCTGCATGAAGGAGGGTCTGCCGTGCGCCGGCCGCGGTGGGTAGTAGGTGCCGGCGTGGAACGCGCGGCCCTCCGGCGTCAGGAACACGGTCATGGGCCAGCCGCCCTGACCGGTGAGCAGCTGGGTGGCCGCCATGTACACCGAGTCCACGTCCGGGCGCTGCTCACGGTCCACCTTCACGGGAACGAAGTGCGCGTTGACGTAGTCGCCCGTCTCCGGGTCCTCGAAGGACTCGTGGGCCATCACGTGGCACCAGTGGCACGCCGCGTAGCCCACGGAGAGCAGCACCGGCACGTCGCGCGTCTGCGCCTCCGCGAAGGCCTCGGGACTGAACTGCCACCAGTCCACGGGGTTCTCCGCGTGCTGGAGCAGGTAGGGACTCGTGGCACCGGCCAGACGATTCGGCATGGCACCACCGTCTCACAGTGCGGCCGGCGCCGTCAGGACCGGCTGGAGCCGTCCCGCCCGTCGGGTGCGCGGCCCGTGTGCGGTGACCGGACGGCGTCGCTACCGCTCGACGTCGCTCTCAGCACCGGTGCGGCGGGCGGCGTCGTTACCCGCTGTGCGGCCCTCGGCCGACGTCGTGCCCTCCGGGAGCGCACCGGTGGCGGCCCGTTCCTCGGCCGCGCGCCGCTCGGCGTACTCCGCCCGGTAGCGCAGCCGCCGGTTGCGACGGTTGAAGTCGATCACCAGCAGCACCACGGCGACCGCCAGCACGAAGGTCATCAGGAACCCGACCAGCCCCGGGGAGACCTGGCTCGGGTCGAGACCGGGGCGCAGCGTGTTCTCGGGGCTCGGCGCGGGCGTGGCCGCGTTCAGGACGCTCAGCAGCGTGGGCACGCGGGATCACTCGCTTCCGGGGTTCGAGGGCGCGTCCGCGACGCCCGCGAACAGGTCCGTCTCGGGCAGCTGCGCGTCCACGCGGGACTCCGCGAGCGTGTAGTCCTCCCACGGCCACACCTCCGCCTGCGTCTCCGCGGAGACCGCGAAGAACATGCCGTTCGGGTCCACCTGGGTGCGGTGGCTGCGCAGTGCCTCGTCCCGGGCCTCGAAACGGTCCGCGCACTCGATCCTGGTGGTCGTCTCGTGGCGCGGCACCGGCGGGCGGTGGCCCTCCGGATCGGACTCCTGAATGGCGGCGATCCGCTCGGCGTAGGGCGACTGCAGCCCGCGCGCCTCGAGCGCCTCGTGCAGGGCGACGAAGCGCTCCACGTTGAAGGCGCGGTCGTAGTACAGCTTGGACGGGGCCCAGGCCTCGCCCGTGCCGGGGTACGCGTCCGGATCCCCCGCGCGCAGGTACGCCTCCATGGCCACGTTGTGGGTCTGGATGTGGTCCGGGTGCGGATAGCCGCCGTTCTCGTCGTAGGTCAGGATCACGTGGGGCCGGAACTCCCGCACCAGCTGCACCACGGGCGCCGCGGCACGCTCCAGCGGCTGCAGTGCGAAGCACCCCCACGGCAGCGGGGGAAGCGGGTCCCCCTCGGGCAGACCGGAGTCCATGAAGCCGATCCAGCGGTGCTCCACGCCGAGTGCACGCACGGCAGCGGCCATTTCGTGGCGGCGCAGGCCGGCGAGGTCCCGTTCGGCCGCGACATCCCCCTCCATCTCGGGGTTAAGAATCGAGCCGCGCTCGCCGCCGGTGCACGTGGCCACCATGACGCGGGCGCCCAGGCCCGCGTAGTGGGCCATCGTTGCGGCTCCCTTGCTGGACTCGTCGTCGGGGTGGGCGTGGATCGCCAACAGGCGCAACTGTGAATAGTCCGTCACCGAACGAATGCCTCCAAGACCTCATCGCGGAAAACCGCCGTAAAAATGCAATCCCCGGTATCCTACGCCGCACCCGAATGCCGTGCGGCGCGTGCGTCACGCCACTTCACGACCGACGACGCCTCCCGTACCGGCCGCGCGGCGGCGTCGTCCGCCGCTGGGTACCCAGTCTTCGCCCACCGGCCCTCGGTAGAGTGGGGGCATGAGTTCTGCGATCCCCCAGCCGCCCGGTGGCGCGCCCGCACCCGGAACGGACCGCGTGCTCGCCCAGCGCTACGGCGGCGGGCACCGCCGCGTCAACCGGCCACGGCGGCGGGGGCCCTCCACACGCGGCTGGATCGTGATCGCGGCCGCTGCCACCCTTCTGGCCTCCCTGTTCGTCGTGTGGATCGTGTGGGGGAACTCCCAGCGGCCGGTGGCCAAGGACGTCAGCTTCCAGATCACGGACGCCGGTCACGTCTACGCGGACTTCGACCTCACAAAAGACCCGGACCAGACGGTCACGTGCGCGGTGCAGGCCCTCAACGAGCAGTACGCCGTGGTGGGCTGGCGCGAGGTCACGGTCGGGCACGTGGCGGACGAGGAGCTCAACGGCCGCACGAGCACGCACCGCGTCACGCTGCGCACCACGGGAATCGCCACGACTGCCGGCGTGGACACCTGCTGGGACGACGCCGGCTGACCCGCCCCCCCCTGCGACTGCGGTCGTGGAACGCGACACGTTGGGCTGGGCGCGCGGCCTCCACTAGACTTGCCGCGAGATCACATCCCCGACCCGGACACGCTGGGCCACGCGGCTCGCACCGGGGCGGGGTTTTTCACACGTGCTCACCAGGGCGGTGAGCACCGGAGAAACGGAGGCACAGTGCCTACTCACGAGGGAGCCTGGCTCACCCAGGAAGCGTACGACCGGCTCAAGAAGGAACTCGACTACATCGCCGGTCCCTACCGGCAGGAGATCGTCGACCGGATCGAACAGGCCCGCTCCGAGGGTGACCTCAAGGAGAACGGCGGCTACCACGCCGCACGCGAGGAGCAGGGCAAGAACGAGGGACGCATCGTCCAGCTGACCCAGCTCCTCGAGAACGCCCAGGTGGGCGAGGCCCCGGCGGACGACGGCGTCATCGAGGCCGGCATGGTGGTCACCGCGGAGATCGCCGGCGACGAGATGACCTTCCTCATGGGCAGCCGTGAGGTCGCCGAGGACCTCACCGGGGGCGAGGACCTCGAGGTATTCTCCGAGCGTTCCCCCATGGGTGCCGCGATCAACGGCCACAAGGTGGGCGACACCGTGAGCTACCAGGCCCCCAACGGCAAGGACATCACAGTCAAGATCCTGAAGGCCAAGCCCTTCAGCCGCTGACCCCCGAACTGAGGGCCACGCCGCAGCCGCGGTGTGGCCCTCAGCCGTTTCCTACGCCGTCACAGCACAACGTGGCGGCTCCCGTTGCCTCCCCGACAGGAGAACCCCTCGTGGTCACCCACTGGAACCGCACCCCGAACCGCTGGAGCGGGCCCCTACTCGTGCTCACCGCGCTGCTGGCCGTGGCCGCGGTGGTCGTGCACTTCGTGGGCCAGAGTCACCCCGCACTGAACTCGACCGGCGGTCTGCGCAACATCCTGTGGTTCGCCACGTTCGTCATGGCGTTCGTCACCTACGTGACGGCCCGCGGGGCACGACGCCGCTGAGCGGGCGCCGCGGCGACGTCGTCGCGTCCTCGTGGTCGTAGCGTCGTCCTCATTGCAGCGTCGTCCTTGCGACGTGGCTTCCGCAGCGGCACAGGCCCCAAGGCCCCGGGCCTGAGAGTCCAGGGATCAGTGCGCGATCACGGGGTGGAAGCCGTGCGCCTCCAGCTCGGCGATCACCTGGTCGCAGTGCTCGTGGCCCTTGGTCTCCATGTCGATGGTGATGGACACGTCCCCCATGGACAGGGAACCGCCGATGCGGGTGTGGTCCACACCCGTGACGTTGGCGTCCAGGTCCGCGATGATCTGCGAGATCTGAGCGAGCTCGCCGGGGCGGTCGGTCAGCATCATCCTGACCGTCATGTAGCGTCCCGCTGCGCTGAGACCACGCTGGATGACCTTGAGCATCAGCATGGGGTCGATGTTGCCGCCGGAGAGCAGCACCACCGTGTTGCCGAGGTCCGGGTGGCTCTCCTTGAGGTCGCCTTCGAGGATTGCGGCCACGCCCACCGCGCCGGCGGGCTCCACGACCATCTTGTTGCGCTCAAGCATGAAGATCAGCGCCTGGGCGAGCGAGTCCTCGGAGACCGTCACGACGTCGTCCGCGAGCTCCCGGATCACGGTGAAGGGCAGCTGCCCCGGGCGGCCCACCGCGATGCCGTCCGCGATCGTGGAGACCCGGGACAGCGTCACGATGGCATCACCGGCGAGCGACGGCGGGTAGGCGGCGGCGTTCTCCGCCTGTACGCCGATCACGCGGATGTCCCGGCCCTGTTCACGGGCCTTCGCCTTGATGGCCACCGAGACGCCGGCGAGCAGCCCGCCTCCACCCACTCCCGCGATCACGGTGTCCACGGTGGGCAGCTGGTCGAAGATCTCCAGGCCGATCGTGCCCTGCCCGGCAATGATGTCCACGTGGTCGAAGGGGTGCACGAACACCGCACCGGTCTGGTCCGAGAAGCGCTGAGCCTCCGCGAGCGCCTCGTCCACGGTGGAGCCGTGCAGCACCACTTCCGCGCCGTGGTCCTGGGTGGCCGCGATCTTGGGCAGCGCCGCACCGAGCGGCATGTAGATCCGCGCCTCGATGCCGAGCTTGGCGGCAGCGAGGGCCACGCCCTGGGCGTGGTTGCCGGCCGAGGCCGCCACCACTCCCCTGGCCTTCTCCTCGTCCGAGAGCTGCGACATCCGCACGTACGCGCCGCGCACCTTGAAGGAGCCCGCGCGCTGGAGGTTCTCGCACTTGAGGTAGACCTCCGAACCGAGCGCGCGCGACAGCGCCCGGGAGTGGGCCAGCGGCGTCCGCTCGGTCACCCCCTCCAGCAGCGTGGCGGCACGGCGGACGTCCTCCACCGTTACGGGCAGATCTGGGTGGGCCACAGAGAACTTCCTTCGTCGTAGCCGGTTGCTTGGTCCGCCGCGGGGTGCCGGGCCCGGTGGATCGCGACCGGGACTGCGGGGCGGGGACAACAGAACGCGGCGCCCGTGGGTGGGGGCGCCGCGCTCCATGCTATTACCTCGCGAGAGGTCTCAGCGCCGGGAGTCGTCCGTGCTCAGGACGTCCTCCTCGATGCTCGCGTTGTGCTTCGTCTGCTTGCGGTGCTTCTCGTCACGCCTGTGCTCCTCGGCCTCGCGCTCCTTGTGGCGCTTGCCGCGGAAGCGCTGGAGCAGCGCCATGACCTGGTCGCGGTCCAGGTCCTTCTTCTTGGCCGTCTTCTTGATCTCGCGGGGGTACATCAGCGGCTCCCACGCGATCTCGTCGTCGTGCTCCCAGGCACGGCTGGCCAGGTAGCGAACGATCGTGTTGAGCACGGCCATCAGCGGCACGGAGAACAGGGCACCGGCAATGCCGAAGAGCACGCTGCCGGAGGCCACCGCCAGGAACACGGCCACCGGGTGCAGGGAGACGGCCTTTCCCATGATCAGGGGCTGCAGCACGTTGGACTCGAGCTGCTGCACGAGCAGCACCACGCCCAGCATGGCCAGGGCGATCCGCGGGCTCACGGCCACGAGGGCGACCAGCACGGCCACCGCACCGGTGGCCACGGCGCCCACGATCGGAATGAAGGACGCCAGGAACACCAGCACGCCGATGGGCAGGGCGAGCGGGACGCCCAGGAAGAATGCGCCCACGCCGATGCCCACGGCGTCCACGAACGCCACGAAGACCTGGATCCGCACGTACTGGGCCAGGGAGATCCAGCCACGGCGACCGGATCCGTTGACTGCGGAACGAGCGCGGCGGGGGAAGAGCTTGACCACGAACAGCCAGATGTTCTCGCCGTCCATGAGGAAGAAGAGCAGCACGAACAGCATGATGATCGTGCCGGTGACGATGTTGCCCGCAGTGGAGCCGAAGGTCATGGCCCCGGAGAGGACCTTGTCCGAATTCTGCTGCAGCGTGTTGCCGAGGTCCGCGATCCACTGGTTGATGTTGTCCGTGGAGAGGTTCAGCGGGCTGTCCTCCAGCATGCCGATCAGCTGCTGGAAGCCCGCCACGGCGTTGTCCGAGAGCTGGGCGAAGCCCACGATCATCTGCTGCCCCGCCAGGGTGAGGAGCCCCAGGACCAGCACGATCAGGCCGAGCTCCACGGTGATGGAGGCGAGCGCGGCGGGGAATCCCCTGGAGCGCAGCCAGCGCACGGCGGGGAACAGCAACCCGGCGAGCAGGGCGGCGAGCAGTACCGGGATCAGAACGGTGGTGACGAGCGAGAGCAGCCACCCGACCACCCCCACCCCGGCGATGATGAGCAGGATGCGCCAGGACCACGCCGCGGCGATCCGCACGGGAGCCGTGACCGTGTCCTGGGCGTCGAGGGCGGGAGCGTCGCTCGACCGCGGGGCGTCCGGCACGCGGTCCGGGGACGTGCTCGCGGGAGACGTGGAGATGCTGGAAGACATGGGCACCATGATCGCATCATTGCGCGCAATGTTGTTACCGGGCCGCCGCCCGCGGGATGACAAAATGGCTGCCATGTCCACCACACTGCTGCGCATCCTGGCCCAACGCCGTCCCGCGAGCCTGCTGAGCCAGGAGGCACCCCGCCAGGAGGAGCTCGAGGCCGTCCTGCGTGCCGCCGCCGGTGCGAAGTACGACGAGCGGCCCACCGGCTGGCGTGCCGTGGTGACCACCCGCCCCTCAGCCCCCCTGCTGGCCGCCGCCATGGCCGGGCTGGCCTCGGTGCCCAACCTCACGGGCCCGGTCCCCCGCCTGAAGGGCAAGAAGATCCGGGTTCTCGCCGCCTACCGCGGTTCCCTTTCGTGGGCCTCCCGCGGCGGCGCCGCCATCGCGATCGTCTTCCGCCACCACCCGGAGCTCGAGGAGTCCAAGAAGGTCCAGCGTGGGGAGGTCTCCGCGGCACGCGGTGTCCTGGAGGCCGCGTTCTACGCGCAGGGCTGGGCCACCATCTGGTCCCAGCGCGAGCCCTACGACCGGGAGATTCTCCGCTCGTTCTACGACCTCGACGAGCACGAGGAGGTCCTCGGCTGGCTCTTCGTGGGCCGCGCCGCTCCTGACAGTGTGCCCTCCCGTGCGATCAACCTGCCACCTCGCGACCTCGGGATCAGCTACATCTGAGCGGGCACCGGGCGCGACGACGCTGCGCGGCCCCGGTGACGCGGCGTGCCGCACGTCCGCTGCGCAGCGCCGTTGTCGGCCCCGGTACCTAGCGGCGCCGCGCCTCGTCCACCGCCCTGGGACAGACAGAGCGACGGCCCGGTGTGCGTGCACCGGGCCGTCGCTGTCGGGACGTTTCAGTCCAGGAGGAGTCAGTCGCTCATCGACCGGATGATCGTCAGCAGACGCAGGATCTCCACGTAGGTCCAGATCAGGGTCACGGTCAGGCCGAACGCCGCAGACCAGGCAGCCTTCTGGGGGATGCCGCGCCTCACGCCGTCGCTGATGTTCTCGAAGTCCAGTACGAAGCTGTAGACGGCCAGCAGGATCGCGATGGCACCCACGAAGAGCCCCAGCGGAATGCCGAAGACGGAGACGTCGGTGCGCAGGTTGAAGCCGCCCAGCAGCGAGGTGCCCAGGTTCACGAGGGCGAAGATGGCGTAGGCCATCATGGCCACGAAAAAGAACTTGGTCACTCGCGGGGTCGCGCGCAGCACGCCCGTCTTGTAGAGCACGAGGACCGAGACGAAGACCGCCAGGGTGCCGATGACCGCCTGCACCACCACGCCCGGGTAGGTGCTCTCGAACATGCCCGAGATGCCGCCGAGGAACAGGCCCTCCGCGAGCGCGTACAGGATGATGAGCACGGGGCTGGGTTCCCGCTTGAACGAGTTCACCAGACCGAGGACGAGGCCCACGATGGCACCGGGAACCGCGAGGACGGGCACAAACCAGCCCGCGAAGGCGGCCACGACCACGCAGCCGAGCACGAGCGAAGTGCGCATTACGACGTCGTCGTAGCTCATGCGCCCGGTCTGGGCGGGCCCGGCGGCGGGCGCGTTGTACATCCGCTCGAGCTGCTCGGGCGAGTACTGGGCACCCTGGGGTGATGCGGGTACGGTGGTGGCGTTCTTCTTGTTGAAGTCTCGCAGGAGGGGGTTGCCGCCGGCCATGGGACGTCCTTTCTGGGCGTGGGCGAGCTGAGATCCCAGGTTAGCACCGGAACCTGCACGCCAGCCTGGAGTCCGTGGACGGCGAACAGACCCGCGGGGGTCGGTTCACGAGTGCCGGGCGGCGGGATCGGTGCTGCGTCGGGGGTGCCCCCAGTGGGATTCGAACCCACACTGAGCGGATTTTAAGTCCGCTGCCTCTGCCGGTTGGGCTATGGGGGCGGGTACGACGACGGTGGGGCCGCCCGCAGGCGGCCCCACCGTCGTCGACGTGCAGGCTACAGGCTGGCCTTGGCGTCCGAGACCTTCACGCCGGCGGCTTCCTCGAAGGCCCGGCGCGGATCGTGCAGGTGGCGCAGCGGCTGGGTGTCCCGCCCGAAGACCATGTTCAGGCCCCACTGGGTGAACACGCGTGCCTTGCGGTCCACCGTGGGGATCGCATAGCCGTGGTACAGACGGTGCATGAGCCACGCAGGCAGTCCGCCGAGGTCGATGTTGCGCACCGTGGCGGCACCCTTGTACAAGCCCAGTCCGGCCACGGAGCCGAGGCCCTCGTGATAGTAGTCCTGCAGGGGCTCGCCCTGGTGGGCGGCCATGATGTTCTTGGCCATCCTGGCTGCCTGGCGGACCGCGTGCTGGGCGTTCGGCACGCAGAAGCCACCCGGGCCGGCACCGGTGAGGTCCGGGACGGCGGCGATGTCGCCGGCGGCCCAGGCGCCGTCGAAGGGCCCGTCGTCGCCGGTGACGCGCAGGTCTGCGCCCACGCGCAGGCGGCCGCGCTCGTCGATGGGGAGATCGCTGTTCTTGATGAAGGACGCGGCGGCCACGCCGGCGCACCAGATCAGGGTGTCCGTGGCGAGCTCGCCGGCGGGCGACTTGTCACCCATGTTGATGAGCTTGACGACGTCCCCGTCTACCTCGGACACGGACGTGTTCAGGAGCACCTCGACGCCGCGGGAGCGCAGCTCGGCCACGACCTTCTCAGCGCGGTCCTTGGAGACCTCGGGCATGATCCGTCCCATGGCCTCGATCATCACGAAGCGCAGGTCCGAGACCTTCAGGCGGTCGTTGCGCTCCACAGCGGTACGTGCCATGTCCTCGAGCTCGGCAATGGTCTCGATGCCGGCGAAGCCGCCGCCCACGACCACGAACGTCAGCGCCTGGCGCTTGGCGTCCTCGTCGTCGGTGAGGGACGCCACCTCGATGCGCTCGAGCATCCAGTTGCGCACGGAGACGGCCTCTTCGATCGTCTTCATGCCGATGGCCTTCTCCGCGAGCCCCGGGATGGGGAACGTGCGGGTGTTGGAGCCGCCGGCCACCACGATCTCGTCGTAGGGCAGCTCGAACTCGGGACCCTCGTCGATGCCGCGGATGGTGACCTTGCGGTTGGCGTGGTCGATGTTCTCCACGCGGCCGGCGATCAACTCGCAGTCCCGCAGGTTCTGGCGGTGGGGAACCGTGGCGGAGCGCGCCTCAATGTTCCCGGCCGCGACCTCGGGGAGGAAGGGAAGGTAGGTCATGTACGGGTTGGGGTCCACCACGGTGACCACGCCGCCGGACTCCTTGATACGGGTCTGCAGCTTCTGCGCGACGGTGAAACCGACGTACCCGCCACCCACGATGAGAAGGCGCGGACGGTCCTTGGCAAGTTGATTGAAAGACATGCCTGGAAGTTTACTCATCACCGGGAACTTTTGCTCACGCCCTGCCGTACGGTGACGGCCTTGCAGGGTGCTCCGGAGGGTGCTCCACGCGGGTGGCGCACCGGCGTCTCAGCGCGAGAGTCGCCGGATGTGCAGGATCGCCGCCACGGTCAGGCCGCTGACGACCACCGCGAAGGAGGCGAGGATCACCACGGGCAACGCACCGGTCTCGTTCAGGGGCTTCTGCGCCACGGGCGGGGTGGCCTCCTGCGTCACGTGCTCGGTGTCCCCCTCGTCCGCGCTCGCCGAGGCGCTCGCGCCGGGCGAGGCGGTGTGCGGCCGGTTCTGCTCGATCCAGTGCTGCACGCTGCCCAGCGGGTTCTCCTCGGTGGTCTCGACGTCGTCCTCCACCGCCGCGCGGACGTCCAGGATCCCATAGCCGTAGAACGGGTCCTTGCCCTTCTCCCCCGCGTCGTGGGCCGTCTTGACGATCCGTTGCGCGATCTGCGCACCCGTGAGCTCCGGGTGCCTCTGCTTGATGAGCGCCGCCGTCCCGGAGACCAGCGGAACGGTCGCGGAGGTCCCGGACCACTCGGCGTAGCCGTTGCCCGGCATCGCCCCCACCATGTCCTCGCTGGGCCCCGCCACCCCGATCGAGATGCCCTGGGAGGAGGAGTCCCAGCTGGCCTGACGCTGGCGGTCCACCCCGCCCACGGACAGCACGCCCGGGATCGTCGCGGGGGCACCCACCTGGGTCAGTCCGCTGCCCCTGTTGCCCGCGGCAGCCACCACCAGCACGTTCTTCTCCTCGGCGTACGCGAACGCGGAGTCCCAGGACTGCGGCCACGCGGTGGCGTTGGAGCCCACAGACATGTTGATGACGTCAGCGCCGTGGTCCACGGCCCACCGGACGGCGTCCGGGATCTGCTCGTTGACGTCCTTCACACCCGGCTGCTCGGCGCCCAGCCACATCGACACCGGGAGAATCTCGGCGTCCGGGGCGACCCCCAGGATGCCCTGCTGTTTCCCGGGGCCGCCCGAGCGGTCCTCCCCGTGGCCGTGGCCCGCCGCGAGGGAGGCCACCAGCGTGCCGTGCTCCGGCTCCTCGCCGAGGCCCTGCTGCCCGTCCGCCCGCCCCTTGCCGGAGACGTCCGTGCCCTCCCCCACGGAGCCCGTGAGGTCCTGGTGGGAGCCGTCCACACCGGTGTCGATCACGGCGATCTTCACGCCCTTGCCGGTCGCGGACTTCCACGCGTCCCGCACGCCGTAGTCGTCCAGCCAGTACTCGCGCTGCTGGATGTCCGAGCCCTCCACGGCGGCCTTGCCGTTGGTGGGAGCGGGGGCGATGGGCGACTCCACGGGCACCGACGGCGCCGGGGCGGGCACCGCGGGCTGCTGTCCGAGCGCGGGGACCGCCGTCATCCCGACGAGCAGCGCGCCCGCCGCAGTGGCCGCGAGCAGGGCCCGAGTCCTCGTGCGTCCGATCATGACCCCTCTGTTCTGCCTCGCGGTGCGGCGCACCGCGCCCGTTCGTGCTCGTGGTGGACCGGGGCCCGCGTCAGGAGACCAGGGACAGTGCGATGCCGTCCAAAATATCGTGCTCACTCGCCGTCACGGCGCTGACCCGCCCGTCAGTGGCGGCCGAGACGCGCTCGAGCACCCGACGCCACACGAGAGCCCCGGCACCGATCACGTCCACGCGGCCCTCGTGCATGAAACCGAGCGCGGCACGCTGGTCCCGGGTCATCTGCGTCAGCTCACGGCAGGCGCGCACGACATCCGGGATGGACAGCTCGGTGCCGTTGATCCGCTGCGGGTCGTACTCCGTGAGGCGAAGTGCTGCCGCGGTGACCGTGGTGACCGTCCCTGCCACGCCCACGATCTTGGTGGTCTGCTCCAGCGGCACGGTCCGGGCGACCACGTCCATGGCCTCGTCCACATCCCGCAGCGCGAGCTCCTGCTGGGCCGCGGTGGGAGGGTTGCCGCCCAGGTGACGCTCGGTGAGGCGCACACAGCCGATGTCCACACTCTTCGCGGCCAGCACCTCCGTGGGCGTGCCGAGCACGCACTCCGTCGAACCGCCACCCAGGTCCACCACGAGCACGCGGTCCCGCGAGTCCAGGGACGACGCCGCATTGAGGGCACCGCGGAAGGACAACGCCGCCTCCTCCTCACCACTCACGACCTCCGGCTCGACTCCCAGGCGGGAGCGGATGCCCGCCACGAAGACGTCCCGGTTGCCTGCGTCGCGGGTCGCGGACGTGGCCACGAAGCGCACGCGCTGCGCCCCGTGCTGCGCGATCAGCGCCGCGTATTCGTCCGCTGCGGCGAAGGTGCGCTCCAGCGCGGCCTCCGCGAGCCAGCCGGTGGCGTCCACGCCCTGTCCCAGCCGGACGATGCGCATCTCCCGCACCACGTCCGTGAGCGTGGACCGCGGCCCGTCGGTGGCATCCGCGATGAGCAGACGGATGGAGTTGGTACCGCAGTCGATGGCAGCGACGCGCATGGCAGCAAGGGTCCTCTGGTCGTGGGGTGGGGAGTCGGAGTCGCTCGGCGCGGGGGCCGCTCAGGCCTCGCGCCAAGCGGGGTCGCACGCGCAGCGCTGCGGCGTCCACGTGGCGGAGATGCTCTCCAGCGTCTCGTCCCCCAGGGGGTTCACCCCGGGGCCCGCGGCCAGGCTGTGTCCCACGAGCACGTGGAGGCACTTCACGCGGGTGGGCATCCCCCCGGCGGATATCCCCTCGATCTCGGGCACCTCGCCGGTGCCGGCGAGCTCCCCGATACGACGGCGCTGGGCCAGGTAGTGCTCGTGAGCCTCCCGGTAGCGCTCGGTGAGCTCGGGATCCTCGGCCACGCGCTCCGACATGGCGTACATGGCACCCTCCGCTTCCAGCCGGGAGACAGCCGCGGTCACCACGGGGTGGGTCAGGTAGAAGACCGTGGGGAAGGGTGTCCCGTTGCCCAGCCGGGGTGCGGTGGCGACGACGAGCGGGTTGCCGCACACGCAGCGCGCGGCAATCTCCACCACGTCCCGTGCGGGCCGTCCCAGCTGGTGGCCCACGACCGTGAGGTCCTGGTCCGTGACGGTGCGGTCCTGCTCTCGTGCGGCGTCGCTCACTTGTCGCTGCTCTCCTGGGGTCGTGGTTCGAGGGTGACGTCCTGCTGCGGGTAAGCGGAGTCGACGACCGATTGCCAGAGCCCGTCACCCCACGCGGGCTTGCCCGCCTCGACCTGCTCGGCGGAGGACTCCACGCCCTGGTGGACGTCCGGCTGGGCTCCGACCACCACGTAGGCGCTCTCCCCCGGCATCACGTAGGACATCCGCTCCCGGGCCTGCTGCTCCACGTAGGAGTCGTCCCCCCACAGCTGCTCCTCGCGCTTGAGCTGCTGCTGCTGGTCCTGCTCCTCGGCGATGCTGCTGCGCAGCTCGGAGATCTGCGTGTGCTGGTCGATAAAGATCTTGGCCGTGGGCGCGGCCAGGAAGACGATGAGGGTGGCCACCACGATCAGCGCCACCAGACGACCGTTGAACGAGTGCGCCGGGGTGGGCGCCGCGAGGGTGTGGGAACCGCCGGGAGGTGCCGGAGTCTCGTCGCCATCGTCGCGCAGGGATCCCGGCCGGGGAATCCGCGGGCCTGGACCGACCATGCGGTCACCTCCGGGGGAAGACGTGGTGGGGCTCTTCGTGCTGGGCCAGTCTACCCGCAGCGCAGCGCCGCCCGGTCCCCTGCGAACGGGGACCGGGCGGCGCGTCGGTGGGCACCGGCGACGTCACGGGTGCGACGCCGCTGCGCGGCTCACTTCGCGGTGAAGCGCGGGAACGCGGAGGCGCCCGCGTAGGTGGCGGACTCGCCCAGCTCCTCCTCGATGCGCAGCAGCTGGTTGTACTTGGCCACGCGCTCGGACCGGGCGGGAGCGCCGGTCTTGATCTGCCCCGCGTTCACGGCCACGGCGATGTCCGCGATGGTCGTGTCCTCGGTCTCGCCCGAGCGGTGGGAGATCATGCAGCGGTAGCCGTTGCGCTGGGCCAGCTCCACGGCGTCGAACGTCTCGGTGAGCGAGCCGATCTGGTTGACCTTCACGAGCAGGGCGTTGGCCACGTGCTCGTCGATGCCGCGGGCCAGGCGCTCGGGGTTGGTCACGAAGAGGTCGTCGCCCACGAGCTGGACCTTCTCGCCGATGTGCTCGGTCAGGGTGGCCCAGCCCTCCCAGTCGTTCTCGTCCAGGGGGTCCTCGATGGAGACCAGCGGGTACTTCTCGACGAGGTCCGCGTAGTACGCGGACATCTGCTCGGCCGAGCGCTTCTGGCCCTCGAAGGAGTACGAGCCCTTCTCGAAGAACTCGGAGGACGCCACGTCCAGCGCGAGCGCGATGTCCTTGCCCGGCGTGTAGCCGGCCTTCTTGACGGCCTCGAGGATCAGGTCCAGCGCGGCGGCGTTGGACTCGAGGTTCGGCGCGAAGCCGCCCTCGTCGCCCAGACCGGTGGACAGGCCGCGGTCCTTCAGCACGGACTTGAGGCTGTGGTAGACCTCCACACCCCAGCGCAGGGCCTCGGAGAACGTGGGCGCACCGATCGGCGCGATCATGAACTCCTGGATGTCCACGTTGGAGTCCGCGTGGGAGCCGCCGTTGAGGATGTTCATCATGGGCACGGGCAGCACGTGGGCGTTGGGCCCGCCCAGATACTTGTAGAGCTCGAGGTCGGCGGAGCTCGCGGCGGCGCGGGCAATGGCCATGGAGGCGCCCAGGATCGCGTTGGCGCCCAGCTTGGCCTTGTTGTCGGTGCCGTCGAGCTCCAGCATGGCCTGGTCCACGGCCCGCTGGTCCGAGGCGTCCAGGCCCACGACCGCCTGCTCCAGCTCCTCGTCCACGGCGTGGACGGCGTCCAGCACGCCCTTGCCCTGGTAGACCTTCTTGTCCCCGTCACGGCGTTCGACGGCCTCAAACTCGCCGGTCGAGGCACCGGACGGAACGGCCGCGCGTCCGAAGCTGCCGTCCTCGAGAAGCGCCTCCACCTCGACCGTGGGGTTGCCGCGGGAATCCAGGATCTGGCGTGCTTGCAGCGCAATGATCATTGCCATGAAAATCTCCTTGTCGGTCGTCGACCCGTGGGACGGTCTGCGCCCCACCCTCCAGCCTACCGAGGGCACCGGGTCAGTGCGATCCGGCGGGGCCACCGGTTCTCGGCCCGCCTTCTCAGCGAGCCACGGGCCCGTCGTTCTCGCGCACGAAGCGCCGCACCGCCTGGCGCAGCGCGCGCTCGGCGTCGAGCCCGCGCGCCGAGCTCGACTCCAGCAGCGCGAGCAGGTGGTCTCCGAGTTCGCGCTCCCCCGCCTCCCGTTCCTCGGCGGTCGGCTCGGCCTGCGCGACGGCCACACCGGCGACGGCGTGGCGCCTCGCCTTGGAGAATGCCTTCTCGCCGTAGGCCAGCGCGGGCAGCGCCGGCGGGATGCCGTCGAAGATCCGGGTGCGGTGGGGCTTCTCGTCCCGCTTCACGGCGTCCCAGCGCGCGGAGAGCTCCGCGCTGTCGGGCGCTGCGGTGTTCGGGGTCGCGCTGTCCGGGGTGGCTCCGTCCGGAGTTGCAGTGCCCCGGGACGCGGTGCCCGCGCCGGTGGCGAACGACGCCGCAGCCGCGCCGTTCGCGGAGGACGTGGCCTCGACCGCGGACGACGTCGCCGCGTTGCCGGCCGCGGGCTGCCCCTCGGCGGCGTCGTTCCCCGGAAAGACGTGGGGGTGACGGCGGACGAGCTTGGCGGTCACCGCGTCGATCACGTCCGAGACGTCGAAGTGCTCCTCACCGGTGTGCTCCTGGCCGATCCGCGCGTGGAAGACCACCTGCAGCAGCACGTCCCCGAGCTCCTCGACGAGCTCGTCACGGCGCCGCCGGGAGGGTTCAAGCGTCTCGACCGCCTCGACGACCTCGTACGCCTCCTCCACGAGGTAGCGCAGCAGCGACTCGTGCGTCTGGGCGGCGTCCCACGGGCAGCCGCCCGGGGACCGCAGCCGGTCCATGACGGCGAGCAGCCGCTCGAACTCCTGCCCGGGTGCCGTCCCGTCCTCGCCGTTCACGCCCGCTCCTCCGTGACCTGCTCCTCGAGCCACAACTGGTACTTGCGGGGCACGAACGCCGCGCGAGCCGCGTTGCGCTGGACCACCACGACATCCTCGTCCGACCAACCCGCACTGGTGCGCAGCTGCTCGAGCTCGTGGCCGAGCGAGGTGTCGCTCATCAGCCGGTTGTCCGGGGAGATGGTGACCGCGAAACCGCCCCGCAGCAGCCGTGTGACCGGGTGCTCGGCAATGCCCTCGCCCCACGCGCTGCTCGCGCCGGTCTGCAGGTTGGAGCACGGGCAGACCTCCAGCGCGACCTGCCGGTCCCGGATCCAGGCCGCCAGCGGGGACGTGCCTTCCGGGTCCTCGTCCAGCAGCCGCACGCCGTGGCCCAGGCGCAGGGCGCGCCCCACCAGCAGGGCATCCGCCATGGACGCCGCGCCGTCCGCCTCGCCCGCGTGCAGCGTCACCGGGATCCGGTGCGCGGCCAGCAGGTCGAGGGCCTCGCGGTGGGCCGAGGCGGGGAAGCCCGCCTCGGGGCCAGCGAGGTCGAAGGCGACCACCGCTCCGGGCTCCGGCTCCCCGGGAACCCGGCCGGGCGACGTCGCCGTCGGGAGCTCCTGGGGCGTCAGCTGCTCGGCGGCCGCTCCCGCGGCGCCGCCGACGAGGGCATCCTCGCCGCGGACCCGGCGCACCACGAGCTCGGCGATCTCGGTGGAGCGCTCCAGGTGGCGCATCGCGCACAGGATCTGGACCACCGAGAGGTGGCCCCCGGCGGCGCGGACCTCCTCGACGCCCTCGGCCAGTCCCTGCTGCACGGCGTCCACCGCGGCGTCGAGCGTGAGCCCGCCCGCGACGTGCTGCTCCGGCGCCCACCGCACCTCGGCGTGGACGAGCCCGTCCGCCACGCAGGCCTGCGTGTACTCGCGGGCCACGCGGCGCAGGGCGTCCGCGGTCTGCATCACGGCCACCGTGTGCTCGAAGGTCTCCAGGTAGCGCACCAGGCTGCCGGAGTTCGCGCTATCACGGAACCACCGGCCCAGGGACTCGGCGTCGGAGGCGGGCAGCTCGTGGCCCGCCTCGCGGGCGAGGTCGAGGACCGTGGCCGGGCGCACTCCCCCGTCCAGGTGGTCGTGCAGGCAGATCCGGGGACGTGGCCCGAGGGCCCCGCCCGCAGTGCGGACGGGGCCCTCGGGGGACTCTCGTGTGCTCATGCTCAGTAGTTCCAGTCCTGCAGCGCCTCGTTGACGTGCTGCGGGATGTTGGAGCCGGTGCGCGGGTACATCCGCAGCTCCTCCAGGTAGTTCTGCCCCGGCAGCCGCTGCTCGTAGCGCACGAATGCCTCCTCGTCCGAGTAGTCGAACGTGACCTCCGGGGGCAGGCCCGGCCGGAAGCGGAACATCATAGCCAGCGGTGCACCGGAGCCCTCCACGTAGGAGTCGTCCTTGAGCTCCTGGACCTTCAGCAGGTCCTCGGGCACCAGATCGAACGTGGGGCGCTGGTCCCAGAAGCCGTTCAGGCGCACGTGGGTCAGGGCGTCGTAGTACGTGCCGAGCGCGCGCACGCGGATCAGCACTGTGGAGACCTCGCGGGCCGTGCCCTCGGAGCCGAAGAGGTGCCGCTGCGCCTCGGCGAGGCGGGCGAGCACGTCCCCGGTGGTGAGGGTGAGGTTGCCCGGAGCCAGCGCGGACATGTCCACGCCCTGCTCCTGCGAGCCCCGGTAGGACGGGGACACGTCCGTGGCGGCCGCGAGCTGCGGCGCCCCTTCGGGGTCCTCGTCCGCGTCGGTCGCGGCACCCGGGACCAGCGGGTCGCTCGTCTCGGTGCCGAACGCCGACTCGTCCACGTGGGCGGGCAGGTCCTCGGAACCGGTGGCGGTGCTCTCCTCCGCGGCCGCCGTGGCGGTCGTCGGGAGCTTTTGCTCATCCAGTGCCACGCCCTGCTCGGAGACGCCCTGCTCGGGGAGGTTCTGGCCGGAGAGGTTCTGCTCGGTGAGCTCCTCCCCCTCGGTGCTGGTCAGCGTCTGGGCGGTCCCGTCCGTGACCACCTCGTCCTGGGCGTCCACGGCGGGCGCGGTGAACGGGTCCTCGTCGGCCACGCCGGTCTCGGGCGCCACGTCCTCGGCGTCCCGGCCGTCCTGGGCGTCGAGGCCCTCGGCGCGGGCGGCGTCAGCGGCCGCGGCGTCCTCGGCCAGGGGGTCCCCTGCCGTGGTGTCCTGCGCGGTCGGTGCGTTCGTGACCAGCGGTGCCGGGTGCTCGCCGGCCGCCACGACGTCGCCGTCCTCGGCGGGCTGGGCCACACCGTTGTCGACCACGCGCACGGCGTCGTCCTGGCCGTCGAGCTCGGCCTCGCCGGGCGTCACGGCACCCGCGCCGTCGGCGCGGTCCGTGGACGTGACGTCGTGCCGGGCGTCCTCGGGGAGGCCACCGGTGGGTTCCTCGGCGACGCCGCCCTGGGAGGCGTGGTCTACCACGTCGCGATGCGCGCCGGCGTCCGCACCGGGACCCGCGATGGCGCCGTGGCTGACGGCACCGTGGCTGTAGCGCTCCACGCGGGACTCGCCGTTGGGGAAGTCGTAGGACACCGTGATCTCACGCCGGCCCTCGTTCGGGGCGGACGCCGCGATGTCCAGCTGCCGCCACGGGCCCACGGGGGTGCTCATGGCCTGGGTGTAGAGGTCCGCGACGTCGTCGAACAGCGGCGAACCCTGGTCCACCGTGCCGTTCTCCACCTCGTCCTGCGCCTCACCGACGGCCTGCCGGGTCTGGTGCGTCATGATGTTGCCGGACTGCACGAGCGTGAGCCGTGCGCGGTCCGCGCCGCGGGAGAGCAGCAGCTCCACGAGGTTGCGCAGTGCACCGCTCTCGGGCAGGGGCGCCGCCTGGGTCTCGGGCCGACGCCGGGTGCTCTCCTGCTTCGCAGCGGCCGACTCGGGGGCGTTCGGCTGCGCAGGCCGCTCCACCGCGGGGAGGGTCGGCTGCGGGCCGGGCGACGGCTGCGGGGCCGGGTTGGTGTTCTTGTTGCCGCGGAACAAATCTCTCAAACCCACGTGATCGTTTCCCTTCAGAGCCTGGCGTGGTTTCTCGTCCAAAGTATATGCGGGGCGTCCCTGGCGGAGCCTGGACCCGTGACACCGGGAGTCCCCGCGCGCACCGCCGTGGCCCGCGCCGAAGCCTCGTCCGCCGCGTCCCCGTGTCCATCCTGCTCGCGCAGCTCGGAGCCCATGGCCCAAGGAGACGGGCGGGGCAGGGATCGATGGCGGCCCGGCAGGACCGTCAGAGGTTCTGCGGCCCGAACGCGTCCGGCAGCACCTCGTCCATGGAGCGGACACCGCTGACGGTGAGTAGCTGCATGTCCTGCGCGCGGTGCTCGTAGAGCAGCTGGCGGCAGCGCCCGCAGGGCATCAGGACGTCCCCGTTGCCGTCCACGCACACGAACGCCACGAGGGACCCGCCACCTGACATGTGCAGCGCGCTCACCAGCGAGCACTCGGCGCACAGGGTCACTCCGTAGGAGGCGTTCTCGATGTTGGCCCCGGTCACCACCCTCCCGTCGGAGACGAGCGCAGCCGCTCCCACGGGGAAGTTCGAGTAGGGCGAGTAGGAGTGGGCGAGGGCCTCGGTGGCCGCGCGCTGCAGCTCCTGCCAGGTGGTCCCGTCCACGGGTGCGTGGGCGTGTGCGTCCTGCATGGGTGCTCCTGTCTCGTGGCCGCCGTGAGCTGGCGGCATCGTCATTCCTTGGTGTAGGGCTCTCCGGAAGCCGCGGGTCCTCGCGAGCGGCCCGCGAGCCCGGCGACGGCGAGGATCGTGACCACGTACGGCAGCATGGCCAGGAACTGGCTGGGGACCGGCGTCCCGAGGAACGAGAGGATGGACTCCAGGTTGGACGCGAAGCCGAACAGCAGGGACGCCAGCAGCGCACCCACGGGGTTCCAGCGCCCGAAGATCAGTGCGGCCAGCGCGATGTACCCGGCACCGGCGGTCATGTCCCGGGTGAACGCCGAGACCGAGACGAGCGTGTAGAACGCGCCGCCGATGCCTGCCACCGCGCCGCCCAGCAGCACGTTGCGCACGCGCAGCGCGTTGACGGACACGCCCAGGGTGTCCGCGGCCTTGGGGTGCTCCCCCACGGCGCGGGTGCGCAGCCCCCAGCGGGTGCGGTAGAGCGCAAACCACACCACGGCCACCGCGAGGTACATGAGGTAGCCGATCACCGACTGGTCAAAGAGCACCGGGCCGATCACGGGGATCTCTGCGAGCAGCGGGATCCGCACGAGTGGCAGCCGCTCGGGAGCGTTGAACACCGCGGCGTTGGGCTCCAGCACGGTGGCGAAAAGGAAGCCGGTCAAGCCCGAGACCAGCACGTTGAGCACCACGCCCACGATCACCTGGTTCACCCGGAAGCGGATCGCGAACAGTGCCAGCACGGCGGAGACCAGCACGGAGCCGAGCACCGCCGCGAGCAGGCCCACCCACGCGCTTCCGGCCAGGGTGCCCGCGACCGCCGCGGCGAACGCGCCGAACAGCAGCTGCGCCTCGATCGCAATGTTCACCACCCCGGAGCGCTCGCACAGCAGCCCGCCCAGCGACCCGAAGACCAGCGGGGTGGCCAGCGCCACCGAGCCCGCGAGCAGCGCCGTCACCGAGAGGCTGGGAGTGCGCGCGGTGGCCACGACCCACACGAGGAAGCCGGTCACGAACAGGAACCCTGCCAGCACGGCAGCCCAGCGTGGCAGTTTCCGGGCCCGGACGGCGGCCCAGACCGCGAGCACCGCGAGCGCGACAGCCACGAACCACCCCCAGGGCGCGGAGGGCACGCAGAGATCGGGCAGCCGGACGGCGTCGTCATCCTCGGAGAGGCGGAACTGCACCGCCTGCCCGGAGGCGCCCAGCGCAAAGACCAGCAGGGCGAGCAGCGCGAGGACGCCCAAGCCGAGAGCGGGCCGCAGGGTCCGCACACCCACCGCGCGGTTGGCGGCCGCGGTGGCGAGTTCGGTCTCCGGAACCGTGTCCCGACGCTGCGGTCGGGGAGCCGGGGTGGTGAGGGCGGAGCTCACGCGGCAACCTCCTGGATGCGGCGACGGCGGGTGGCGAGCGTGAGCAGCGGCGGCAGTGCCACGAACAGCACGATGAGGGACTGCACGACGAGCACGATGTCGATGTTCGTGCCCGTCATCGACTGCATGGTCACACCCCCGGCGCGGAACGCCCCGTAGAGGATGCCTGCGAAGAACGTGCCCCACGGCGTGGAGCGCCCGAGCAGCGCCACGGTGATGGCGTCGAAGCCGAAGGACGCCGCGACCCCGGAGGTCAGCGAGTGCTCCGTCCCGGAGATCTGGGCCGTGCCCGCGAGTCCGGCGAGCATTCCGGCGAGCAGCATCACGACGACGAAGCCGCGCGTCACCGAGATCCCCGCGGTCCGCGCGGCGCGCGGGTTGGCTCCTACCGCGCGCAGCTCGAAACCCACCGTGGAGCGGTTGAGCAGCCATGCGACGGCCACCGAGGCGAGCACGGCCACCACGAAGCCCCAGTGCAGCCGAAAGTGCTCCCCCAGCAGCTTGGGGAACATCGCATTCTCGTCGACGGCCGGGCTGATGGGGTTCGAGGAGCCCTCGCGCTGGAAGCCCGGCAGCGTGAGCAGCCACGCGACCAGGTTCAGTGCCACGTAGTTGAGCATGATGGTGAGGATGACCTCGTGCGCGCCGGTCCTGGCCTTGAGGAGGCCGACGATGCCTCCCCACACCGCGCCGCCCAGCGCGCCCGCAGCGAGCACGGCCAGCAGGTGCACGCCGGCGGGCAGGTGCCACGAGAACCCGACCCAGGCCGCGAGGGTGGCCCCCACGAGGATCTGTCCCTGGGCACCGATGTTGAACAGCCCCGCCCGGAACGCGAGTGCCACGCCCAGGCCCGCAAGGATCAGGGGTGTGGCCACGGTCAGGGTCTCGGTGAGGGGGTAGAGCTTTCCCGAGAGTCCCGCGCCGGACGGGTTGTAGACGGCCCCGTGGAACATCGCCACGTACGCGCTGGACGCCGCTCGCCACATCGCGGCGAACGTGTCCCCCGGGCGGGCAAAGAAGTACCCGGCGGTGTGGCGGACCTTCTCGTCCGTGACGGCGACCAGCAGCCCGCCCAGCAGCAGGGCGGTGACCACGGCGAGCACGGACTGCAGCGTGGAGCCCAGCAGCGTCCTGCGCTGCCCGTCCGCGGAGAGCTCGGTAGGTGGTGGCGCGGAGACCTGCTCCGTGGGTGCCGGTGCGGTGGAGGCGCTCATGCGGTGGGGTTCCCCTCGGGTCGGTCGGTCGCCGCGGATCCGGGTCGCGCGGCGTCGGCACTGCGGACAACCGCGCCGTTGTCCTGCTCGCTCGGCGAGGGCTGCTGCGAGTAATCCCATGGCACGGGCGGCACCACCGCCACCGCGGGCTCGCCCGCCATCATCCGGCCCAGTGCCTCGCGCGGGGTGTCCGGGCCCACGATGCCCATGAGACGGCCGTGGAAGAGGACGGCGATCCGGTCTGCGAGGGCGTAGACCTCATCCAGCTCGGTGGACACGATCAGCACGGCGGTGCCGGTGTCGCGCTCGGCCACGATCCGGCGGTGGATGAACTCGATCGAACCCACGTCCACGCCACGGGTGGGCTGGGAGGCCACGAACAGACTGAGCGGGCGCCCGAGCTCGCGGGCGATGACCACCTTCTGCTGGTTGCCCCCGGACAGCGTGGCCACTGCGGAGTCAACCGAGCCGGTGCGGATGTCGTACTCGGCCACCTGTGCGCCGGCGTGATCCGTGATCGCTCCGAGACGCAGGGACGGACCCCGGGAGAACTCCCGGTCCCGATACCTGTCGAGCACGAGGTTCTCGGCCACGGAGAAGGTCCCCACGAGACCGTCCGTGGACCGGTCCTCCGGCACGAAGCCCACGCCGAACCCGAGCACCTCCCGTGTGCCGAGCCCCACGAGCTCCCTTCCCTCCAGCCGCGCTGAACCGCTCACCCGCTCCTCGAGACCCACGAGCGCCTGCGTCAGCTCGGTCTGCCCGTTGCCCTGCACGCCGGCCACCGCCAGGATCTCGCCGGGTGCGACGTCGAGGTCCACACCGTCCAGCAGCACGACGCCGTTGTCCCCCACCACGGTGAGGCCGCGCACCTCCAGTGCGGCGCCGCCGCCCCGGGCGGGCTTCTTGGCCACGGTCAGGCTGACGTCCCGGCCCACCATCAGGGCGGCGAGCTCGTCCGTGGAGGTCTCCGGGCCCACCTGCGCGACCACGCGGCCGCGACGGATCACGGTGATCACGTCCGAGACGGCGCGCACCTCCCGCAGCTTGTGGGAGATGAAGACGATCGAGGTGCCGCTCTCCCGCAGCTGGCGCATGATCTCGAGCAGCTCGTCCGTCTCGCGCGGGGTCAGCACGGCGGTGGGCTCGTCCAGGATCAGCACCTCGGCGTCGCGCACCAGCGCTTTGATGATCTCCACGCGTTGCTGGACACCCACCGGCAAGTCCTCCACCACGGCATCGGGGTCCACCGCGAAGCCGTAGCGCTCGGAGATCTCCCGGATCCTGGCCCGTGTGCTCTCCAGGTCCAGGGACGCCCCGCGGGTGCTCTCGTGGCCCAGCGCCACGTTCTCGGCCACGGTGAACACCGGGACCAGCATGAAGTGCTGGTGCACCATGCCGATCCCAGCCGCCATGGCATCCCCGGGGCCGCTGAAGCGGACGGGTTCGCCGTCGATCTCGACGGCCCCGGACGTGGGCTCGTACAGCCCGTAGAGGACGTTCATGAGGGTGGACTTGCCCGCGCCGTTCTCACCGAGAAGGCAGTGGATCTGGTGGGGTTCCACCGTGAGGCTCACCCGGTCGTTGGCGGTGAAGTCACCGAACTTCTTGGTGACCTCGTTCAGTGTCAGCTGCACGTGTCGGCTCCTGCCGGGAGTGATCGGTCAGGGCTTCGGCGCGCTCTTGGACTCGACCGTGACCTTGCCGTCGATGACGTCCTGCTTCAGCTGCTGGACCTGCTTGTCGAGGTCCTCGCCCACCGCGTCCTCCTGGTCGTGGTAGGGAGCCAGGCCCACGCCGCCGTTCTCCAGCGTGCCCACGTACTGGGTGTGGTCAAAGGTGCCGTCCGCCGCCTGCGTCACGACATCCTCCACAGACTTCGACATCTCCTTGAGCACCGACGTCAGCACGTACTCCTTGCCGGAATCCAGGGACTCGTAGCCGTCGGTGTCCGGCCAGATCAGGCGCACCTCGTCGCCGCCCTTGTTCGCCTCGGACACCGCGTCTACCGTTCCCTGCGCAGCCTGTCCAGCCACGGGCAGCACCACGTCCGCGCCGTCCCCGATGAGGTTCTGAGTGACGGTCTTCGCCTTGGACGAGTCCTGGAAGGAGCTCAGGAACGTGCCGTTCTGCGAGTCCTTGTTCCAGCCCAGGACCTTGACGTCCTTCTTGTTCTTCTCGTTGTAGTACTTCACGCCGTCCGCGAAGCCGTCCATGAACACAGTCACGGTGGGGATGTCCATGCCCCCGTACGTGGCCACCTTGCCGGTCTGCGTGGTCCCCGCGGCCAGGTACCCGGCCAGGAACGCGGCCTCGGCGGTGTTGTAGACGATGGGCTTGACGTTGTCCGCCGTGATCGAGTTGTCGTCCACGATTGCGAAGTGCTTGTCCGGGTTCGCGGCGGCAACCTTCTTGGTGGTGTCCGCGAGCAGGAAGCCCACGGAGACCGTCAGGTTGCAGCCCTGCTGCGTCATGGAGGTGAGATTGGGCTCGAACTCCGTCTCGGACTGGGACTCCGCCTGGCTGACCTGGATTCCCTTGTGCTCCTCAGCTGCCTTGAGGCCCTCGTAGGAGCTCTGGTTGAAGGAGCGGTCCTGGAACCCGCCGTCGTCGGAGACGATGCAGCCCTTGAAGTCGGAGGCCTGCTGGCTGGACCCACCCGAGCTGTCCGGGGCGGAGCCGCAGCCGGCGAGGACCAGGCCGGTGACCCCGGCCAGTCCGAGCGCGCCGAGAGCGCGGAAACGTCGAGTGGTCATGGGGGTCCTCCGGTCGGTGGGGCTGGGGGACGCCGTGCGCTCGCGGGGCGGCGCAGGCGGCTCGTGAGTCTGCTCAGTGTAGCCCCGGAGAACCCCGTGAATGCCCTCACCCCGGGCGTGTCAAACCTCTGCGCCCTCCGTGCCCTCCGGCGGCAGTGTCGCATCCGCGAGTTCGCGCACCCTCAGGCGCAGGGCCCGCAGCGCGGTGGAGGCCATGACCTGGACGCCGCAGCGGATGGCCTCCTCCTGGGGGGCGTAGTCGGACTGGTGCAGGTCGAAGGTGCGCCCACCCGGCTCGCGCGTGCCCAGGCGCATCATGGCGCCCGGCACGTGCTGCAGGAACCAGGCGAAGTCCTCCCCGCCCATGGACTGCTCGACCAGCAGGATGCTCTCCTCCCCCAGCTCGGCGCGGGCCGAGATCTCCAGCAGGGTGGTCTCGGTCTCCCCGTTGACCACCGGTGGGACGCCACGGATGTGCTCGAGGTCCACGTTCACCCCGTAGGGCGCGGCCACCTGTCCCACGACCTCGTCCAGCATCTCGCCCGCCCGGTACCACGCGTCCGCGTCCAGGCAGCGCATGGTCCCGGCCATGAAGCCGCTCATGGGGATCGCGTTGGGCGCCACGCCGGCGTGGATCTGCCCCCACACCACCGCCACCCCGGAGCGCACGTCCACACGGCGCGAGAGGACGGCCGGCACGTCGATCGCGATCTGGCTCATCGCGTAGACGAGGTCTTCGGTCAGGTGCGGACGGGAGGTGTGCCCGCCGCGCCCGGAGAGCTCGATCCGGATGGTGTCGGAGGCCGAGGTAATGGCGCCGATCCGGGTGCCCACGCTGCCCACGTCCACCTTGGGCTCGCAGTGCAGCGCGAACATCCGCGGCACCCCGGCCAGCACGTTCTGCTTGATGATGCTCAGCGCACCGCCGGGCAGCTTCTCCTCCGCGGGCTGGAAGACCACGCGGACGGCGCCGGCGAACGGCGAGGAGCGATGCAGGTCCGCGAGCACACGGGCGGCGCCGAGCATCACCGTGGTGTGGATGTCGTGGCCGCACGCGTGCATCACGCCCTCGTTGATCGAGGCGTAGTCCAGCCCCGTCTCCTCGAGGATGGGCAGGGCGTCGATGTCCGCCCGCAGCCCCACCATGACCGGACCACGGCCGATGTCCACGTAACACCCCGTGCGCTCGAAGCGCACAGGGCGCAGCCCCGAGGCCTCCAGCGCGTGGACGATCCGCTCCGTGGTGCGGTACTCCTCGTAGGACAGCTCCGGGTGCCGGTGGATGTCGCGGCGGAAGCGGACCAGGTCCGGGAAGTAGTGCGAGAGCAAGGGTCCGATGGCGGGAGGCTGGCCGATGTCGTCGGCGTTCGGCAGTGGCAGATCCAACATGGCTCTCAGGTTACCGCCGGGGCTCTACCGCACGCGCCGCCACGCCCCGCGCCGCGGGGAACGGGTCACAGGACGTCCGTGTCCCCGTTGCGCTTGAGGGAGTCCACCGCGTTCTTCACGCGCTGGGCGTGCTCAGCCGTGGTGACCAGCAGGGCGTCGGGGGTGTCCACGACCACGATGTCGTCCACCCCGATCAGCGCGATCAGCCGGGCGGTGTCCGAGACGACGATGCCGGAGGACTCGTCCGCGAGCACTCGCTTGTTGCTTCCCAGGATCGAGACCTGGGAGTCCGTCTGCGGGTCCACCTTGTTCAGCCGGTTGATCGCCGCGAAGTCCCCCACGTCCTCCCACGTGAAGTCGCCGGGGACCATGGCCACGTCCCCGGCCGCCGCGGCGGGCTCGGCCACCGCGTAGTCGATCGCGGTCTTGGTGAGGGTGGGCCACACCTCGTCCACGACGGCGTCGCGCTCGGTGGTCTCCCACGCGTCCGCTATCCGGTCCAGGCCCTTCGCGAGCTCCGGCTCGCTGCGCCGCAGGTAGTCCAGCATCAGTCCCACGGGCGCGACGAACATCCCCGCGTTCCACGTGTAGCGCCCGCTGGCCACGTACTGCCGGGCGGTCTCCTCGTCCGGCTTCTCCACGAACTGCTCGACCGTGAGCGCGTGGGGGGCCTGCTCGAGGCCCAGGGAGCGCCCCGCCTTGATGTAGCCGAACCCGGTGGCAGGGGACGACGGCGTGATGCCGATCGTCACGATCCGCCCCGTGTCCGCGGCCTGGATGGCCTCGCGCACCACGTCCTGGAAGGCCTGCGCGGGCTCCACCACGTGGTCCGCGGCGAACGAGCCGATGATCGCGGTGGGGTCCCGCCGCTCGATGAGCGTGCACGCCAGGCCGATCGCCGCGGCGGAGTCCTTGGGGGAGGGCTCGAGCACGAGGTCGGTGGCGGAGAGCTCCGGGAGCTGCTCCTGCACCGCCCCCGCGTGCGAGCGTCCGGTGACCACCATCAGCGGGCCGGCGGACAGGCCCTCGAGCCGGTCGTAGGTGGCGCGCAGCAGCGACGAGCCGGAACCGGTGAGGTCCAGCAGGAACTTGGGCGCGTCCGCTCGGGAGAGCGGCCACAGCCGAGAGCCCACCCCGCCCGCGGGGATGAACGGATGGAATCGTTGCAATGGCGAAGTCACGACCGACAGTGTACGGGCCGCCCCCTCAGCAGCACCGGAACCCGGCTGTGTGACGCCCCGGGAGGGTGGCCCGGCAGCCAGTCGCGGGAACCCCTGCTCGATCCCGATTCGGACACGTCCGAGTGCCGTAATTCCCCGTCACGGCGCGGGTCACGCTTGCAGACACGTTGTCAGTCACCGTGCGCGGGGCTGGTATCTTTGCTGAGAACTACCGCATCATCCATGACAGAGCCAGCCAGGGCTCCGCCGTCGCCGTGCACGAGCGCGAGAACGCTGCCGCTTCCACCACTTTCAGTGCGCACGACGACGAGCGACACAGGGAGGACATTCCGTGGCGAACTCATCCAGGGGCACCCTTTACCGCGGCCAGTACGGCATGTGGTCCTGGGTTGCCCACCGAATCACCGGCGTGGCCATCTTCTTCTTCTTGTTGGTCCACGTCCTCGACACCGCCCTCGTGCGTGTCTCCCCCGAGGCCTACAACGCAGTGATGGCCACGTACAAGAACCCCGTAATGGGTCTGGGCGAGGCGGGCCTTGTGGCCGCCATCGTGTACCACGCCTTCAACGGCCTGCGCATCATCCTGATCGACTTCTGGAAGGGCGGGACCAAGAACCAGAAGGGCCTGCTCTGGGGCGTCATCGCCCTGTGGGTCATCGTGATGATCCCGTTCCTTATCCGTCACCTGTCGCACGTTTTCGGGGGTTGATACCGTGAGCACTCCTCTCAAGACCAAGATCCAGGTCCCTCGCAGCCGGGACCTCGAGGTCGACGGCGTGAAGTACAACCGCGCCAGCTCCTCCCGCAGCAGCTTCGAGATGTTCGCGTGGCTGTTCATGCGCATGTCCGGCGTCGTGCTCGTCGTCCTCGTCTTCGGCCACCTCTTTGTCAACCTCATGGTCGGCGAGGGCGTCCACGCCATCGACTTCGGCTTCGTGGGCGGCAAGTGGGCCAACCCGTTCTGGCAGGTGTGGGACCTCCTGCTGCTGTGGCTCGCCATGCTGCACGGCACCAACGGCATCCGCACGATCATCGACGACTACGCCGGGCGCAGCACCACGCGCTTCTGGCTCAAGGTGCTGCTCTTCGTGGCCTCCGCGTTCGTGATCCTTCTGGGCACCATGGTGATCTTCACCTTCGAGCCGTGCCCCGCCGGTGCGGACCCGTCCCTGCTGGCCTCCTTCTGCCCCGCACAGTGACCCGGTGACCGGTGGCGCCCCTCGCGGGGCCACCGGTCACGGTCGTCCCGGCCCGGTGCCGGGCCCCGCACTTCTCACCCTCACCCACGTAGAAAGAACATCTGGTATGCAGGTTCACAAGTACGATGTGGTAATCGTCGGCGCCGGTGGCGCCGGCATGCGTGCCGCCATTGAGTCCGGTCAGCGAGCGCGCACTGCCGTGCTAACCAAGCTCTACCCCACCCGTTCCCACACGGGTGCCGCTCAGGGCGGCATGTGCGCCGCCCTCGCCAACGTCGAGGAAGACAACTGGGAGTGGCACACGTTCGACACCGTCAAGGGTGGCGACTACCTGGTGGACCAGGACGCCGCGGAGGTCATGGCCAAGGAAGCCATCGACGCGGTGCTGGACCTGGAGCACATGGGACTGCCCTTCAACCGTACCCCCGAGGGCAAGATCGACCAGCGCCGTTTCGGCGGGCACACCCGTGACCACGGCAAGTCCCCGGTGCGCCGCGCCTGCTACGCCGCGGACCGCACGGGCCACATGATCCTGCAGACCCTGTACCAGACGTGCATCAAGCACAACGTGGAGTTCTACAACGAGTTCTACGTCCTGGACCTGATCATGGTGGACACCCCGGAGGGCCGCCGCCCCGCAGGCGTGGTCTCCTACGAACTCGCGACCGGCGAGCTGCACGTGTTCCAGGCCAAGTCCGTGGTCTTCGCCTCCGGCGGTGCCGGCAAGGTCTTCAAGACCACCTCCAATGCCCACACCCTCACGGGTGACGGCATGGCGATCGCGTTCCGCAACGGCCTGCCGCTGGAAGACATGGAGTTCGTGCAGTTCCACCCCACGGGCCTCGCTGGGCTCGGCATCCTCGTCTCCGAGGCGGCCCGCGGTGAGGGCGGCATCCTGCGCAACGCGGACGGCGAGCGCTTCATGGAGCGCTACGCCCCGACCATCAAGGATCTCGCCCCCCGGGACATCGTGGCGCGCTCCATGGCCAACGAGGTGCGCGAGGGCCGCGGCTGCGGCCCCAACAAGGACTACGTGCTGCTGGACCTCACGCACCTGGAGCCGGCGCACATCGACGCCAAGCTGCCGGACATCACGGAGTTCGCCCGCACCTACCTAGGCGTGGAGCCCTACACGGAGCCCGTCCCCGTGTTCCCGACCGCCCACTACTGCATGGGCGGGATCCCCACGGACATCAAGGGCGAGGTCTTCCAGGACTCCGAGACCACCGTTCCGGGCCTGTACGCGGCTGGTGAGGTGGCCTGCGTGTCTGTGCACGGCTCCAACCGCCTGGGCACCAACTCCCTGTTGGACATCAACGTGTTCGGCAAGCGCGCCGGCACCTTCGCTGCCGAGTACGCCCGCGATGCCGAGTTCCTGCCCGTCCCGGACGACGCCACCAAGCGCACCGAGGCGCTGCTCGACAACGCGCGCAGCCCGCACGGCAACGAGAAGGTGGCCGCGATCCGCAAGGACCTGCAGGACACCATGGACCTCAACATGCAGGTGTTCCGCACCGCGGAGACCATCCAGAAGGCCCTGGACGACATCGCGGCCCTCGAGGAGCGCTACGCCAGCATCTCGATCCAGGACCAGGGCAAGCGCTTCAACCTGGACCTGCTCGAAGCCGTGGAGCTGGGCTTCCTGCTCGAGCTCGCCAAGGTGATGTCCGTGGCGGCCCTGCACCGTGACGAGTCCCGCGGCGGCCACTTCCGCGAGGACTTCCCGAACCGGGACGACGAGAACTTCATGGTCCACTCGATGGTCTACGAGGACCCCTCCTCCCCCACCGCGGGGATCCGGCAGGAGACCAAGCCGGTGATCATGACCCGCTACGAGCCGATGGAGCGTAAGTACTGATGTCCACTGCAGTCACCGAGAACCAGAACAAGGACGCTCAGCAGCCCGCTGCCGAGGGCGAAGAGGCCATCCCCACGTACGACATCGTGCTCAAGGTGCGCCGCTACAACCCCGAGTTCGACTCCGAGGCGCACTGGGACGAGTGGCCACTGACCATGTACGGCACGGACCGTGTGCTGGACGCCCTGCACAAGGTCAAGTGGGAGCTGGACGGCTCGCTGTCCTTCCGCCGCTCGTGCGCGCACGGCGTGTGCGGTTCGGACGCCATGCGCATCAACGGCCGCAACCGTCTCGCGTGCAAGACCCTGCTCAAGGACCTGGACCTGTCCAAGCCCATCACGGTGGAGCCCATCAAGGGCCTGCCGTGCGAGAAGGACCTGATCGTGGACATGGAGCCGTTCTTCCAGTCCTACCGCGAGATCATGCCCTTCCTGGTGAACGAGGACCACACTCCCACTGGGGAGCGGTACCAGTCCCAGGAGGACCGTGCGCGCTTCGACGACACCACCAAGTGCATCCTGTGCGCGGCGTGCACGTCCTCGTGCCCCGTGTTCTGGACGGACGGCCAGTACTTCGGCCCCGCCGCGATTGTGAACGCGCACCGGTTCATCTTCGACTCGCGTGACCAGGCGGGTGACATGCGCCTGGAGATCCTCAACGACAAGGAGGGTGTGTGGCGCTGCCGCACCACCTTCAACTGCACCGAGGCGTGCCCCCGCGGCATCCAGGTGACCAAGGCCATCGCCGAGGTCAAGAAGGCGGTCTTCGCCTCCGCCCTGTGACGCCCCGCAGTGCCTGAGCGGCCCCGGAACTCCTCGTCGAGTCCGGGGCCGTTTCACATCTCGCGCACGACGCCGCCGCCGTCGTGGTGAGCGCGGCTACCGGTCGCGGGGCGTCGCGGCGTTGCAGATCGCGTTGTCCTAGGAGACCGCGTCGTCGTCAGCGGACACCGTGTGGGAACCGGCGCGGACCGCGCTGCTGCCGGCGCTGGGGCTGTCGAAGCGCACGGCGGGTTCCATGCCCCTGCCCCGGGCCGCGTTCGGCAGGGAGGCGGCGGCGACGACCGTGACGGCGCGGTCTTCGCGCTCGGGCTGGGCACGCGCCCCGCGGATGTCCGCCTGCACCACCGCACCGGCGGCGGCCGCGAAGAGCAGGATCTGCCCGTAGAGGTTGAACCACAGCAGCACGCCCACGAGCACGGCGGCCGAGAGCACGTACGGGTTCTGTCCCACGCGCCCGATGATCTCGCTGCCGCCGTAGCGCAACGCTTGAGAGCCGACGGCACCCACGATCACCGTGACGAGCAGCGCCCTGCGGTGCAGTGCCAGCTGCGCCACGCCCCGCACGAGCGAGAGGCTCATGAGCACGTCCACGAGCAGGCCCACACCGAAGATGATCGCGGACTTTCCCCCGCCGTCCAGCAGGGGCTGCACCCGTGTGAGACCGATGCTGCCGAGCCAGCGGATCACACCGTCCACCGCACCGGAGGCGAAGACGCTCACAGTGGCGGAGGCGAGCAGCAGGACGCCGATCACCACGAGCCACGCGAGGTCCCGGGGCACGGCCGCGAGCGGGACCCCAGGGGCCGGCGGGAGCTCGAACATCCGGCGGGTGGCAAGGCGCACCCCGGCCACCCAGCGCCACGCGGTGAACAGCAGCACCGCCACGGCCACCGTGGACGCCACAGTGAAGGGCCCCGTGTTCTCGAGCAGGGTCAGGGGGATCACTCCGCCGCGGCCGTCGCCGGTGTCCAGCAAGCCGGGAATGTTGCGGATCAGCCCCTCCACCAGCGTCTGCTGCAGCGGCGAGTCGGTTCCCAGGAATGTGGCGAGCCCGGCGAAGAAGATCACGAGCAGGGACGTGGAGGCGAAGAGCAGCTGGTACGCGAGCCCGGCCGCCATGAGCGGGCCGCCGTGGAACATGTAGTGCGAGACCAGCCGCACGGGGTAGAAGGCCATGAAGCGGGCGAAGAGCCACGCAAAGAAGGCCCCCAGGCGCCGTGGTGCCGGTGCGTGGCGGGAGGCCAGGTCCCGCCGGACGGCCCGCAGCCTGTGGTGTTCCGCCACCAGGCCAGCCCGGTCCACGAGCGCCGGGACCACCGGGGGCGGCTCAGGGGCCGTCACGGTGCCCCACCGCTTTCGCACCGAAGGGGACCTTGTCGCGGACGTGCCAGGCCCCGTGCTCGTCCGCCTCGTAGAGGTCGATGTGGTCCACCATGAACCCCGCGCGGTAGGTGCGCAGCATGGCCTGTGCGCGGTTCAGGTCGTCCTCCGTGGTGCCGTGCGCCAGCGTCACGTGGGGGTGGAAGTCGAAGGGGGACGCGGAGCGCATCGTGTCCCCGTGGAGCTCGCGGTGCAGCCGGACGCACTCCTCGAAACCGCGCCCGATGCGCAGGTAGACCACGGGTGTCAGCGGGCGGAACGTGCCGGTGCCGTCGATCTCCACGTGGAAGGGCTCCCACCCGGAGACCACGTCCCGGACGTGGGCCACGAGCTCGTCCCAGTCCTTGCCGCGGGTGGAGATCATCAGGGTGATGTGGGCGGGAACGGTGCCGGCCTGGGTGTCCCCGAAGGATGCCCGCCAGTCCTGCAGCTCCCTGCCCAGGGGCTCGGGCAGGCGGATGACCACGCCGGCGTACACCTGCCCGGGTCGCACGGTGGGAGAGATGTGACCCTCGCTCACGCGATCCTCCTCAGTTCAGCCGCGTCCCACAGTATCCCACCGGCGTGATCGCACACACGGTGCTCAGACGCCGGGTAGGAACCCCATCCGGTCGTAGACCTCGCGCAGGGTCTGGGCGGCGATGCCCCGCGCCTTGTCCGCGCCGCGGGCGAGCAGACGGTCCAGTTCAGCGGGGTCGTCCAGCAGCTCCTGCGCGCGCTTCTGGATGGGGTCCAGGGTCTGGGTGACCACCTCCGCGAGGTCCACCTTGAGGTGGCCGTACATCCTGCCCTCGTACTCGGCCTCGAGCGTGCCCACCGGCGTGCCCGTGAGCGAGGAGTAGATGGTGAGCAGGTTCGAGATGCCCGGCTTGGCCTGCCGGTCGAATCGCACCTCGGTGCCGTCATCGGTCACTGCGGACTTGATCTTCTTGGCGTTCTTCTTGGCCGGGTCCAGCAGCCGCACGAGCCCGGCGTCCGACGGCGCGGATTTGGACATCTTCGCCGTGGGGTTCTGCAGGTCGTAGACCTTGGCGGAGTTCTCCAGGATCTTGGCGTCCGGCACGGCAAAGGTCTCCCCGAAGCGGGAGTTGAAGCGCTGCGCGAGGGTACGGGTCAGTTCCAGGTGCTGACGCTGGTCCTCCCCCACGGGCACCTGGTTCGCCTGGTACACGAGGATGTCCGCGGCCATCAGCACCGGGTAGGTGAACAGGCCCACGGTGGTGTTCTCCGCTCCCTGCTTCACGGATTTGTCCTTGAACTGGGTCATGCGCGCGGCCTCGCCGTAGCCCGTGATGCAGTTGAGCACCCACGAGAGCTGCGTGTGCTCGGGCACCTGGGACTGGATGAGCAACGTGGAGCGCTCCGGGTCGATGCCCGCGGCAATGTACTGCGCGGCGGTCACCCGGGTGCGCTCGGACATCGTGGCCGGGTCCTGACCCGTCGTGATCGAGTGCAGGTCCGCCACGAAGAAAACGCAGTCGTTGTCGTCCTGCATGTCCACCCAGTTGCGCAGCGCCCCCACGTAGTTGCCCAGGTGCAGGCTGTCCGCGGAGGGCTGCACACCCGAGACGACGCGCGGTACCGCGCGGTGCTGCGTGCTCTGTTCGGTCATGGTGTTCCGGCTTCCTTCTCGGTCGTTGTTCTGGAGTGCGTGGCGCAGGGGGCGACGACGCCGCGGGGCCACCGCGGCGTCGTCCTCGTGTGTATGGAGTGGCCTTCCTGTACACCGTGCCCGGGACCGGCCCCCGGGAGTCACCGGGCGCATCGGCGGCGGAGTCTCACGGGCGCTCGACGCTCAGGCCAGGCGGTAGTCGACCACGAGCGGGGCGTGGTCGGAGAAGCGGGTGTCATAGGAATCGGCGCGGTCCACCACGGCCTCGGCCGCGAGCGCGGCGAGGCCCGGGGTGGCCATCTGGTAGTCGATGCGCCAACCGGCGTCCGTGTCGAACGCCTTGCCGCGGTAGGACCACCACGTGTACGGACCGGGCACGTCCCCGGCGAGGCTACGGGCCACGTCCACGTAGCCCACGTCCCCGAAGAACCGGTCGAAGTAGGCGCGCTCCTCGGGCAGGAAGCCCGCGTTCTTGACGTTCCCCTTCCAGTTCTTGATGTCCAGCTCAGTGTGGCCCACGTTGAGGTCCCCCACCACGAGGGCGTGGTCGCTGCGCTCGGCGAGCTGCGGCAGGCGGGTGAGCATGGCCTCCAGGAAGCGGTACTTGTCCTCCTGCTTGAGGGTGTCCACCTCGCCGGAGTGCACGTACGCGGAGACCAGCGTGAGGTTCTGTCCGTTGGGCAGCCGGACGTCGTTCTCGATCCAGCGCCCGGAGTCGTCGAAGTACTCCTCGCCGATGCCCACACGGGACTCCACCGGCAGCAGGGCGCCGTCGAAGGCGTCTCGGCGCGTGGCGATGGCCACCCCGGCGCGGCCCTTGGCCGCGGCCTCGGTGTGCCGCACGTCCCAGACGTCCTCGTCCAGCAGCTCGCGCGTGATCTTGTCCGGAGCGCGCACCTCCTGCAGGCACAGCAGGTCCACCCCGCGCGGGGCGAGCCAGTCCGCCATGCCCCTGCGGTACGCCGCGCGGATGCCGTTCACGTTCACCGTGGCAATGCGCACCGTCTGCCCTGAATCCGCCATGTCCGTCCGTCTCCTCGTGGTTCCTGCGCGTTGGTCGTTCGTACCGGTGGGGGCCGGTCTCAGTCCTCCACGGTACCGCTGACCGGCGTGCCGGAGTCCTTGAGACTGCGCAGCCCGTTGGCGGCGGTCATGTCGATGGTCTCCAGCGCGCGCTGGACGTGCTCGGCGTCCGGGTCCGGCGAGGAGAGCTGCTCCTTGACCACCTTGGACTGCACCAGGATCACCTGCATGCCGTGGGCGAGCTTCTCGTCCCGCAGGGACTGCCCAGGGCCGGCGGCCGCAGCGGACGTGGCGGGGGCCCGCCCGTGCTGCGCGCGCAGCTGCTCCTGCGCCTGACGCATCTGCTCGCGGCCGAATACCGCGGCCTTGTGCACCATCCACAGTGCCCACACGGCGAGCATGAGCCACCCGAGCGCGATGCCCGCCAGCACCCAGCCCAGCAGGGAGTTGGAGTGGGCCGCCTGGATGAGGGCCACCGCGAAGATCACCACCAGCACGGCGAGACCGATCACCGTTCCCCACAGGGCGGTGCGCCCGGTGCGGGGGCCCTGGGCGGAGGCGGCGGTGTGGGCGTTCGAGGATCCGATCGGCTGCATGGGGCCATTGTCTCAAAACCCGCGGTGCGCGCCGAATTCTGCCCCGCTCTGATCCATGTCCTGCGCCGACTTCCGTCCCGAGTCGGGCGCGAACCCGCAAACACGAGATGTGGGCCTCGCGGTGCCGGCCGAACGAATGGCATGCCACCGCGGGACCAGCCGTGCGACGTCCTCGTGCCCGGAGGGTTCCCGCACATGACAACGCCGCGGGGCCCTCGCGGACGAGGCGGCCCCGCGGCGTCGGGCACCGGGGTGTGGTGACGGTGTGCTGGTGCTCAGGCGCCCTCGGAGACTGCCCGCTCGCAGGACTCCACCACGTTGACGAGCAGCATGGCCCGCGTCATGGGGCCGACACCGCCCGGGTTCGGGGAGATCCAGGAGGCAGTCTCCGCCGCCGCCGGGTCGATGTCGCCGGTGAGCTTCTTCTTGTCGGTCTCCGGATCCACCACGCGGGAGACGCCGACGTCCAGCAGCACGGCGCCCGGCTTGATCTGGTCCGCACCCACCATGTGCGGCCGCCCGGCGGCTGCCACCACGACGTCCGCCTGCGCGAGCAGCTCGGGCAGGTTGGTGGTCCCTGTGTGCGCGAGGACCACTGTGGCATTGACCGGCTTGCGCGTGAGCAGCAGCCCGATGGGCCGCCCCACCGTGACACCGCGTCCGATCACGAGCACCGTGCGGCCCGCGAGCTCCACGCCGTGGCGCGTGAGCAGCTCCACGATGCCGTTGGGCGTGCACGGCAGCGGAGAGGTCATGGGCTCGTTGACGTTGAGCACCAGGCGTCCCAGGTTGGTGGGGTGCAGTCCGTCCGCGTCCTTGGCCGGGTCGATCCGCTCGAGGATCGCGTTGGTGTCCATGTGCTCGGGCAGGGGCAGCTGCACGATGTAGCCCGTGCACCGGGGGTCCTCGTTGAGCTCGTCGATCACCTGCTCGAGCTCCTCCTGCGAGGCGTCCGCGGGCAGCTCCCTGCGGATGGAGGCGATGCCCACCTGCTCGCAGTCGCGGTGCTTGCCCGCCACGTACGAGCGCGAGGCGGGGTCGTCCCCCACGAGGACCGTCCCGAGGCCGGGCACCACGCCCTGCTCCGCGAGCCGTGCCACACGCTGCGCGAGCTCGGACTTGATCTGTGCGGCAGTGGCCTTGCCGTCCAGGACCTGGGCCGTCACCTCACCACTCCTCGAGGCCGGGGTACAGGGGGAACTGCCCGGTCAGCGTCTCCACGCGCGAGCGCAGGGCCGCGATGTCCGCACCGGGCTTGAGCGCCTCGGCAATGATGTCCGCGACCTCGGTGAACTCCTGCGCGCCGAAGCCGCGCGTGGCGAGCGCCGGGGTGCCGATCCGCAGCCCGGAGGTGGTCATGGGCGGGCGGGGGTCCCACGGCACCGCGTTGCGGTTGACGGTGATCCCGGCCTGGTGCAGGAGGTCCTCCGCCTGCTTGCCGTCCAGCTCGGAGTCCCGCAGGTCCACGAGCGTGAGGTGCACGTCCGTGCCCCCGGTGAGCACGGAGACGCCGTGCTCAGCGAGGTCCGGGGAGACGAGGCGATCGGCGAGGATCTGGGCACCCTCGATGGTGCGCTGCTGGCGCTCGGCAAACTCCTGCGACGCGGCGATCTTGAAGGCCACGGCCTTCGCGGCGACGGCGTGCATCAGCGGCCCGCCCTGCTGGCCGGGGAACACCGCGGAGTCGATCTTCTTCTTCAGGTCCGCCTCGCACAGGATCACACCGGAGCGGGGTCCGGCGAGGGTCTTGTGCACGGTGGAGGTGGTGACGTGCGCGTGGGGCACCGGGTTCGGGTGCAGCCCCGCGGCCACGAGACCGGCGAAGTGGGCCATGTCCACCCACAGCTTCGCGCCGACCTCGTCCGCGATGGAGCGGAACGCGGCGAAGTCCAGCTGCCGGGAGTACGCGGACCAGCCGGCCACGATCACCGCGGGGCGGGCAGCCAGGGCCTGCTCGCGCACCTGGTCCATGTCGATCCGGTGGCTCTCAGGGTCCACTTCGTAGGCCGCGATGTTGTAGAGCTTGCCGGAGACGTTGATCTTCATGCCGTGGGTCAGGTGGCCGCCGTGGGCGAGCGAGAGCCCCATCAGCGTGTCACCGGGCTGCATGAGGGCGGCCATCACGGCGGTGTTCGCCTGCGCGCCGGAGTGGGGCTGCACGTTCGCGTGGTCCGCGCCGAAGAGCTTGCACGCCCGGTCGCGGGCGAGGTTCTCCACGACGTCCACGTACTCGCAGCCGCCGTAGTAGCGGCGGCCCGGGTAGCCCTCCGCGTACTTGTTGGTCAGCACGGAACCCTGCGCCTCGAGCACGGCCCGCGGCGCGAAGTTCTCGGAGGCGATCATCTCGAGCGTCGAGCGCTGGCGGCCCAGCTCGTCCTCGATGGCCTGGGCGACGTCCGGATCCACCTCTGAGAGCGGCTGGTTGGTCACGGAATGTCCCGGGGATTGCGTCATGCTCCACCTTCTCTGTGCGCTGTAGGGTCCGCCCCAGCATATCCGGGCCACCCCCGTTCGCTGCCCCGCCGGGGGCCCATCATGTCATGTGGTACCGGGAGGTCACATGAGGGTAACGTGTGTGTAGGTACCGCGCGCGTGCCAGCTGTCCGCGCGGAGCCCCGCGACGATGCCGGGCCACGGCCCTCGACCAGTGAACATGCGCACCCGCAGCACCCGATCCAGGCCCTCATTTCCCCGTGCTAGGAGTTCCCGCACCGTGAACGCTCTTCCCACTGCCCCGTTCACCACGGCCATGCCCCGCGTCGCGGACGGACCCGTCCTTTCCCACCCGGTGGACGTGCTGCGCACCTCCTACTCCGCGGTGATCTTCGACATGGACGGCGTGGTCACGGACACCGCCAGCGTGCACGCGCGCGCGTGGAAGAAGCTGTTCGACGAGCTGCTCGCGGACCCTCGCCTCGAACCCGCCCAGGAGGGCGACGAGGTGGACCGCTCCCCCTTCGACATGGTCGCCGAGTACCGTACGTACGTGGACGGACGACGCCGCGAGGACGGCGTGCGCGCCCTGCTCGCCGCGCGCGGCGCAATGCTTCCGGAGGCCGAGAACCGCGAGGACCCGCAGCCCGGAGACTGGACCGTGCAGGGCCAGGCCGCGGCCAAGGACGGCTACTTCCACGAGGAGCTCGACGTCCACGGCGTGCGCGTGTTCGACGGCACCGTGGCGCTGATCGAGCGGCTGCGCGAGGGCGGGGTCCCCGTGGGTCTGGTGACCGCGAGCCGCAACAGCGACGTCGTGCTGGCGGCGGCCGGGCTGCGGGACTCGTTCGACCGCATCGTGGACGGCAACTGGGCCGCCGAGCACGATCTCCCGGGCAAGCCCGCGCCGGACACCTTCCTGGAGTGCGCCCGACTGCTGGACGTGGACCCGGCCAACAGCGTGGTCGTCGAGGACGCCGTGGCCGGCGTGCAGGCCGGCGCCGCGGGGGGCTTCGCGCTCGTCGTGGGCATCAACCGGGACGGCGCCCGCGAGCGGTTGTACCGGGCCGGCGCGCACGTGGTGCTCAACGACGTCGGTGAGCTGGACCTGGGCGCGCGGCGCACCGATCCCTGGGCACTCGTCTTCGACGGCTTCGACCCCGCGTCCGAGCCCCGCCGCGAGGCGCTGCTCACCCTGGCCAACGGCTACATGGGTGTGCGCGGCGCCGCGTGCGAGTTCCCGGCGAACTCCGTGCACTACCCCGGCACGTACCTGGCCGGCGTGTTCAACCGCGTGCTCAGCCACCTCAACGGGCGGGACGTGGAGCACGAGTCAATGGTCAACGCCCCCAACTGGCTGCACCTGGACCTGCGCTTCTCCGAGGGCCAGTGGTGGTCCGAGGGCGGGCTGGTTCCCTCGCACGAGCGCGAGGAGCTGGACCTGCGCCGCGGGCTGCTGACCCGCACGCTCGTGCTCACGGACGCGGACGCCGATCCGAACACGGACGAGCCCGCCCGCAGCCTCGAGATCATCCAGCGGCGCCTGGTTTCGCTGCGCCACCGCCACCTGGGCGCGCAGGAGACGCGGATCGTCTCGCGAGGCTACACCGGGCGCCTGCACGTGCGCACGGGCGTGGACCCGGCCGTGACCAACAGCGGCGTGGCCGAGTACCGCGAGCTCAACGCCCACCACCTGGTGCTGCTGGAGTCCACCACGCTGCCGGACGAGCACGAGACCCTGCTGTCCCTGGTGCGCACGTCCCAGTCCAAGATCGAGATCGCGATGGCCCAGCGCACACGCGTCGACTCCGAGTCGCCTGTGCGCGAGCGCCGCGAGGTGCGCCCCGGCGGCATCGAGTTCCGCCGCCACACCGTGCAGATCTCCCCGGAGGCGCCGGTGCTGGTGGACAGCACCACCGCCGTGGTCACGAGCCGCGACGCCGCGATCGGCTCCCCGCGCGAGGGCGCCCTGGCGGAGCTGAACCGCACCCCGTTCGGCGTGCGCAAGCTGCTCGCGTCCCACGAGATCGAGTGGGCGCGGCTGTGGGACCGCTACGAGGTCACCCTGGAGTCCGCGGAGGACACCCCCCAGCATCTGAGCACCCAGCTGGCGGTGCGCACGCACCTCTTCCACGCCGCACAGACGCTGGCCCCTCACCTGTCGCTGCGCGACGCGGGTGTCCCCGCCCGCGGTCTGCACGGCGAGGGCTACCGCGGCCACATCTTCTGGGACGAGCTTTTCATTCTGCCCGTCATCAACATGCGCCAGCCGCACGTGACCCGCTCGCTGCTCTCCTACCGTTGGCGCCGGCTCGCGATGGCGCAGCAGCGCGCGCAGGACATCGGCCTCTACGGCGCGGCGTTCCCGTGGCAGTCCGGCTCGGACGGCCGCGAGGAAACCCCGCCGGAGCTCTACAACCACCACTCGCACCGCTGGCTGCCGGACAACTCCTGGCGCCAGTTCCACGTGGGCCTGGCGATCGCGTACAACGCGTGGCTGTACTACGAGTCCACCGGGGACATCGACTGGCTCTCGGGCCACGGCGCGGAGCTGATCATCGGCATCACCCGCCTGTTCGCGTCCCTCGCGGAGTACGACTCGCACGACGGCAAGTACCACATCGCGGGTGTCATGGGCCCGGACGAGTACCACGACGGCCCGGCGGGCCAGCACGGCGGAGGACTCAAGGACAACGCGTACACCAACGTGCTGGCGTCCTGGCTGTTCCGCCACTCGGCGCACATCTTCCACGACATGGTCGAGCACCAGCGCGAGGAGCTCGAGTCGCGCTTCGAGATCTCCGCGCGGGAGGTGCAGACCTGGCTGAACATGGCCAAGAACATGTACGTCCCGTTCAACGCGGACGGCACGATCGCGCAGTTCGAGGGCTACGACGACCTCCTCGAGCTGGACTGGGACTTCTACCGCAGCAAGTACCGCAACATCGGCCGCCTGGACCTGCTGCTGGAGAACGAGGGCGACCTCACGAACAACTACAAGCTGTCCAAGCAGGCGGACACCATCATGCTCGTCTACCTGCTGGGTCCGGACGGCGTGATCGAGGAGCTGGCCCGCATGGGCTACACCACGGACCTCGACGCCGTGCAGCGCACCGTGGACCACTACATCGCGCGTTCCTCCAACGGCTCCTCGCTGTCCCGCGTGGTCAACGCGGCGGTGCTCGCGTGGCTGGACCCAGACCGCTCCTGGGGCTCCTTCCAGGACTCGCTCATGATCGACATGGACGACACCCAGGGAGGGACCACCGGCGAGGGCATCCACCTCGGGGCGATGGCCGGTTCCGTGGACGTGGTGACCCGCGCCTACGCCGGGCTGCGCGTGCGCGGGAACTGGCTCGAGTTCCAGCCCGCCCTGCCCCGCGAGCTCGACGCCGTGGACTTCACGGTGCTCTACTGCGGCCAGGTGATCGAGGTCTCGCTGGACCACGACATCCTTGAGCTCGAGGGCGTCTCTGTGAAGGCCGCGCCCGTGACCATCCACGTCAACGGCGCCGAGTACGTCCTCAAGGGCGGGCAGAAGATCTCCGTGGCGCTGCGCCACCGGGAATCCCGCCGTCCCGAGAAGGCCATGGCAGCGCTCAAGCGTCGCTTCGTCTCGGACGAGGGCCGCGACTGAGCCTCCCGGCACCGCCGACGACGACGCCGCCCCGCCACCGTGCGGGGCGGCGTCGTCGTCCGCACCACGGGACACCACGCCCCGGCGTGAGGAGCATCCCGCACTATGCTGTGACGCATGACACCGCAGCACGAGCCCCTGATCCTGCCCTACGGCCCCCACCGCCCGTCCGTGGCGGAGACGGCGTTCGTGGCACCCACCGCAACCCTCATCGGCGACGTCACGGTGGGTCCCGGTTCCGGGGTGTTCTACGGGGCCGTGGTGCGCGGTGACCGCTCGCCCATCCGGCTCGGGGCGAACTCCAACCTGCAGGACAACGTGAGCGTCCACTCGGACCCGGGCCATCCCACGACGATCGGCGAGCGGGTGAGCGTGGGCCACGGCGCCGTCGTCCACGGTTGCACGCTCGAGGACGACGTCCTGGTGGGCATGAATGCGACCGTGCTCAACGGCGCGGTGGTGGGCAGCGGCAGCCTGATCGCCGCCGGGACCGTTGTGCTGGAGGGTCAGGTGGTCCCGCCCGGCTCCCTCGTGGCGGGGGTCCCCGGGAAGGTGCGGCGCCAGCTCACCGAGCAGGAGCGCCACGGGGTGAGTCGCAACGCGCAGAACTACATCGGTCTCTCCCGGGAGCACCGGGCACTGAACTCCTGAGCGCACCTGCCCCCTGAACTCGCTGACCTGCTGAATGGGCCGGGCCGAATTCTGAGCACGCTGAACTCTGAACGGGCCGACCGGCCCCGCAACGCCAGAGGCCCGCACCCCCGTGAGGGACGTGCGGGCCTTCTGCGTACCTGTGCCGTGTGCTTCCGGAGGCCCAGCGCAGGTGGAGCACCATAATCAGGACCGGGGCGGGCGGTGTCAGCCCAGGCGGGGACGGCTCAGTGGATCATCAGTGGAAGAAGTGCCGCGCCCCGGTGACGTACATGGTCACGCCGGCCGCTTCGGCCGCCGCGACGACCTCCTCGTCCCGGATGGAGCCGCCGGGCTGGACCACGGCCTTCACACCGGCGTCGAGCAGCACCTGCAGCCCGTCCGCGAACGGGAAGAAGGCATCCGAGGCCGCCACGGCCCCGCGGGCGCGCTCGGCACCATCCTCGGCAAGCGTGTTGGCCCGCTCCACGGACAGCCGGCACGAGTCCACGCGGTTGACCTGGCCCATGCCGATGCCCACGGAGGCGCCGTCGTGGGCGAGCAGGATGGCGTTCGACTTCACGGCCCGCAGGGAGCGCCACGCGAACTCGAGGTCCGCGAGCGTCTGCTCGTCCGCGGGCTCCCCGGAGACAAGGGCCCAGTTCGCGGGGTCGTCGCCCTCGGCGTCCAGGCGGTCGGCCTGCTGGAACAGCGTGCCGCCGGACACGGCACGGTACTCGAGCGGATCGCGCGTGAAGTCCTCGGGCAGGGTGAGCAGCCGGATGTTCTTCTTGGCCTGCAGCACCTCCAGCGCCTCGGGCTCGAAGCCGGGGGCAATCACGACCTCCGTGAAGATCGGCTTGAGGTTGCGCGCCATCTCCCCCGTGACCGTGCGGTTCGCGGCCACCACTCCGCCGTACGCGGACAGCGGGTCGCACGCGTGGGCCTTGAGGTGGGCGTCCGCGATCGGGTCGGCCGCATCCGGGGTCGCCACGGCCACGCCGCACGGGTTGTTGTGCTTGACCACGGCCACGGCGGGCTGCTCGTAGTCGTAGGCGGCGCGCACGGCGGCGTCCGCGTCAACGTAGTTGTTGTAGGACATGGCCTTGCCGTGCAGCTGCTCTGCCTGGGCAACACCCGGGGACGCGGCGTCGTTGGTGTACAGCGCAGCCTTCTGGTGCGGGTTCTCGCCGTAGCGCAGGGACTCGGCGCGCTGCAGCGCCAGCCCGGCGTAGGGCGGCCAGAAGTTGGCCTCGGGGTCGTGGTCGAACTGCTGGGCCGTCCACGTGGCCACCGCGGTGTCGTACGCGGCGGTGTGGGCGAACGCGGCGGCCGCGAGCTTCTGGCGGGCCGCGAGGTCGTAGCCGCCCTCGTGCGCGGCGCGCACGACGTCCGGGTAGCTCGCCGGGTCCACGACCACGGAGACGGCGGCGTGGTTCTTCGCCGCCGCGCGCACCATGGAGGGCCCGCCGATGTCGATCTGCTCCACGACGTCGTCCTGGGCAGCGCCCGAGCGAACGGTGTCCTGGAACGGGTAGAGGTTCACGATCACGAGGTCGAACGGGTCGATTCCGAGCTCCTCGAGCTGGTCCTCGTGCTCCTGCTTGCGGCGGTCCGCGAGGATTCCCGCGTGCACGCGCGGGTGCAGGGTCTTCACGCGCCCGTCCAGGCACTCCTGGAAACCGGTGACCTCGGAGACCTCGGTGACGGGCACGCCCGCAGCCTGGATGGTCTTGGCGGTGGAGCCGGTGGAGACAATGTCCACGCCGGCGTCGTGCAGCCCGCGCGCGAGGTCCTCCAGACCGCTCTTGTCGTAGACGGAGACCAGTGCCCGCTTGAGCGGCACGCGGTTCAGGTCGGAAGTGTTCACAGACTCTCCAGTGCAGACGTGGGTTCAAGTGCAGCGGTGCCGCCCGGGCGGGGAGCGCGGTGGACACCGCTGGTGTGGAGCTGGGGTGGGACGGCGACGTCGCCCGCGGGTCCTCCCCGCGCCCCTCGCCATGCAGAGAGGGCCGCCGGAGGTCCTGCGGACCGCCCGTTCCAGTCTACGGCCGCGCCCCAGGGGCCTGCGCGCCGTCGTGCTCACGCGCCAGGCGTGCCAGCGTGCTCACGAGCAGCTCCCGCTCCGCGGCCTTGATGCGCTCGTGCAGCTCGCCCTCGGTGTCCTGCTCGGCGACGGGCACAGCCACCTGGGCGAGGACCGGTCCGGCGTCCACGTCCGCGACGACCTCGTGGACCGTGGCACCCGTGATCTTCACCCCGTAGGCCAGGGCGTCGCGCACCGCGTGGGCACCGGGGAAGGAGGGCAGCAGCGAGGGGTGCGTGTTCACGATCAGGCCGGGGAACGCGGCCACGAACTCGGCGTCCACGATCCGCATGAACCCCGCGAAGACCACGCGGTCCGGGTGGTGGGACGCCACAGCACGCTGCAGTGCGCGGTTCCAGTCCGCGCGGTCGACGTGCTCGCCGGGCGGGACGACGAACGTCGCGATGCCGGCGGACTCCGCGCGCTCCAGTCCCTGGCAGGGCTTGTCCGCGCCCACCGCGACGATCTCCACCGGTTCCTCCCCCGCGTGCAGGGCGTCGAGCATCGCCTGCAGGTTGGTGCCGGAGCCTGAAACGAGAACCACTAAGCGCATGGACCCATGCTATCGGTGCGCCACACCCGGCGCGCTGCGCCGCCGGGGGGCATGGGCTGCCCCGCGCCTCCCCTACAGTGGAGGGCATGCACGAATCCGGCCCCCGGGGCACAGCACCGCACGACCAGCGCCCGGGCGGCCCGGCCACGGGCCCCCGCCAGGACGGCTCCGGATGGGTCCGGCTCGCCACGGCGGGCGCCGGCCTCTCCGTCCTGTCATCCGCCCTCGTGATGGGCGGGATCTGGTCCACGGCCGCGGGAGTGCTCGCCGCCGTGACGGGAACCGTCCTCGCCCTCGTGGCGCTCGTGCGCTCCCGGGGCACCACCTCGCGCGGGGTCGTGACGGCCCTGGCCATCCTCGCGATCGCGTGGGGCGTGCTCAACGCCGTGGGCGGCGGCACGCGCCTGGTGGTCTGGCCCGCCAGCGAGGCGTTCCAGCAGTGCACCGAGAACACGCTGACGCTGTCCTCCACCGAGCGCTGCGAGCAGCAGCTCACCGACAACGTGTGGCACCACTTCTCGGGCACCCCGCTGCAGACGGGTTTCCCGCAGGACTCGGCGTCCCCGACCGCCGGCCCGAACGCGTCCCCCGGTGCAGACGCCAGCGCGGATCCCAGCGCGAGGACGACCTCGTCCGCCACCCCCGGGTCGGACCCCACCACGGCCTCACCCTCCGCGAGCGCCTCTGCCACTCCCTCGCCCACACCGACCACGAGCCCCACGGACCGCTGAGCACTGGCTGGAGGGCCCGGGAAACGTATCCGTCCACGGATCCAGCTCGGCCACGGCGTTCTTCTCGTCCGGTTGCGGTCCGTGACGCGGGCACGGCACCCGCTGAAGACTACCCGCGGTCGTCCTCGTCCAGCGCGGCGAGCCGGGCGGCCTTGCGCTTCGCGGACTTCTTCGCGGCCCTGCGCTGCCTGGCCTCTGCCCGCCGAGCCACCCGGTCCGACGTCTCCTCCGCGGGGGTCTCTCGGGTGCCGGCGCCGTTGTCCGCGCGCGTGCGCGGACGGGTACCGGAATGGACAGGGAAAGCCGCGGCGGGCCGCTCGGCCGGCCGGGTGGCGCCCACGGCGGAGGACCCACCAGCGTGTGGCGCACTATCCGTGACGGATGCGGACGGCGCGGGGGTCCGGGGAACACCTGCCCCGGGAGCCACGGACTGGGGGGAGACCCCACGGGCCGCGGTGCGTCCGCGCCGCGCTCCGGCCGCCGCATCGACGTCGTCGACGGGATCGGGATCCGCCGCGTCGTCGTCCGCCTGCCACGCGCGCGAGCGGTAGCCCTCCCGCTCGAGCCAGGGCCCCAGGACGTAGCCGAGCGCGGCGCCAACCGCGAACTCCGCGCCGAGCCACAGGAAGACCTGCCACGTCTGGGGACCCACGGTGGTCAAGCGCCCGATGCCCAGCGACCCGTTGGACAGCCACGTCAGCAGCGAGACGAGGCCAGCGCCCACGGCGGCGATGAACACGACCGTGAGCAGCGTGGAGAGCAGGAACGTGAACCACCGCAGGGGCAGCCGGATGGCCATCCAGTCGTCCAGGTGGTTCTCGCCCTCGCGGCAGAACCACCACCCCGCGAGCAGACCCGCCAGCACCGGCAGCACCAGCACGGCGGGGGCCAGACCCCAGGGGTCACCGGAAGGCAGCGCCGCGAGCGCGGGCACCTGCGGAAGCGGTCCCAGGACGCTCTCGAACGGAGAGGTGATGGTGCCGGTGCCGAGCGAGAACCCCGCGCCGGTGGCCCATGCGAGCGCCCAGAGCACCAGGTTGGGCAGGTAGCCGAACTGCAGCGCCGTGAGCGCGGTGTCCCCGGCCGCGTCCGCGCCGAGGTCCTGGTAGACGGTGACCACGCGGTCCCAGTGCCACAGCAGCGTCACGGCGAACAGCAGGGCCCCGGCGCCCACCGCGGCCACGGCGGCCAGGAAGCCCGCCCGGATCACGGCCCACACGTAGGAGCCCGCCCAGCGGGAGTACTGGCTCGTGCGCTCCAACCAGGAGGCGGCGTCGGCCCCGAGGACCGCGGCGAGCGAGCGCGAGACGCTCCAGCCGCCCACGAGCGTCCCCAGCCCCGCGGGAATGAGGGGCAGCAGCGTGGCGGGCAGCAGCTCCACCCGGACCTGGTCCGTGCGGCTGAGCAGCCCCACGAGACCGGCGAACAGTCCGTAGCCGATCATGCCCGCGACGAACGGCACCAGGAACTGGCCGCGCCAGCACGCCCGCGCGATCCGGCGGCCGGCCACCACGGCCAGACCGAACGGGATGAGCGTGAGCCCCAGGGGCACGAGCGTGAGCGTGCCGCCGCCGTCCAGGGAGAGGCCCTGCACGGACTCGATGGTGAGGGGCGTGCAGTGCGCGAGCAGCCAGACCTGGCCGGCCAGGCGGAAGCTGCCCGCGGCCCCGAGGGTCGCGAAGCCGCCGGCCACCCACACGGCGCCGAGCAGCACTGCGCTGAGCAGCAACCCCACCACGGCCACCACGAGCAGCTCGATCACGCCCTGCAGTGCCAGGGGCATGGGCATGCCCGGGTTCTCGCCACGCGGAGGTCGGGTGCGCCCGGTGGCACCCGCGGCAGTGGAGCCACTGGTGCCCGAGCCCGGGTTGCTGGAGTCCCGGTTGCTGGAGCCGCGGGTGGTGAATCGGTCGCGTACGCCCGAGATCGCGCCGGGCACAGAGGGAAGTTTCATCGGCTTCATCTTTCCACGTCCGCGGGGGCGGGGCCCGCAGCCGTGTTCGCCCGTTCTTCACCGGCGCGTCACTGCCGCGTGACCCGCCCGTGGACCGGACCCGCCACGGTGGGGGCATGAGAATCGCAGTGGTCGCCGAACAGTTCCTCCCCCACATGAACGGTGTGACCCACTCGGTGCTGCGAGTGGTGGAGCACCTGCGGGCGCACGGGCACCGCGTGATGGTCGTTGCCCCGTCCTACGAGAAGGGTCTCTTTCCCGGTGCGGAGCCCGGGCTGCCCGGGGTGCACGTGGAGCGCATACCGTCCCTGCCCCTCGCCGGCTACCCGGAGGTGCGTGTGGCCGGCTGCACGGTGCACCGGATGCAGCGGGTGCTCAGCCGCTTCGCTCCGGACGTGGTGCACGTTGCCTCCCCGTTCGTCCTGGGGTGGCGCGCCATCCAGGCTGCTGCCGCCCTCGGCCTGCCGAGCGTCGCGGTCTACCAGACAGACGTGCCCGGCTACGCGGCGCGCTACGGCGCGGGAGTGCTCGAGACCGCGCTGTGGGCACACATGCGCACGATGCACAACGCCGCCACCCTCACGCTCGCGCCGTCCACGGCGTCCCTGCGGCAGCTGCGGGGCCACGACGTGCAGCGCGTGCACCTGTGGCGCCGGGGCGTGGACACCGTGCGCTTTCGCCCCGAGCTGCGGGACCACGCGTGGCGCGAACGCGTGGGTCAGGGACGCAGGCTCGTGGGCTACGTGGGCCGGCTCGCACCGGAGAAGCAGGTGGCGGACCTGGCGGTGCTGGACTCCCTGCCGGGCACGCGGCTCGTGGTGGTGGGCTCCGGGCCTGAGAAGGACGCGCTGCGCACCGCGCTGCCCCGCGCACACTTCGAGGGCTTCCGCACCGGTGACGAGCTGGCCGCGGTGATGGCCTCCCTGGACGTGTTCGTGCACCCCGGCGAGCACGAGACGTTCTGTCAGACCATCCAGGAGGCCATGGCCTCGGGCGTCCCCGTGGTGGCGGTGGGGCGCGGCGGGCCGCTGGACCTCGTGGACTCCTCACGCAACGGGTGGCTCTACCCGCCCGGGAACACGGCACGGCTGCGGGAGCTCGTGCAGGACCTGGTGGGCGACGAGGCCAAGCGCCGCGCCTTCGCCGCCACCGCGCGGGGCACGGTCCGGGACCGCACCTGGCAGGCCGTGTGCGACGAGCTGCTCGGCCACTACGAACGTGCCATGGCGACGTCTCCGCGCCCCACGACGCTGCGCACCCGACGCACCCGAACTGCACACCTGGCACGCAACGGCACCTTGGTTAAATTTTGGTGACATTCTCGGCCCGGACCTGGTTGCGGCGCAGCTCACGCGGATAGGCTCGACAACGACTTCATGAGATGTGCCTGCGCACGGGCACCACGCCCGCGCGCAACCGGAGCTCCAACTCGGCACACGCCAACCCTCGGTTCAGGGGTGGATTGGATGACGAAGCGGCCGTGTCCACACCTGTGGCCCCGGCAAGCAACCAGGAAAAACTCAGAGGCACAGAACATGAACACCGCAGCACAGACACCCCCGCAAGCTCCCGAAGCGAGCAACGAGTCCCGCGAGCAGTGGGTGGACGTCACCGTCAACGCGGACCCCGTCCGCCACGTCGTCGCCCTCACTGGATCGGACGGCACCCCCCACGAGTACTTCGCGGACGACGTCCGCGAGCTCGCCCTGGCCACCCAGCACACCAAGGGCCGCGGCCAGTGGTGCGCCAAGTACCGCAGGCTCCTGGTCCCGGGTGCGTCCCGCGTGACCGGTGGCGCCTCCTTCTACAAGCTGGAGCCCATGCCGGCCTGAGCCGCGGCTGCGCACCCAGCACAGAGGGCGGGCCCGGCGCGTGAACCACGTGCGGGGCCCGCCCCTTCTCATGTACCTGTGCTCATCAGAGTCGGTGCCGCGAAGATCTGGTGCCCCATGGAGCCGGCACTCCCCGGGCCCCCCTCCCACAAGGAGAGGCGCACCCGTGCCGGAAGCCGGCAGAGACGCCCGCAGCGGGTCGCGTCGGGCCCTGGCCCCGACTACTCGCCGGCGCGCTCCTCGCGGATCAGCTCCGCGGCGCGCTCGCCGATCATGTAGACGGTGATGTTCGGGTTCACCGTGACGAGCTCCGGCATCACCGAGGCGTCCGCGACCCGCAACCCGCTGACGCCCTTGACCCGCAGCTGCGGATCCAGGGGCGAGTCCGCGTCCGTGGCCGGGCCCATGCGGCACGAGCCCGCCGGGTGGTACACGGTGTTGTGGGTGCGGCGGATGTAGTCCGCGATCTCCTCGTCGCTCTGGACATCCTCTCCGGGGAACAGCTCCCGGCCGGCCCACTGCGAGAGCCCGCTCTGGGAGACGATCTCGCGGGCCCGGCGGATGCCCGCCGTCATGATCCGCATGTCGTAGCCCTCGGGGTCCGTGAAGTAGCGCGGGTCCACGCGGGGCTTGTCCCGGAAGTCACGCGTGCGCAGCCGCACGGTGCCGCGGGAGCGGGCGTGCGTGACGTTCGGGGTGAGGCAGAACGCGTTGTCCGCCGTGGGGTAGCCCTGCCGGTAGGTGTGCATGTCGAAGTTCACGCTGCCGTAGTGCATCATCAGGTCCGGGCGGTCCAGGCCCCCGTCCACCTGGTCGAAGATCCCGATCTCCCACCACTGGGTGGAGTCTTCCACCATGGGCTTCTTCGCCTCCCACTGGATGACCGCCTCCGGGTGGTCCTGCAGGTGCGAGCCCACGCCCGGAGAGTCCACGAGCACGTCCACGCCCACCTCGGACAGGTGCTCGGCGGGGCCGATGCCCGAGAGCATCAGCAGCTTGGGGGTGTCGATCGCACCCGCCGAGACGACCACCTCGCGCCGGGCGGAGATCCTGTGAGCCTTGCCGAACGCGTTGTCCGTGACCTCCACACCGGTGGCGCGGCGGTTCTCGTCGAAGAGCACGCGCTTGACCTGCGTGCCGGTGAGGATCGTGAGATTCTCCCGGTCCTGCGCGGGGTGCAGGTAGCTGACGGAGGAGGACGAGCGGGTGCCGTCCTCCCGCGCGCTGATCTGGAAGAAGCTCGCACCCTGCGTCACGGTCTTGCCGGTGTTGAAGTCCGCGCGCGGGATCCCGGCCTGCTCGGCCGCGTCCAGTAGAGCGACGCCGCACGGGTCCACCGCGGGCACGTTGCGCAGCCGCACGGGCCCGTCGTGGCCGTGGTGAGCGCCCGGGTCCTCGTTGTTCTCAAGCTTCTGGTAGAGCCGGAACGCCGTCTCCGAGTTCCAGTCCTCCAGCCCGTAGACGGACTCCCACTCGTCCAGGTCCTCCGACGGCGCCCAGAAGGCGATGCACGAGTTGTGGGACGAGCAACCGCCCAGCACCTTCGCGCGGGCCATGCGCATGAAGGAGTTGCCGTTCTCCTGTTCCTCGAGCGGGTAGTCCCAGTCGTGGCCGGACTCCAGCAGCTCCATCCAGCGGTTGAGCTGCAGGATCTCCGGGTAGCCGGAGTCGTGGTCCCCGGCCTCGAGCAGTGCCACGGTGACGTCCGGGTCCTCGCTCAGCCGAGCGGCGACCACCGCTCCCGCGGATCCTGCGCCCACGACCACGTAGTCGTACTCGGCGATGGGGTTCTTCTCACTCATGTGTTCTCCGTTCGGTGGGTGCCCGACGCCGTGGGCGCTCCCGCGCGGCGGCGGTGCGCACGCGGCGTCGTCGGCGGTGACTCGTGTCCCCGCCGCGCCGGGCCGGAACCCGGCGCGGCGGGGAGGAGCTCAATGGTGCTGAGCTCCGTGTGACGAACCTCGGGGGAGCGCGGCGCTCAGTGCTGTGGGAACCACCCGGTCACCGCGGGGCGGATGTTCTGGTAGACGTGCTTGGTCTCCTGGTACTCTCCCAGCCCGTCGTGGCCGAGCTCGCGGCCCACGCCGGACTGCTTCATGCCGCCCCACTCCGCCTGCGGCAGGTAGGGGTGGAAGTCGTTGATCCACACGGTGCCGTGGCGCAGCCTCCCGGCCACACGCTGGGACTTGCCCGCGTCCTGGGTCCACACTGCACCGGCGAGGCCGTAGTGGGTGTCGTTGGCGATCGCCACGGCCTCCTCCTCGGTGCGGAAGGTCTCCACGGTCACGGTGGGGCCAAAGGCCTCATCGTGCACGCAGTCCATGTCCGGGGTGCAGTTGTCGATCACCGTGGGCAGGTAGAAGAAGCCGTCTTCCAGCTGCAGGGAGCCGTCCGCGGAGGGGCCCTCCGCGAACCGGCCACCGCAGCGGATCCGGGCGCCCTGCTCACGAGCGTGCTCCACGTAGGCGTGCACCTTCTCGCGGTGGGCCTCGGAGATCAGGGCACCGGTCTCGGCCTTCTCATCGAACGGCCCGCCCAGCAGGATGGCCTCCGCGCGCGCAGCGAGGTCGCCCACGAACTGTTCGGCGATGGACTCCTCGACCACCAGGCGTGCGCCGGCGGAGCAGACCTGCCCGGAGTGCACGAAGGCGGCGTTGAGAGCGTTGTCAAGCGCAGCGTCGTAGTCGGCGTCCGCGAAGACCACGTTCGGGTTCTTCCCGCCCAGCTCCAGCGCCACCTTCTTCACGGTCGCGGCGGCCTCTCGGGCGATCACCCTGCCCGTGACGAGTCCGCCCGTGAAGGAGACGAGGTCCACGCGCGAGTCCGAGGACAGCGGCGCCCCGGCCTGGGCGCCCGCGCCGAGCACCAGGTTGGCCACGCCCGCGGGCAGCTCGAGCTCCTCGAGCACCTGCATCATGAGGATGGCCGTGTGCGGGGTGAGCTCGGCGGGCTTGAGGACGAACGTGTTGCCTGCGGCCAGAGCCGGGGCGATCTTCCACGCGGCCTGCAGCAGCGGGTAGTTCCAGGGGGTGATCAGCCCGCACACGCCCACAGGCTCGTGCACCACGCGGCTGACGACGTCCGGGTTCCCGGCGTCGACGACGCGCCCGGCGTCGTCGGCCGCGATCTTGCCGAAGTACTCGAAGCAGTCCGCAATGTCGGACATGTCCTGGCGGGACTCCTCGATGCGCTTGCCGGTGTCGAGGGACTCCGCGCGGGCGAACTCCTCGGCGCGCTCGCGCAGCCGGGCGGCCACGCGCAGCACAAAGCTGCCGCGCTCCCCCGCAGGCACGTCCGACCAGCGGCCGTCGTCGAACGCCCCACGGGCGGCGGCAATCGCGCGCTCGGTGTCCTCGGCAGTGGCCTCGGCGACGACGGCCACCTCAGTGCCGTCCGCCGGGCAGTGGATGGTGCGGGTGCCGCCCTGCAGGGCGGGGACCCACTGGCCGTCGATGTACAGGGTGCTGCTCATGCGTCGTCCTCCTTGGTCGGTGTGACCTCCAGCTCGGACGTCGGGAGTCCGATCTGGGTGCTTCCGGGGTGGTCGTGGTTGAGTCGGATGAATTCGAGATGGCGCTCGTAGCAGTCCAGGGCGTCGTTGATGAGCTGCTCGGACGTGTACCCCAGGACGTCGTAGCCCAGGGAACCCGTGGCCGTGAAGACCTCCAGGCGGTAGTACTGGTCAGAGTCCGGGTTGGTGCGGAAGCCACCGAAACCCGGGGTGGGGAAGGCCACTGGATGCACCCGGTAGACGAAGTCCCGTTCCGGTGCCAGGTCCACGTGCAGGCACACCTGCTCCACGGCCGGGTGGCCCTCGGCGGGCTTCGCCTGCACCGTGACGCCCACTCCGGTCTCGCGGATCTCGTCCGCAAACGTGGTCAGTGCGGGTACGACAACGTCGCGCGCGTAGCGCTGGGCTGCGCGGGCACCCGGGTAGCTGCCCAGCCGGGAGAGCCGGGAGCGCCAGTGGGTGTCCCGCCCGGTGCGACCCGCCACGGCAGAACGGCTGGCCACCGCGCCCGAGGCCGCGGAGCTGACCTCCACGCGCAGCGAACGCCACAGCCCCACCATGATGAGGTACATGACCACCGAGAACGGCAGGCCCATGATGAGGGTTGCGTTCTGCAGGGTGCTCACGCCGCCCACCAGCAGCATGGCCAGTGTCAGCACGCCGGTGCTCACGGCCCAGAACACGCGCAGCCACTTGGGACCGTCCTGGTTGGGGTCCTCGATCCGGGACGTGAAGTTGCTCATGACCAGGGCCCCGGAGTCCGCGGACGTCACGTAGAACAGCAGACCGGTGAATGTGGCGATCGAGGCCGCCACGGTGGCGCCGGGGTACTGCTCGAGCAGCGAGTAGAAGGCCCGCTCGGGGGTGTTCATGGCCACCTCACCGAAGGCCCTGTTGCCGCCCACCACGAGGTCCAGGGCGGAGTTCCCGAAGATCGAGATCCACAGCAGGATGAACGCGAACGGAACTGTCATGGTGCCCAGCACGAACTGGCGCAGGGTGCGCCCGCGGGAGATCCGGGCAAGGAAGAGCCCCACGAACGGCGCCCAGGCGATCCACCAGGCCCAGAAGAACAGCGTCCAGGCGCTCATCCACTCCTGCGGCGCCTCGAATGCAAACGTGTTCAGCGTCATCCCGGGGAACTGGGAGATGAAGTCCCCGATGTTCATCACGATCGAGTCCAGCAGGAACGCGGTGCGCCCGGTGACCAGGACGTAGAGCATGAGCCCAATGGCCAGCACAATGTTCAGCTCGGAGAGCCGTCTGATGCCCTTGTCCACGCCGGAGACGCACGAGACCACGGCCATGCCCACGCCCAGCGCGATCAGCGCGGACTGCACGGCGAGGTTCTCGGGCACGCCGAACAGGGACTTGAGCCCGTAGTTGAGCTGCACCACGCCGATGCCCAGGGACGTGGCCACACCGAAGACCGTGCCCAGCAGGGCGGCGGTGTCCACCGCGTCCCCCGCGACCCCGTGGATCCGCTTGCCCAGCAGGGGGTAGAGCGCAGAGCGGATGCTCAGGGGCATCCCGAAGCGGTAGGCGAAGTAGCCGAAGGCCATCCCCATGAGCGCATACATGGCCCACCCGGTGATCCCGTAGTGGAACAGCGTCCACACGACCGCCTGGCGCGCGGCCTCGAGGCTCTCCCCCTCGCCCGTGGGCGGCGCCAGGTACTGGCTGACCGGTTCGGAGACGGAGAAGAACATCAGGTCCACGCCGATGCCCGCGGCGAAGAGCATCGCCGTCCAGGTGAACATGTTGAACTCGGGCCGCGCGTGGTCCGGCCCCATGCGCACGGTGCCCCCGCGGCTTGCGGCCACCATGATCACGAAGACAATCACGAGGGTGGCGGTGAGGATGTAGAACCAGCCGAGGCGCGAACCCACCCACGCGACCACCCCGCCGATCACGGTCTCCGCGTGCTCCGGAGCCATGATGGCCCACACGGACAGCGCCACGATGGCTGTTCCAGCCGCGATCAGCACCCGCCAGTTGATCGGAAGCCGCGGCTCGGCATCGGCCGATGCGGACTGCCCCGGTTGCGCGGGTCGATCTGGCTGCGGGGGCCGATCTGGCCGCGCTCGTCGATCCGGCTTCACCGTGGTGTGGGCGCGGCTCACGGAGGATCCGGCAGGCTGCGGAGGTGTGGTCGAGGATTCACTCATGGAAGGGTCCACATGTCTGGGCCGGACGCGGGCGACCCGGGGTCGAGACGTCGTGTTACCGCACGGTAGTCCGCTGCGGCCCTCCCACTGTAGGGCAGTCGCACGCGAACGGCACATCGCGCGCTGGAGCTCCGGACCCGCCGAGCGGGCGGCACGCGGAGGCTGCACGGTGCCGCTCGGGGGACGGCACAGGAGCCACCCGGTGCCGTTCGGGGCCGCTGCGGGTCCCCGAACGGCACGGACGAGACGGCACCGGACGGTTCACCCCAGCAGCTTGGCCACCAGCGTGTGGGCGAACTCCGGGGAGATGTCCCCGTAGTTCAGGGAGAAGTCCTCGTCCACGAGCGTGGGCAGCAGCCCCGAGCACAGCACCGCGGCCCGCCCGTAGAGCCCCGGCAGCGCGGCTCCGATGGGCACTGAGAGCAGCCGCAGCTCGGGGTCGTAGCTCACGAGCGCCACTCCGGTCTCGCGTGCCACCACGTGCTTGCCGAGGTTCGAGGACACGGACCGGGCGTGGCCGGAAGCGACATCCTCGGCGGTGCGGTACGCGTAGCGCGTCTTGTGGTGGTGGTTGATCCGGTACAGCCCCGGCTGGTTGCGGTCCTCGGTGTGCTCCCATGTGGCGTCCTGCGGCACGAACCTCTCCGCCACGCCGTTGTACTGCATCTCCCGCAACGGCAGCTGCGCGATCACGGAGGAGAGCGGGGGCAGGGTCTCGAGCATCACGGGCCCGGCATCGAAGACCACGTCGCACATGCCGCTGGGCAGTGCCCGGCTCAGGACATCGAGGTCCACGTCCTGGAGCATCGTGGTGGCGTGATCCTCCGGGGAGAGCACGACGACGTCCCCGCCCTGTGCCGCCACAGCCGCGGTGACGGCGTCCTCCTGCTCCGTCTTCCACCCGCCCGTGAGCAGCACGGAGCCGTCCACGAGCTGAGTGAGCGCGGGCGAGCACACCTGCCAGCGGCGGGCCGTCCAGTTCTCGTCCCGGATCACCTCCAGGAACCCGAGGGCCTGCAGATGGCCCACGAACCACTCTTCGAAGCGCTCGGAGTCCTCCAGCTGGCGCGCCACGATGGACAGGCTCGAGCGCTTGCCGCCGCCCAGGAACGTGAGGGCGTCCTTCAGCGGCGCCCACGAGCCGGGGTACTCACCCTCGTCCGGGCCGATGAACTGCAGCGCCTCCACGGAACCGGTCTGGCCCACCGCGGAGAGCTTCGTCAGCCGCCCGGGGTAGCGCTTGGTCAGACCGCAGAACTTGCAGCGCCCGAAGACCCACGCGGCCTTCGCCTTCGGATCCATCGGGGGAAGGATCACCTTGTGCTTGCCGGTAACCATGCAGGAGACGTCCGGCGCGGCGGGCAGCTCGTTGCTGCGCTCCGGGAACATCTGGCCCTCGGCGGACTCCCAGCCCGGGACCTCGGGCACCTCGGCGGTCGCGGCGTCGTCGTCCTGCTCCCAGGGGTCCATGTTGTCGAAGGAGCCCTGGACGTACTCGTCCGGGAGCTCGTCCCGGGTGACGGCGGTGACGGGCCACAGTGGCTCCTGCGCCACGTGCACCATCTCGCCCTCGTAGCCCAGCGAGCGCTGCGTGATGTAGTACGAGCTGTCCCTCACGCGGAACTCGAGGCGCTGCTTGACGGTGCGCCCGGCACGCAGCACGAGCGTGTAGTCGTTGGGCTTCAGGCGCCCGTCCGGCAGCGCGAGCTCGGTGCGTCCCAGGCTCACCTGGAAGGGGGGCACGCGCGACGGGGTCAGCTTGGTGCTCACGAGCTTGAACGAGTGCGGGTTGCGCCACTCGCACTCGACCGACAGGGGGTCGTCACTGTCGGAGGTCACGGTCAGCTGCGGTGGGCGCAGTGCCGAGAAACGGTCCACGTCACCGGGGATCCTCAGGCCGCCGGAGAGCGTCATGGCAGGCACCAGTCGCGGGACGAGCGCCGAGAAGTTGTCGTTCACTGTCAGGGCGGGGTCCCCGGCACGCAGCACCTGGACGTCGTCGAACAGCACCCAGCCCTCCGCCACGCCATTCTCGCCCGGGCCCACCACGCGGTAGTCCGGCGACGCGGAGTCGTCCAGGATCGCGCGGATCTGCTCCACCCATTCCGGCTCATTGCGCACCATGATCCGGCACGGCCACGCGGCGGGCACGTGGTCCACGGACAGGAAGGTGTCCGAGTAGGCGTCCTTGGCGAAGACGACGACGGGGCGTGGGTTGCGCGTGAGCGTCAGCTCCCCCGCCGTGACGGTGAGCTGCCCGGAGAGCAGCGTGTCGCTGGTCATGCGGGCGCTGTACGCGGAGATGCCGAGGAAGGCGTCTCCGATGTAGGACAGGAACATCGTGCGCGGCCCGGCGGTGGTCGCGAGGTCAACCTCGCGCCCCGGGACGAGCCGCTTGGGCACCACGAAGCCCAGCTCGTACACGGGGTTGCCCACGTAGTCCGTACCGTCCGAGAGGGACAGCTCCGGGCTGCGCGTGCCGAGGTGGCGCGTGCCGCGGGTGGCCGCCGCGGCGTCGTCGTCCGGAGCAGACTCCCACGCGGCCAGCTGGGCCAGCGCCACCTGCAGGGCGGGATCGCGCGTGAGCGGGTTGGACCAGATGCTGCGCATGCTCCTGGACACGTCCGTGTCCGCGATGTCGAGCCAGAAGTCGATGTAGATGCCCAGCTCACCCGCGCTGAGGCCCTGCGCCGTGGTCAGCTCGAGGTCCTCGAAGACCTGGTGCAGCTGGCGCAGCTCCGAGGGCCCGAACAGCGTCTGGGAGAGCGCGAGACCCACCGGGCGGTGGTTGACGGCGTACGCCGAGGGCAGGCCCAGCTGGCCGTCGAAGGCCTCGAGCCAGTAGCGCAGCGCGTCCCAGTAGGTCTCGGAGTCCTTGCGCACGGACGCCTCGAGCGCCTTGACGTTGTCCTGCCCGGCCTGCAGCAGCACCGCGAGCGGGAGGTAGAAGCTGGACACGGACTTCTTGCCCGTGCGGGCCGCGAGCGCGGACATGTGCCGGCCCGCCAGTGAGAGCAGTGCGAGCAGCGCCACGATGGGCGGAGGGCCGATCTTCGTGAGGTCCTCGAGCTGGCGCCGGGACATCCGGTACCAGACCTCGGTGAGCTTGTTGAAGGCGTCGAACACGGAGCGGCGGGAGCCGTCCGTGACGAGCAGGGGCGTCACGGAGTCTGCGAGCGCACGCAGGGTCGAGGGGCCGTCCAGCCCGAACTCCGAGCCGATCTGCTCGAGCATCTTCTCGTCCAGGTCCAGCTGGACGAGGTCCCCCGCGCGCCTGGGGCCGAAGAACGCGCGCGCCACGGCGTCGTTCCAGCGCAGGTACTCGACCTCCTGGGGTCCGGATGCAATTGCGTGGTCCCCAGTGTGGAAACCGGCAGCGTCAGCCACAAATCCTCCGTCTGCGCCGTACGGCGCTCGGTCATCGTCACAGTCGTCCCAATTATAGGTTCCCGGCGGCCACGCGCTCACGGGCCGCCCGCCCGTCCCCGGAAGGGCCGATGCCGCGGGCGCGCGCCGTGCGTGCCCGCCCGGCGTCGGGCCGGACGGTACGGTAGACGCCATGGTTGGTGCTGCGCAGTTCCCGGACGCCCCTCTGCCCGGTGCGGATCCGGACTGGCGCAGCGAGCTGTCCCTCATCGTGCCCCGCTCCGGCGGGGGCAGGGTCGTCGCGGACCCGGACTCCGGTCCCGCCGCGGCGCTCGAGCTCGACCTCGTCCGCGTGCAGAACCGGGCCCCGAAGGCGTGGCAGAAATCACCCGGGGAGATCCCTCTGACTCTCTCCGCGAGGCCCGTGGTGCGGGGACGCCGCGGCTGGGTGCGCTCCGGGATCGACTGGTCGAACCTGGGCTCCAACGCCCGTTCCGGCGTGCTCGACGACGACCAGCTGGACTGGTTCGAGGAGCTGAGGACGCTCGCTGAGTCCCACCGCGGCAGCTACGCCGCGGACCGCTACCAGCTGCGCCTGGAGCGCTACACCTCACCCCTGCTGTGGCCGCTGCTCGCGCGCGCCGAGGCCCTCGGCATCCCGCTGGTCTCCCGGGGCACGGGTGCCCCCGTGGTCCTGGACCCCGCGGGCCGCTTCGAGGTCCGCGTGGACCCGGGCGAGAACGGGGAGCTGCGCCTGCACCCGCAGGTCGTGGTGGGCGAGAAGGAGATCCCCCTGCGCTGGACGCGGATCATCGGCCACCCCGGCCACGGCCTCTTCTACCCGCAGGCGACCCCCGAGGCCCTCGATGCCGCGGAGGACCTCAACCAGTTCCCGTTGCACCTCGTGGCGCTCGGCACGCGCCTGAACCAGCAGCAGCGCTCGTTCCTGGACCGCGCCGAGACGTTGACGGTGCCGCAGGAAGGAGTGGAGGAGTTCTTCGATAGCTACTTCCCGCGCCTGCACCAGAGCATGCACGTGACCGCCGGGGAGGAGTCCCTGGTGCTGCCGCAGGTCGCGGATCCCGAGTTCGTACTCACCCTCCACCACGACGACCTCACCGAGCGTGTCGAGTGGGAGTGGGAGTACCAGAAGGGCCGCGAACGGGTGCGGCTGCCGTTCAGGCCCCTGGACCCGCTGGGGGACGAGGCCGTGGCGCGGGAGTCCGGCTGGGAGTCCTCCATGGTCCAGGCGGTGCACCGCAGGATCCCGGACCTCGACTTCCGGCGTGGCTCCTACGCCGCCGAGGACGCACTCACGCTGCTGCGCACCTGGCTCCCCCAGTTGCGCAGGATCCCGGACCTGCGCATCGAAGAGACCGGCGGGCGCCCCGCCTACGAGGAGGTCAACGAGCCCACGCAGATCACGGTCTCCACGGCGCCCACCGAGCACCACGACTGGTTCGGGCTGGGAGTGACCGTCCGCGTGGGCGAGCATTACCTGCCGTTCTCCGAGATCTTCCAGGCCCTGGACCGCGGCCAGGACGTCATGCTGCTGCCGGACGGCTCCTACTTCTCCCTGGACCGTCCTGAGTTCATCCGATTGCGGGAGCTGATCGCCGAGGCCCGGACCCTGCAGGAGGACAAGGGTGGACCCCTGAGCCTTAACCGGTACCAGAGCAGCCTGTGGGAGCAGTTCGAGGAGCTGGCCACGGACACCGAGCAGGCCGAGCAGTGGCGCACCGGCGTGCGCGCCCTCGCGCACCTTGACGAGATCCCCTCTCCGCCGGTGCCCCCGCAGCTGCAGGCCACGCTGCGCCCGTACCAGTACGAGGGGTTCCGCTGGCTGAGCTTCCTGTGGGACCACGACCTCGGCGGGATCCTCGCGGACGACATGGGCCTCGGGAAGACCGTGCAGACCATCGCGGCCGTCCTGCGCGCCGTGGAGCGGGACCCGGACCTCCCGCCGTACCTGGTGGTCGCCCCCACCTCCGTGGTGGCCAACTGGTCCGCAGAGCTGCGCCGCTTCGCCCCCTCCCTGAGCACCACGGTGCTCACGAGCACCAAGGACTCGGTGACCGACGCCGCGGCGCACTCCCACGTGGTGCTCACCTCCTACGCGCTGCTGCGCCTGGACGCCGAGGCCTACCAGGACGTGGACTGGGCCGGAGTGGTCATGGACGAGGCCCAGTTCGTGAAAAATCCGCGGACCAAGGCCTACCGCGCGGTCAAGAACCTGCGAGCCCGCACCCGCCTCGCCATCACGGGCACCCCCATGGAGAACAGCCTGTCCGAGCTGTGGTCCCTCCTCTCCCTCACCGCTGCGGGCCTGTTCCCCTCGCGCAAGCAGTTCACGGAGCACTACCAGCGGCCCATCGAGCGCGCCATGGACTCAGACGCCCTGGCCAGGCTGCGGGCCCGGCTGCGCCCGTTCATGCTGCGGCGCACCAAGGCGGACGTGGACCTGCAGCTGCCCCCCAAGCTCGAGCACGTGCTGCCGGTGGGTCTGAACCCGGAGCACCGTGCCGCCTACGACCGCAGGCTGCAGCGCGAGCGCGCCAAGATCCTGGGGCTGCTGCGGGACTTCGACCGCAACAGGTTCACCATCTTCCAGTCGCTCACCACGCTGCGGATGCTCGCGCTGGACCCAGCGCTCGTGGACCCCGAGTCCACCGCGGCGTCCTCCAAGCTGGACGTGCTCTTCGAGCAGCTTCCGCAGCTCGTCCAGGAAGGCCACCGGCCACTCGTGTTCAGCCAGTTCACCAGCTTCCTGAAGATCGTCGCGGACCGTCTGGACGAGGCCGGGATCGCATACGCCTACCTGGACGGCAGCACCCGGGACCGTGCGGGCGCCCTCGAGACGTTCCGCAGCGGCCGCGCCCCCGTGTTCCTCGTGAGCCTCAAGGCCGGCGGCTTCGGCATCAACCTCACCGAGGCGGACTACTGCTACCTCCTGGACCCGTGGTGGAACCCCGCCGCGGAGAACCAGGCGGTGGACCGCACCCACCGGATCGGGCAGACCAAGAAGGTCATGGTCTACCGGATGGTCGCGGAGAACACGATCGAGGAGAAGGTCATGGAGCTGAAGACCCGCAAGGCAGACCTCTTCAGCGCCGTGCTCGACGACGAGCGCGTGTTCTCCGCAACCCTGAACGCGGACGACATCCGCTCGCTCGTCGGAGTCTGAGCCGGCAAGTTCGGGCTCCCGAAAGCACCTCCCGCGGCCCCGCGCGTAGGATCCCCAGTCATGCCACGAACCACCACGCCGTCGTCCACGCCGCCCGAGACCCACGAGCCGACTCCCACCCAGATCCGCCGCTGGCGCCACTACCTCGCGGACGAGCTCGCGGAGGCCGCCACCTACGAGCACCTGGCCCGCCACAGCTCCGGGCGCCACGCTGAGATCCTGCACAGCGTGGCGGAGGGCGAGGGCCGCCACGCGGAGCACTGGCGCCGACTGCTCGGACCCCACGCGGAGAAGACCGTGCGCCCGGCACTGCAGGCGCAGCTGCTGATGTTCCTGGCCAAGCACGTGGGCTCCGTCTTCGTGCTCGCCCTGCTGCAGCGCGCCGAGTCCCGTTCCCCGTACCGGGAGGACCCGGACGCCACCGATGCCATGGCGGCGGACGAGGCCGTGCACGAGGAGATCATCCGGGCACTCGCCACGGACGGCCGCACCCGGCTGTCCGGGAACTTCCGCGCGGCGGTGTTCGGCGCGAACGACGGCCTGGTCTCGAACCTCGCGCTCGTGATGGGCGTGGGCGCCACGGGCACGTCGAGCTCCATGGTGCTCTTCTCCGGGGTGGCCGGCCTGCTCGCCGGCGCGCTGTCCATGGGCGCGGGCGAGTTCGTGTCCGTGCGCTCCCAGCGCGAGCTCCTGGACGCCTCGCAGCCCACGCAGGTCACGCTGGAGGTGGCACCCTCCCTGGACCTCGATGCGAACGAGCTCACCCTGATCTACCGGGCCCGTGGCATGAGCGAGGAGGCCGCCGAGCACCGCGCGGCAGAGCGTCTCGGCTACCACGACTGCGACTGCGACCCCTCGCTGTCCTTCCAGGACGAGCGGGCGCGGCTCGCGCTGGCCACGGACGAGGACGCCCCGGCCGCGGGGGAGAACCAGGCCCTCGGCACGGACCTGGGTGCGGCGGCCTCCAGCTTCTGCTTCTTCGCCTCCGGCGCCATCATCCCGATCCTCCCGTACCTGTTCGGCCTGGGCGGCTGGGTGGCGATGGCCGTGGGCATGGCACTCGTGGGCCTGGCGCTGCTGGTGACCGGCGGATTCGTGGGCCTGCTCTCCGGCGCCTCTCCGCTTAAGCGGGGACTGCGGCAACTCGGGATCGGCTACGGCGCGGCAGTGGCCACCTACCTGCTGGGGCTGGCGTTCAACACGGGGACCGCCTGAGACAGTCTCGCCGCTTCGCGCGGGCCACCACCTCCCGCTTGTCCCCTCTAGTGGCCACATTTTTATCAGTTATCCAGGACATAGGCCAGTCTTCGCCTTCGCTAATCATATCCGGCCGAAAAGATCTGATCGTTTGCCCTAGTCAGAGGCCTATTGAGTCGGAAAATGGTCGCCGCGAGCCCCCTCCGCAATATCACACTGCGAGTCGGCAGAAAGTGTATGCAAAATCACAAGCTCCGAGTAATCTGAGAAATTCGGATATTCTGAGGGCGTGGTTCTACGAACCACCGCAACGGGAGACTTCGCACAGGGAAATCGCCACACCTGCACTGGGGGGTGCACTGTGGCAGATGCTGTGCGTCGGTAGCCGCTCAGCCCACGGCTTGATCCCGTTGAGGCGTTATCGCCTGCCGGTGGCCGCTGGTTCTCTGACAGAGGCGCACCTCTCCCCGCGCCGGACGGGCTCCTACCGTCCGCTCTCGCGGCCACCGGTCGACAACGCCCCCGCGGCTCCCCGAAGGGCCGGTGTCTTGGGGCCCACAAGCATCCCGAGACACGTCATCATCCCACCGACGGGCAGAGCACCGAATCGGGCAGGTCCCGGAATGGGCAGCCGCCCGGGACGCGCGAGGCCCGGGGGACGATAGGATCAGCTGCGGCCGCGCCACCGGACGAGTGGTCTGACGAGCCGCACCGTGACCCACCCTGACCCAGGAGCATCCCCTCATGTCTGCCCAGACGGCCGCGCCCGACGAGCACATCCTGACCGCCCACTGCCCCGAGGCGTACGGCCTTGTCAGCGCCGTGGCCTCCAACCTCACCGGCCAGGGATGCGACATCTTCGACGTCAAGCACTTCTCCGACCGCCACAACAACGAGTTCTTCATCCGCTGCCACACGATCAGCGAGCCCGGGACAGTGACCACGGAGTCGCTCATCGAGGGCTTCCGCCCCGTAGCGGAGAAGCACCGGATGGACTTCCGATTGGTGGATGCGCGCAAGAAGACCAGGGTCCTCGTGATGGTCTCCAAGATCTCGCACTGCCTCGTGGACCTGCTGCACCGCGCCCACGTGGGCTCCCTGCCCGTGGAGATCGTAGCGGTGGTGTCCAACCACACGGACCTGCGCCCGCTCGTGGACCTCTACGAGGTGCCGTTCCACCACGTTCCCGTCACCCGGGACACCAAGCCCCGGGCGGAGACCCAGCTGCTCGAGTTCGTGGACGCCTACGACGCCGAGCTGGTGGTCCTCGCCCGCTACATGCAGATCCTCTCGGACGAGCTCACCCAGCAGCTCACCGGGCGTTGCATCAACATCCACCACTCGTTCCTGCCCTCGTTCAAGGGTGCCAAGCCCTATCACCAGGCGTACGAGCGCGGCGTGAAGATGGTGGGGGCCACCGCCCACTACGTCACCCCGGACCTCGACGAGGGCCCCATCATCGCCCAGCGTGTGATCCCCGTGGACCACGCCCACGCCCCGGAAGACCTTGTGGCGGTGGGCTCCGAGGCGGAGACCCAGGCCCTGTCCCGCGCAGTGAAGTGGCACACCGAAGGCCGCGTGGTGGTCTCCGGCAACCGCACCATCGTGCTCGCCTGAGCCGTTCCACAGACGACCGACGCCGCTCCCCACCGAGGTGGGCGAGCGGCGTCGTCGTGTGAGGCGTCCCGGAGAACCGGGAACCGGTCACTTGCCGTCGAAGATGTCCCGCATGAGCTGCGCGGTCTCCGAGGGGGTCTTGCCGACCTTCACCCCGGCGGCCTCGAGAGCCTCCTTCTTGGCCTGGGCCGTTCCGGAGGAGCCGGAGACGATGGCTCCGGCGTGACCCATGGTCTTGCCCTCGGGAGCGGTGAAGCCGGCCACGTAGCCCACGACGGGCTTGGAGACGTTGGCCTTGATGAAGTCCGCGGCGCGCTCCTCGGCGTCGCCGCCGATCTCGCCGATCATCACGATGGCCTCGGTCTCCGGGTCCGCCTCGAACGCCTCGAGGGCATCGATGTGGGTGGTGCCAATGACCGGGTCGCCGCCGATGCCGATGGCGGTGGTGAAGCCGAGGTCACGCAACTCGTACATCATCTGGTAGGTCAGCGTGCCGGACTTGGAGACCAGGCCCAGCTTGCCCTTGCCCGTGATGTTCGCGGGTGTGATGCCCAGCAGCGACTCCTCCGGGGAGATGATGCCGGGGCAGTTCGGGCCGATGATGCGGGTCTTGGGCTTGCCGTCCGCGCCGGTGTTGGCCTGCGAGTGGGCCCAGAACTCCGCGGAGTCCTGCACCGGGATGCCCTCGGTGATCACGACGACGAGCGGGATCTCGGCGTCGATGGCCTCGATCACGGCGTCCTTGCAGAAGGCCGGCGGCACGAAGACGATCGACGCGTTCGCACCGGTCTCCTTTATGGCCTCGCTCACGGTGCCGAAGACCGGCAGCTCGACGGCGGTGCCGTCCTGGTCCTTGTGGCTCACCGTGGTCCCGGCCTTGCGGGCGTTCACGCCACCGAGCACCTGGGTGCCGGCCGCGAGCATGCGGGCGGTGTGCTTGGTGCCCTCGCCGCCCGTGATGCCCTGAACGATGACCTTGGAGTCCTTGTTCAAAAAGATCGACATGTCTTCTTCCTGGTAGCTGTGCGCGTGGGCGATTACTTGGCGGAGTGGGCGAGCTCGGCGGCCTTGTCGGCGCCCTCGTCCATGGTGTCCGCGTTGGTGACCAGCGGGTGGTTGGCTTCGCGCAGGATCGCGCGGCCCTCGACCACGTTGTTGCCGTCCAGTCGCACCACGATGGGCTTGGTGGCGGAGTCCCCGAGGATCTCCAGAGCCTTGACGATGCCACGGGCGACCTCGTCGCACGCGGTGATCCCGCCGAAGACGTTCACGAACACGGACTTGACCTGGGGATCACCGAGGATGACGTCCAGGCCGGCGGACATGACGGCCGCGGAGGCCCCGCCGCCGATGTCCAGGAAGTTGGCGGGCTTCACGTTGCCGTGCTTCTCACCCGCGTACGCCACGACGTCCAGGGTGGACATCACCAGACCGGCGCCGTTGCCGATGATCCCGACCTCACCGTCCAGCTTGACGTAGTTGAGGTCGTTCTCCTTGGCCTTCTCCTCCAGGGGATCGGCCGTGGTCTTGTCCGCGAGCTCGGCGTGCTCGGGGTGGCGGAACTCGGCGTTGTCGTCCAGGGAGACTTTGCCGTCCAGGGCGAGGATCTCGCCATCGCCGGTCTTGACCAGCGGGTTGACCTCCACCAGGGTGGCATCCTCCTTGGTATAGACCTCACCGAGCTTCACGAGCACCGGGATGACCTTCTCGGCGGTCTCGGCGTCGAACTTGGCCTGCTCCAAGATCTCGCGCGCCTTGGCCTCGGTGATGCCGTCAGCGGGGCTGACGTCCACGCGGGCCAGGGCGTCCGGGCGCTCCACGGCGAGCTGCTCGATCTCCATGCCGCCCTCGACCGAGCACATGGCCAGGTAGGAGCGGTTGGCGCGGTCCAGCAGGACGGAGAAGTAGTACTCCTCGGCGATGTCCGCGCCCTGCGCGATCATCACGCGGTGGACGGTGTGGCCCTTGATGTCCATGCCCAGGATCTGCTGGGCGTACTCGTAGGCCTCATCCGCGGTCTTCGCGACCTTGACGCCGCCGGCCTTGCCGCGGCCGCCGACCTTGACCTGGGCCTTGACGACGGTCACGCCGCCGATCTTCTCGGCAGCTGCCTTGGCTTCTTCTGGGGTAGTGGCGACGATGCCGGCCAGCACGGGAACGCCGTGCTTCTCGAACAGGTCGCGTGCCTGGTACTCAAACAGGTCCACGGATAAGTGTCCTTCTGCGTCGAGGTGTGTCGTCCCGCGCCGGGAACCCCCGGCTGGAGCGACCTGATGTGGGGGGATGCGGCGCAACGCTGCGCTCACAGGGCCCTCGCAGCGATTTTAGTCCATGGGACCGTCACGGAGCACACAAGTCTCGGCGCCCCGCCCCACCCGAGCAGATTCCCGCGCGCGGGGGCCCGGCTGGTTGACTGGAGCCATGCGACGCATCGGACTGCCGGAGACCTGGGACGCCCGCGAGGCGGACCGCGGATTCATGGCCTCGCTCGGCACACTCGCGTTCGTCTCGCTGGGCCTCGAGCTCGTGGTGGCCGGCACGGTGCTGACGGCCACGGGCTCGCTGCCGGTGGACACCGCACTGGGCTGGCAGTGCCTCGAGTGGTTCGGCATCGGCGTCATCTGGCTGCTCGTGGCGCGGGCCCTGGTGGCGTGGTCACGACGCCGCGGCGTCGATCCCCTGCCCGGCACGGGCCCCGACGGCGGGACGGAGGCAACGCTGGACCACCGGCGGTGGCGCGGCATCCTGGTGTGCTTCGTGGCAGCCGTCGTGCTGGCGCTCGTGCTGCCCGGGATGCTCGACGGCTCCTGGGCCGTGGCGCCCGTGGAGCGCTATAGCGAGCTCTTCGCGGGCTACGGCGGTCTCGCGTGGCTCGCGATGCTCGCGTGGGTGGTCCGACTCGTGGGCCGCTGCGCGGTGGTCGCGAGCCTGCTGGCGTACTCCCACCGGGCCGTGAGCGAGCTCGTGAACCGGCGCCCCGTGGGTTGGGTGCCGTGGGGAGGTCTCGTGACGGGAGTCCTGATGGCCGCGGTGGCGCTGCTGGACCGGGGTCAGGCGGCGGCGCTGACCACGCTGCTCGTGTACCTGCTGCTGGGTGTGGTCCACGTGCGTTCGGGCGAGTCGCTGCGCATCACCGCGCTGTTCGCGGTTCCCGTGCTCGCCCTGCTCTGACGCCCGCGGCACACCACCGTCCCGGCTCCGCCGTATTCCTGTGACCCGACGAGGGCTGCGGTCCGCCCGGCCTCACTCCGCCTTGGTCATGGGGGCGTAGCGCAGCAGCAGCCGCTTCTCCTCGGCGCCGAAGCGCACCTTGGCCACGGTCTTGTCCCCGGATCCCTCCAGTGCCACCACCGAACCGCGGCCGAACGCCTTGTGCTCCACGGTGTCGCCCACACTCAGGGACGGAATCTCCTTCTGGGGCTGCACGCGGCCCGACGCCGCTGGGGACAGCCTGCGGAACGTCGCGCCCGACCCCGCGCCGGCACCCCACGACGAGCCCCGCAGCGGGTCCCTCGCCTGGGAGGCCGAGTGGATGGGTGAGCCCCACCCGCCAGCGGCGGCAGCGCCCTCGCGTTTCCAGTCAACGAGGTGGGCGGGGATCTCGTCCAGGAACGGGCTCGCGGGATTGAACTGCGACTGCCCCCACATGGAGCGCGACTCTGCCCGTGTGATGTAGAGCCGCTGCCGGGCGCGGGTGATGCCCACGTACGCGAGCCTGCGCTCCTCCTCCATGCTGGAGGGGTCCATGAAGCTGCGCTGGTGCGGGAAGATCCCGTGCTCCATGCCGGTCAGGAACACCACGGGGAACTCCAGGCCCTTGGCGGTGTGCAGGGTCATCAGGGTCACCACGCCCTGCGAGCGCGCCTCCTCGACCTCGCGCGCGATCTGCTGGGCACTCGCACCGCCTTCCTCGGTCGCGGGCTGCTGCGGGATCTGGTCTGCGTCCGCCACGAGGGCGACGTGCTCCAGGAACTCCCCAAGCCCGGCGTCCGGATGGTCTTTCTCGAACTCGCGCACCACGGCCACGAGCTCCGCGAGGTTTTCCACGCGGGACTCGTCCTGGGGGTCGTTGGAGGATCGCAGCGCCTCGAGGTAGCCAGACTGTTCCAGTACGGCTTCGAGGACTGCCGTGGTGGAGGCACCCTCGGAGAGCTCCCGCAGGTCGTCCATGAGCTGGGCGAACTTCGCCACGGCGTTCGCCGAGCGGGTGGCGAGACCCGGGGCCTCGTCGAGCCGGTGCATGGCCTCGGAGAACGAGATGTCCTCGCGCTCGGCGAGCGCGGCGATGGAGCCCTGGGCGCGGTCCCCGATCCCCCGCTTGGGCTCGTTGATGATCCGGCGCACGGTGATGTCGTCCGCGGGATTGGTGATCGCGCGCAGGTAGGACATGGCGTCCTTGATCTCCTTGCGCTCGTAGAACCGGGTGCCACCCACCACTTTGTAGGGCAGGCCCACGCGCATCAGGATCTCCTCGAGGGAGCGGGACTGGGCGTTGGTGCGGTAGAACACGGCGACGTCGCCGGGGCGGATCCCGTGCTCGTCCTGGAGCCTGTCGATCTCCTCCGCGATGAACCGCGCCTCCTCGTGCTCGTTCTCCGCGGCATAGCCGACGATCGGGGCGCCGTCCCCCTCGGCGGTCCACAACTTCTTGTCCCGACGGTCGGCGTTCTGGGAGATCACGGCGTTGGCGGCGGAGAGGATGTTCTGAGTTGAGCGGTAGTTCTGTTCCAGCATGATGGTGCGCGCCGACGGGAAGTCCCGCTCGAAGTCCGTGATGTTGCGGATGTCCGCGCCGCGGAAGGCGTAGATGGACTGGTCCGAGTCGCCCACCACGGTGAGCTCGGCCGGGGGGATCCCGGAGTCGTCCGTGTGCGTGGGCGAGTTCCCGCCCACGAGCTCCCGCACGAGTGCGTACTGCGCGTGGTTGGTGTCCTGGTACTCGTCCACGAGCACGTGCCGGAAGCGGCGGCGGTAGTACTCCAGGACCTGTGGGAACGCGCGGAACATGTGCACGGTCTCGCCGATGAGGTCGTCGAAGTCCATGGCGTTGGCCGCGCGCAGCCGCTGCGTGTACCCGCGGTAGACCTGGGCCACGGCGGACTCGAACGGATCCGTGGAACTGGCGCGGGCCAGGAAGGTCTCGTCATCCACGAGCTCGTTCTTCAGCGCCGAGATCTTGTGCTGGATGGCCTTGGGCGCGAACTTCTTGGGGTCCAGCTCGTGCTGCTTGGCCACCTGGGTGATGAGCCGCAGGGAGTCCGCGGCGTCGTAGATGGAGAAGTTCGTGTTCAGCCCCAGCGTCTTCGCCTCGCGCCGCAGGATCCGCACGCACAGCGAGTGGAACGTGGAGATCCACATGGACCGCGCGGACTCTCCCACGAGCTCCACGATCCGCTCGCGCATCTCCGCGGCGGCCTTGTTCGTGAACGTGATGGCGAGGATCTCGCCGCGCCGTGCCCGCCCCGTGGCGAGCAGGTGGGCGATGCGGTGCGTCAGCACCCTGGTCTTGCCGGAGCCCGCACCGGCCACGATGAGCAACGGGGCACCGGAGTGCTCCACGGCGGCACGCTGGGGCTCGTTGAGGCCCTCCACCAGGCGGGTGGGGGACACCGCGTCCGCAGCGGGAGCGTTGTCCCGGCTGCCCGGGCCCGTCCGGACCGACGACGCCGAGAGCAGAGGATTGTCAGAGAGGTAGTCCATGGTGGCCCCAGCCTAACCGGGCTCTCCGACGCGCCGTGCGTCCCCGCCCGGCGACCGCGCTCGCAGTTCTCCTGCCGGCTCAGACGTAGCGGGGTTCGACCAGGTGTCGGCCGTTGGCGTCCTCGACCCACAGCTGGGAGTCCGCCACGGTGACCCGCACCGGGGCCCGCAGCACGACGTCGTCGTCCAGGACGTCCTCCTCCGTGCGCGGCCCGCCGTAGATGGTGGTGACCTCCCCCTCGGAAGGGTCCAGGTGGCGAAGGGCGTCGTTGCCGGTGTCCGCAACCACCACGGATCCGTCGTAGAGGATCTGCAGGTCCTCGGGGTGCGCGAGCTTGGCGTCCTCGGCCGGGCCGTCCACGTATCCGGCCCCGTGCCGGCCCACGACCGTGACCACGTGTGGATCGCCGTCCGGGCGGTCCGTGTCGACCGTGATGTAGCGCAGCGCGGAGGAGTCGCGGTCCACGAGCCAGATCTTCCCGTCCGGCGCCTCGGTGATGGAGACCGTGGCGGCGAACTTGGCCTGGGCGATCTTCCCGTCCCTGCGCCCGGGCTCCCCTACGCCCGCGTACTCCTGGAGGAAGTCTGTGTAGGGGTCCCAGTGGAAGAGCTGGTTGGTCTCGGGGGCCGCGGCGAGCACCACGGAGAGCTTGTGCGACCAGACGATGTCCGCCAGCCGGGCGCCTTTCAGGACGCCGCAGTCGATACGCCGCCGCACGGTCGTGTGGTCCGACTCGTAGAGGGTCAGGCCGCCGTCCTCATCCGCGCTCATGAGCAGGCCGTCTGGCAGGCCGATGGAGAGTTCCATGACCGTCACCACCTTTCGCGGTGCCCGCGGGGCACCTGACCTCCACCCCGTGCAGGAGTGGCACCCGTAGTCCATTCACAGTACAACCCGGGGGATAATGGGGCCATGGGTATGACCAGAGCGCAGAAGGTCAAGAAGTACGGGGAGAGCGAGGGCTCCACGCCCACCGCGCCGAGGCGCTCACGGGACCCGGCCGTGCGTCCCGTGAGCGTGCACGAGATGCGCCCCGGCGAGCTCGCCCCGGAGCCCGGCAAGAGCTCCTCCGCGGGCATCCTCGTGGGGGTCGCGTTCTCCGTGGGCGTGGCGCTGTGGCTGTACTACCACCTGCTCGTGCTGCAAGGAGTCTCCGGCGCCCTGGCCGGAGGGGTCACGGCCCCGGAGCTGCTGGCCGGCGGCTTCTCCGCCGAGCACCTGGCGGACTTCGCCCGCGGGCTCGGCACGGACGGGCGCACCGAGTACGAGGGCGTCCATGCAACAACAGGTCTGCTCACGCCCCTGCTCACCGGACTGGGCTGGCTGCTCTTCACGGGGCTGAACACCCCGCAGCGGGCCCGCAAGTGGGTCTACTGGGTGGTCGTGCTCGCCTACGCCGTGGTCTTCCTGCTGGGCAACTGCGCGCTCGACTCCGCCGTGGCCCACCCGCAGGACACCGCGTACGCCGCGTACGCCTCGGGGCTCGTGCTCACCCGGTGGCTCCTCTTCGCCGCCCTGCTGCTCATCGCCCTGCTCGTCTGCGTCTCGGTGGTGCGCCGCAAGCTCGATGACTTCTCCCAGGGCAGGCTCCCCGGGCAGCGACCCCGGAGCTGAACTCCCCGCCGCAACCACCGGACACGAGGCCCCCGGACACGACGGTGCCCCACCCGAGAACGGGTGGGGCACTTCTCGTGCCCCCGATTGGATTCGAACCAACGACACCGGCTTTAGGAGAGCCGTGCTCTATCCCCTGAGCTACGAGGGCAACGCTGTCCCACTTTATCGGCGCGGCGGGCCACCCGCGAGTCGGGCGCACAATGGGGACATGACCGTCTACATCGACCCGCCCCGGTGGCCCGCCCACGGCACCGTCTTCTCCCACCTGGTCTCGGACGCGTCCCTCGAGGAGCTGCACGGCTTCGCCCAGGAGCTCGGGGTCTCCGTGCGCGCCTTCGACGAGGACCACTACGACGTCCCAGCACACCGGCACGCAGACGCGGTGGCCCTGGGCGCAGTGGCCGTGGACGGCAAGCAGCTCGCGCGGCTGCTGATCCGAAGCGGCCTGCGGATCCCCGCACGACGTCGCCCGGCCAAGATCACCGCCGCGCTCACCGCCCGCTGGGCTCGCCACTTCCCGGGGCACGCGGAACTCGGCGCGGCCCTGCTCGAGCGCTGGAACGAACCCCACAGGACCTACCACGACACCTCCCACCTGCTGCGCGTGCTGGAGGCCCTCGACCGGCTCACCGTCGGCCGTCCAGAGCCCGAGCTGCTGCTCGCGGCATGGTTCCACGACGCCGTCCACGAGGGCCGGGCAGGTGAGGACGAGCGGGCGTCCGCCGAGCTCGCACGCTGTGAGCTGACCGCCGCGGGCTGGACCCCGGACGCCGCGGAACGGGTTGCCGAGCTCGTGCTGGTGACGCTCGAGCACCGCCCCGGCCCCGAGGACCGCCACGCGTGCCTGCTGGTGGACGCGGACCTCAGCATCCTGGGGGCCTCGCCGCAGGAGTACGCCCGCTACTCGGAGGCCGTGCGGCGCGAGTACGCCCGGGTTCCGGAGGCGGAGTTCCGCGCGGCCCGCGCGGAGGTGATGCGGCAGCTGCTCTCGGCGCCGGCGCTGTTCCACGACCCCGTTGCGGTGGATCTGTGGGAGCACCGGGCGCGGGAGAACGTCTCGCGGGAGATCACCGAGCTCACCGCGCGGTGACGAGAGAACACACCCTGCGGGGACGCAGGACGCAGCCGCAACCCGGCGCCGCGCGAACTAGCAGCGGGGCAGCGACGTCTGCGACGCGGCGTCGTCGGCGTCAGGGGACTCCGCGTTGGGGGCCGCCGCGCCCGGCGCTGATGTCTCCTCACGGCGGGCGGCCGCGCGGCGTCTACGGAAGAGCAGGGACGCCACCACCAGACCGATGATGATGCCCACACCGCCGAAGACGGACAGCCACATGGCGACGTGGCCCGCGAAGGCCGCCACCAGGAAACCCACAATGATGCCTGGGACAGCGCCAGCCACCATGCCGATCGCGTAGTAGGTGAACTCCTGGTCCTGGGGGGTGCGAGCCGCGTGGGAGAAATCGGTGGACATGGCCCCATTCTACGGCGCCCGCCCCAACACCGGCCGGGTACGAACGCCACCCGGGTACGGGAAAGACGCAAGGACCCTGCACAGTGCAGGGTCCTTGCGTCTCGTGTCGCTCGCGCCAGGAGCGGGTACACAACCGGTCCCGACTCGATACGAGGTGTGGCACGCGGCTGGTCACCGCCATGCCGGGAGGATCCGAATCAGCCGACGCGGATGTACTCGGGGCCGGAGCCCACGTTCGCGGTGGTCTGGACGGTCTGGTTGCCGTTCCAGCCGCCGTGCACGGCCTGGCCGTTGCCGGCGTAGATCGCCACGTGGGCCACGCCTGCGCCGCCGTCAGCGTAGTAGGCGATGTCGCCAGCCTGCGCCTGGTCGGCGGAGACAGCGGTTCCCAGCGACTTGTACTCGGCCGGCCAGCCGTGGAAGTTGATACCCACGGCCTTCAGGGAGTTGCTCACCAGGGCGGTGCAGTCCTGGTTGACGCCGATCTGGTCCTGAGCTGCACCCAGGATGGCCTTGCCCTTGGCGGAGCTGGACTGGCCGGAGGTGGACTGCGTGGAGACCTTGGTGGTCGAGGCGGGCGTCTCGGCAACCGGGGTCTGGGTCTTCTCGACGTCGGCGGTGGCGTGGCCGGTCCAACCGGTGTTCTGGCTCTGGGTGCCCGTGGTGTCGGGAATGGTCGTGTTCGACACGGCGGTGTAGTTCTGTGCCGCGGCCTCGGCCTGGATGGTCTGCTGCGATGCCGGGGCGGCGTGGCGGCCCTGGGACACGGGGGCCTGCTCGGCCACCGGGGTCACGTTCTCGGAGGCGGTGGTCACCACGGGAGCCTGGGTGGCGGGTGCCTGGGCCGCGGGAGCCTGCAGCGGGGTCACATCGGCCACGGGAGCGGCCTCGACCACGGACGTCTGCACGGCGGGAGCGGCGGCCTCGGCCTTGTCGGCCTTCTTGGTCTCCGACTTGGCGGCCTTCTCGGCCTTGTCGGCCTTCGCTGCGGGCTCGGCGGAGACCGTGTTCTCGGAAGCCGGGGCCTCGGACACGGCGGCGGCGGGAGCCTGCTCGTCGGCGTTCTGCGTGGCCTGGACGGACACGGTGGTGGCGAGCGCCAGACCGGAGAAGGCGGCAACTGCGGCCACGGTGCGGGCCTTACCGGCGAAGAGGCCCTTGGCCGTGGTAGCGGTTTCGTTCGACATGCGTGAGTTTTCCTAACACGTTCGTATCCACCCAGGGCACGAGAAGTGCGGTGAGCCTTCGGCATCCGGTGTGGACACCGCGGTTCACCGTGCGGGCGGTGATGTGGTTACTTGCGATTTCAGGTGTTCCGGCCCGGTGCGCGCCGCTTCCGTGCCCGAGGGGCTCCGGGCGGCGCGCAGGACCAAGTGTCTAGCTCAGCGCGGGAGCACGGTCATCCGTGTGGACGCCCGCCTCCCGAGGGATTCAGCGGACGCTGTAGTAGCCGTCCACCTGCATGGCGTTCACAGCGTGAACCTGGGTGCCCTGCGAAGGATTGAGAGCGGAGATCATCTGGCCGTTGCCGATGTAGATCCCCACGTGCGAGCCGCCGTTCTGCGACACGAGGTCGCCGGGCTGCGGGTTGGAGGTGGGCGTGCTGGCGGCGAACTGGGCCCACGTGGTGCGCGGGAGGTTGATGCCGTTCTGGGCGTAGACCCACTGCACGAAACCGGAGCAGTCCCAGGCCTTGAAGCCGGTGCCTCCCCAGACGTAGGCGCCACCGATGCCCTCGTACGCGGTGCCGACGACGCCGGAGGCGGAGTGGTTCGACTGCGTGCTGACGCCCGAGCTGGAGGCCAGCATGCCGCTGGACTGCGTGGTGTAGGACGTCACGGAGTAGGACGTGGTTCCGAGGTCGACGACCTCACCCGCGGCCTGGGCCGGGGATGCGAAACCGGCGACGACGGCGCCGGCGGCCACGGCCGCAACGGTGGAGTTGCGGACCACGTGCGAGGACGTCTCGGCACGGTGGCGGGCAGTGCTGTGCTTCACGAAAGACATGAGTGTTCCTCCCTGCGCCTACGAGGTGAGCTGTCGGGTTCGGATGGGAGACATCCGGCCGCACGAGGTGGTGCTCCGTGCCGGCTTAACCCCGAGGATTCGTTGGGCTGCAACGAACCCGGAAAGTGGTTCCCCCGCTTCTGCCATGCGGATTTCTGTGTACGGGTCCCGGGGGCGCATGGCAGAACTCGGCGAGCGCTCGGGAGTGCCGGATCCGACCAGTGATCGGCACGGTCATGACTGTACAGGACAGATAACGAAAATGTCACGTTTTGATTACAACGGGTCACGAATTGAGCATCGCTTCTCACCAGTGGGGCTGATTGATCACCACGTACATATGAGTGGAACCCACCGGGATGGTTCTCCAGCACCGCTCCACGCCCCTGAATATGCCCTCTGACCAGGGGGAACACTGTGATCCCCGGGAGCAGCCCCGGCTTCCGAGCACCCCGAACCCGTGAGTGTCCCCACATGCGGAAGGTCACACCGGGGAACCAGAAGGTCACGGCAGCGCAACGAACCCCGGGGGTGCCCCCCGGGGTTCAAGTACCGTTCCACGGCGCTCCTCCTGCGGTCCTGCCGGCCGCGGCCACCCGGGTCAGCCGGCAGGATCAGGAGTCGAACTCCCCCACGCGGATGGCTCGCGCGGTCGCGGCGTCGAGGTCCAGGGACACGCCCGAGTCCACCCGGGTCACGAGCACCCGGTGCTCGTCCCGGGGGTTCAGCTGCGCAGTCACATGCGAACCGGTCAGGATCTCTGCGGAGCTGAGCATCTCGATGAGCTCAGGGTCCGCCTGCACGACCTCCGGCAGCAGGGTCACCACGTACTGCATGGAGCCCTCCTCGGTGGCGACGTCCAGCAGGGTACGCCCCTGGAAGATCTCGGTGGCGGTGATGGGGGCCCCCTGCGAGCCACGCGCCGGGATGGGTGTGCCGTACGGAGAGGTCTCGGGATCGCCCAGCAGGTCCACCAGCCGCTGCTCCACGCGCTCGCTCATCACGTGCTCCCAGCGACAGGCCTCCTCGTGCACGTGCGCCATGTCGAGGCCCACAACGTCCGAGAGCAGCCGTTCGGCGAGACGGTGCTTGCGCATCACGGACACGGCCATGGTGCGCCCCGCTTCCGTGAGCCGCAGCGAACGGTCCGGGGCCACGGACAGCAGGCCGTCGCGCTCCATGCGGGAGACCGTCTGGGAGACGGTGGGCCCGGAGTGGTGCAGGCGCTCCACGATGCGTGCCCGCATGGGCGTGATGCCCTCCTCCTCCAGGTCCAGCACCGTACGCAGGTACATCTCGGTGGTGTCGATCAGATCGCCGCTCATGGTTCGTCCTCAGATCTCTGCGCAGGGAGCGCGCACGTCAACCGTGTGGTGGTGGAGAATGCCGTTCGGCCTGTTCTCGAAGATTCTCCTCGATTGTATCCAGTTGCCCACGGGCCCACGGAGTCCGCGGGTGGCACCCGCCCGGTGCGGGCACAATGGGAGGTGACACCCCGTCGTCGCCCCCGAGGAGTACCCGTGACCAGCACACCCGTGATCCCCCCGTCCCTGCTGCCCGAGGACGGGCGCTTCGGGGCGGGTCCGTCCAGGGTGCGCGCCGCGCAGGTGGCCGCGCTGAAGCGCGCGGGAGCCTCGCTGCTGGGCACCTCGCACCGCCAGGCGCCCGTGAAGGACCTGGTGGCCCGCGTGCAGCGGCGCCTGGGTGAGTTCTTCTCGCTGCCGGAGGGCTACGAGATCGTGCTCGGGCTGGGCGGGTCCAGCACGTTCTGGGACGCTGCCGCCTTCAGCCTGGTCGCCTCCCGCGCCGAGCACCTGTCCTTCGGAGAGTTCGGATCCAAGTTCGCGAGCGTCACGGACAGGGCCCCGTTCCTGGAGCCCTCGGTGGTCGTGGAGGCCCCGGCAGGCTCGCGCCCGGAGGGGCCGGAGGCCGTGTCCGGCGTGGACGTCTACGCGTGGCCGCAGAACGAGACCTCCACCGGCGTGGCCATGCCGGTGCGCCGGGTGCACGCGGACGACGGCGCGCTGACCGTCGTGGACGCCACCTCCGCCGCCGGGGGCATGGCGGTGGACCTCACCGAGACGGACGTCTACTACTTCTCCCCCCAGAAGAACTTCGGCAGCGACGGCGGCATCTGGTTCGCTGCGTTCTCACCCGCCGCACTCGAGCGGGTGGAGAGCGTCGCAACCTCCGGGCGGTGGATGCCGGACGTGCTGTCGCTGCGCACCGCCGTGGAGAACTCGCGCAAGCACCAGACGTACAACACCCCGGCGCTCGCCGGGCTGGTGATGCTCGACGAGCAGCTCGGGTGGCTGCTCGAGCAGGGCGGCCTGCCCTGGGCGGCAGCCCGCACCGCGGAGACCTCCGGGCTCGTCTACGACTGGGCCGAGCTCAGCGACGTCGCCCACCCGTTCGTCGCTGAGCCCGGACACCGCTCCCCTGTGGTCTGCACCGTGGACTTCGACGACGCCGTGGACGCGGCCAGGATCGCCTCCGTCCTGCGCGCCAACGGCGTGGTGGACGTGGAGCCCTACCGCAAGCTCGGGCGCAACCAGCTGCGGATCGCCACCTTCGCCTCGGTGCCCCCGCGGGACGTTCGCGCCCTGCTGGAGTGCATCGACTGGACCGTGGCCAACGGGCTGAGCTGAGGCCTCGTGGGCGGGAAGGCGGCCCCGAGGCGTCGTCGCCCCCTGCGCTACGGGCGCAGTTCCGCCCGCTCGCCACGCACCCGCCAGGCGAACAGCAGGCCCACGGCCACGCCGACGGCGCCCGCGGCCACCGCGGAACCCATGCCCCAGCGGGGGCCCAGAGTGTCGGTCAGCCACCCCACGGCGGGGGCGCCGATCGGCGTGCCGCCCATGAAGATGGCCATGTAGAGGCTCATCACCCGACCCCGCATGCTGGGGGACGTGGTGGTCTGCACATACGCGTTCGCGGTGGTCATGATCGTCAGGGACGACACCCCGCACGGCACGAGCCACGCCGCGAACAGCCACAGGGACGGCGAGGTGGCGGCACCCAGGCACGAGACCGTGAAGGCGGCGCACCCGATGAAGATGTAGCGCAGCCGGGCGCTCGCCCGCCGTGCGGACAGCAGGGCGCCCGTGACCGTGCCCACCGCGAGCATCGAGTTGAGCACGCCGAACTCCTGGGAACCCTGTCCGAAGACCGCGCCCGCCATGGCAGCGAGGTAGACGGCAAAGTTCATGCCGAACGTGCCGATCACGAAGATCGTGCTCATCACGGCCACGAGGTCCGGGCGGTGCAGGACGTAACTGATCCCCTCCCGGATCTGCCCGCGTGCCCGCTGCGCCCGTGGGGAGTGCCGCAGGCGGGCGTCGTCGATCAGCGAGATCGCCCAGATCATGGCGCCGAACGTGAGGGTGTTGATCATGAAGACCCACCCCGTGCCCACGGCGGCGACCAGCACACCGGCCACGGCGGGCCCGATCAGCCGCGCGGAGTTGAACGAGGTGGAGTTCAGCGCCACGGCGTTGGACAGGTGGGTTTCCGGAACCATCTCGGAGACGAACGTCTGACGAACGGGGGCGTCGAACGTGGCGACGATCCCCAGAGCGAGCGCGAACACGTACACCGTGGGCAGCTCTGCAAGACCGAGCAGCAGCAGGACACCCAGGCCCGCGGCGAGCAGTGCCATGGCACCCTGGGTGACCACCAGGATCCTGCGCCGGTCGTAGCGGTCGGCCAGCACCCCGGCGTAGGGCGCCAGGACGAGCTGCGGGACGAACTGAAGGGCCATGACCACACCCATGGCGGTCGCGTCGTGGTCCGTCAGCTCGTCGAAGACCAGCCAGGACTGCGCCGTGCGCTGCATCCACGTGCCGATGTTGGAGACGAACGCCCCGAGGAACCACAACCGGTAGTTGCGAACGCTCAGGGAGCGGAACATCCCCGTGGTGCGGGGCTCGGGATCAGCGGCACCGGGCCCCTTCCGGGGCCCGCCTCCTAGGATGACGCGCCACCCTCGGAGGGCTCGCCATCCCGGCGGGAGTCCCGCCGCCCAGTGTCGGTCGACTGAGTGCCCGCCGGCTCAGTACTTTCCGTTTCGGCGCCCGTCTGCTCGTCGGCGGAGTCGAAACCCTCGGCGTCCTCCTGAGCGTTCTCCTCCTCGTCGTTCATCGCCTGCATCCGCTCCTCCCACGGCACCCAGTCCGGCGCCAGGAGGGAGTCCGGGCCGGCAACCAGTCCGGACTCGCACACGGTCACGTGCCTGGTGCGCGGCGCGCGGGCCACGGTGGCGTACCAGGTCCAGCCCGGGTAGCCGCGCAGCCGACAGTCGAAGAGGTGCGTGAGCAGCCGGTCCTCGTGCACGACCACGCCCAGGTGCTCCCCCACGGCTGCCCCGCCCTCGGGCGAGTCCACGACCGCCTCGCGTGCCAGCGCAACGGCCTCCGTGAGCACGGCGTCCTGCTTGGGTGCGCGCGTGCGGGCCGCTCGCGATCCGGTGCGGGCGCGGGGTGTGGCAGCTGCCGGTGCGGCGTCGTCGGCCGCACCGGACTCCTTCACCGGCGCGGGCCCCGCGGGGACCAGCGTCTCCTCGTGCACCGCCTCCGGCTCCGAGCCCAGGGCTTGCGTCACGGACTGCTCCCTCTCCTCGACCGACAGCGCCTCCTGGCCCTGCCCGGGGGCGGCATCTTCTCCGCCGTGCGTGGCGGTCCCGGCAGCCTCAGACATCGAGCTCGTCCGCCACGGTGCGCAGGATGGCCGCGATCTTCCTGCCGTGCGCGTGGTCCGGGTAGTGGCCGCGGCGCAGCCCGTTGGACATGCCGTCCAGCAGCCGGATGAGGTCCTCCGTGACCCCCGCCATCTCCTCGGCCGGCTTGCGCGTGTTGCGCGCCACCGACGGCGGTGTGCTCAGGACGGTCGCCGACAGCGCCTGGGCACCGCGCTTGCCGTCTGCGATCCCGAAGTCCATGCGGGTCCCGGGCTTCACCGTGGTGACTCCCCGGGGCAGCGCGGACGAGTGCAGGAACACTTCCTGGCCGTCGTCGGTGGCCAGGAAGCCGAAACCCTTGTCTGCGTCGAACCACTTGACCTTGCCCGTGGGCACGGGGATCACCTCAGTCTCTCGTCGCTGCCTCTGTGCCGGTGCGTCCGCGGGTCCCGGGACGCTGCGGCCTACAAAAGCAACAGTTTATCCTCCCCCGCGCGAGAACCCCTGCGGATTCAACCCACCGCGTAACGGGCCCCGTGCCGTGGGAGAGGTACCTTGGGGAGCATGCCTGACACCACCTCTGCCGCCGCTCCCCGCTCCACGGCCCCGGGTGCCGCCGCCCCCGGTCCCGCGGCCTCGGGCTCCCCGCGCGGCATCTCCACCCTGCTGCTCGTCGCCCTGGTCATTGCGGGCCTGTGCGCGCTGTCCATCGTCGCGGTGCTCGTAGCCTCCACCGGCGGGCACGTCCTCTGGGCGGGATTCACGCTCTTCCCGGCGGTCTTCCTCCCGGTCGCGTTCCTGCTGATGTGCGTGGAGCTGCTGCGCAACGCACGACGCCGCTCGCGGGCCTGAGCGCTCCCCGGCCGGACTTCCAGAGCTTCTTCGGTGCGGAAACAGATTCCGCACAGGAAACTTGGAGATACTGACGACCGTGAATGCGAAAAATCCCGAAGCAAAGCTGCTCGTCGTCGACGACGAGCCCAACATCCTCGAGTTGTTGGCCACCTCCCTGCGATTCGCGGGCTTCGAGGTCGTCACCGCAGCCAACGGCCGTGACGCCCTGCTCAAGGCCGAGGCGGAGGAGCCGGACCTCGCCGTCCTGGACGTCATGCTCCCGGACATCGACGGGTTCTCCGTGACCCGCAAGCTACGGGCCGCCGGGCGGCACTTTCCCATCCTGTTCCTCACGGCCAAGGACGATACCGATGACAAGGTGGCCGGCCTGACCGTGGGCGGCGACGACTACGTGACGAAGCCCTTCAGCCTCGACGAGGTCGTGGCGCGCATCCGCGCGGTACTGCGCCGGACCCAGCCACTCGAGGAGGAGGACTCCCGCCTGAAGGTGGACGATCTCGTCCTCGACGACGACGCCCACGAGGTCTTCCGCGGGAACCACGAGATCGACCTGTCCCCCACCGAGTTCAAGCTTCTGCGCTACCTCATGCTCAACCCCAACCGGGTGCTGTCCAAGGCACAGATCCTGGACCACGTGTGGGAGTACGACTTCAACGGGGATGCCTCCATCGTGGAGTCCTACATCTCCTACCTGCGGCGCAAGATCGACAACGACCCCGAGCAGCCCTCCCTGATCCACACCAAGCGCGGCGTGGGCTACCTGTTGCGCTCCTCGGACAAGCGCCACTGATCCGTTGAACTTCCTGGCCCGCCGGTTCCGCACCGCCTCCCTGCGCTCCCAGCTGATGGCGCTGACGGGGCTGCTGCTGGCCGTCAGCGTGCTGGTGACCACGCTGGTGGCGGTCTCGGTGCTGCGGGACAACCTCGTGGCAAGCATCGACGACGAGCTGGCGAGCTCCATCCCCACGGTCGCCCCCGTGCTGACGAGCGCGCTGCAAGGGGACGTGACCACGCCCGTGCCCAACTCCGGCTTCCTGCTGGACGAGGACGCCAACGTCATTGCAACCGCCCGCAGCAGCTCGAGCACCTCCCAGCAGCAGGCCACCCCGGACCTCAGCGGACTGACACTGGACTACGTGCGCTCCCACGACGGGCAGGCACAGACTGTCGGCTCCGTGGGTGCCCCCGAGCGCAAGTGGCGGGTGGTGGCCACGAAACTGACCATGTTCGACATGTCCGTGGCCGTGGCCCAGCCCCTGGACCGCACAACGGCGATCATCTCCGGGGTGGGGTTGCTGACGTTCAGCTTCGGACTCGCCACGCTGCTTGCGGCCATGACGGTGGGCTGGGTCATGGTGACCCGCGCGTTCCAGCCGCTGCGCCAGGTGGAAGCCACCGCCGCGCGGATCGCGGACGGCGACCTCTCCCAGCGCATGGAGGGCTACAACCCGCAGACGGAGATCGGTCAGCTCTCCGCCTCGCTCAACGCCATGCTGGGCCACATCGAGGACGCCTTCGACGCCCGCACCCGTTCTGAGACCAAGCTGCGCCGCTTCGTGGCGGACGCTTCCCACGAGCTGCGCACCCCGCTCGTCTCGATCCGTGGCTACTCCGAGCTCTACCGCCACGGCGCCCTGCAGACCCCGGAGGACGTGGGCAAGGCGATGGAGCGCATCGAGTCCGAGTCCAAGCGCATGACGCAGCTCGTGGAGGACCTGCTCACCCTGGCTCGGCTCGACGAGCGCCGCGTGGCCGCCAACCGCGCCGTGGATCTCCTGCACCTCGCCTATGACGCCGCCTCGGACGCCCACGCCACCGCTCCCGACCGCTCGGTGGTGGTCCGGGGGCTGCACGACTCCACGCCGGAGGAGGCGTGGGTGCACGGCGACGAGTCCAAGCTGCGGCAGGTGGTGGCGAACCTGCTCACCAACGCACTGCGCTACACCCCGGCCGGCTCGCCCCTCGAGCTGGCCGTGGGGCTGGAGTCCGCGGTGGACGGCGAGTTCACGGCGGTGCTGCAGGTCCGCGACCACGGCCCCGGCATCCACGGGCAGGACGCCGAGCGCGTCTTCGAGCGCTTCTACCGCGCCGACTCCTCCCGCACGCGCGAGACGGGTGGCACGGGGCTAGGACTGTCCATCGTCGCGGCGGTGGTCGACCAGCACGAAGGCTCCGTGAAACTCACCGAGACCGAGGGAGGCGGCGCCACCTTCACCGTGCGGATCCCCCACTCGAAACCTGTGGACAGCGCACCCGACGACGTCTGAGTCCCCAGCCCCGCCCCGGACCGGGTCGCCCACCCGGCCCCGGACCTACCGTGGCGTGACCGGCACCGCGCCGGGATCACCACCGTTTCCGGGGAGGAATACCATGGCCCACTTCGTCGTCGACAGCGACACCATCGCCGCCAAGTCTCAGCAGGCACACGGCCACATCGAGCGGCTCAGCGCCGAGGTCAACGGCATGACCGGAACGCTCGCGGACCTCGAAGCCTCCTGGACCGGCACCGCGTCCGCGAGCTTCCAGGAGGCGTTCCGCTCGTGGCGCTCTGCCCAGGCGCAGATGGAGCAGGCGGTTGCCCAGATCAACCAGGCGCTCGCCGCCGCAGGCACCCAGTACGCGGAGACGGAGGCCGCCAACGCGCGCATGTTCGCGGGGTGAACCGCGCTCAGTGCTCTGCGGTGACCTGGTGGTAGCGCAGCAGCCACGGCCCCATCTCGTTGTGCTGGTCCTCCCGGACCCACACCGAGCTGCGGCGAGTCACCGCGGAGGGCTCCTCCGAGCGGTAGCTCAGGTGGTAGGAGCCCGAGCCCAGACTCGTCACCCGGGTCTCGTCCACCGCCCCCGAACCCCGCAGGACCTCCAGGACGTCCTCCCCCGTGAGGCAGCGGCCGTGGGTGTCCACACACAGTGCCTCCCGGTGCAGGAAGTCCACAGCGCCGTGCTGCTGCGCGGTGGAACGGAGCACCGCCATCTCCCGTGACACCGCATCCACCACCAGGTGCGGGGGAAAGCCTCCGTGGCTGCCTGCGCCGGTGGATGCGTCGCCCGGAGCCGAGGACGGGTCCGCCGGATGAGTCGGGCCCGAGAGGTCCTCGCCCAGCGCGAGCTCGGAGAACAGGTCCGGCTGCTCGTCCGGGCCGCTCACGGTCGTGGCGGTCACGGTGGCGTCGTCGACGGTGACGGCGGCTGCGTCGTCGCGGAAGCCCGGGCCCACGGGCATCCGGGCTGGATCCATGCGCTTCTGGTAGGCCATGGCCATGGCGCGGGCGCGCTCGTCCGCGGCCTCGTTCAGCTCGTGGCCGGCATGACCCTTCACCCATTCGAAGCTGACGTCCCGCCCGGCCAGTTCCCTGTCCAGGGCCTTCATGACGTCCACGTTCAGCACGGGCTTCCCGTCCCGCTTCTTCCAGCCCTTCTTCTTCCACCCGGGCATCCACTTGGTGACGGAGTTGATCACATACTGGCTGTCGCACAGCACGCGCAGGGGCTCGTCCCGGCGGTGCCGGGTCGCCTCCAGGAGGTTCAGCACCGCCGTCAGCTCACCCTGGTTGTTGGTGCCGTGCGCCCATCCCCCCGCCTGCCACGAGGTGGGGTCGATGTACCAAGCCCAGCCCGCGGGGCCTGGGTTGCCGAGCGCGGAGCCGTCCGCGGAAGCGATGATCGTCATGGACACATCCTTCCAAAGCACCCCGACACGCAGAAGGACCCCGGGCGCGCGCACTGCGTACCCGGGGTCCTTCCGGTTCTCCTCCCGACCAGTGAACCGGCCGGGGAGGATCCCTCATTGAGGGCAGATCACATCATGCCGCCCATGCCACCCATGGGATCGGCGCCCGCACCCGCACTGGCGGCCTCGGGCTCGGGCTTGTCCGCCACCACGGCCTCCGTGGTGAGGAACAGCCCGGCGATGGACGCCGCGTTCTGCAGAGCAGAGCGGGTCACCTTGACGGGGTCGTTGATGCCCGCGGCCATGAGGTCCTCGTACTCGCCGGTGGCGGCATTGAGGCCCCATCCGGTCTCGAGCCCGCGCACCTTGTCGACCACCACGCCCGGCTCCAGACCGGCGTTCAGCGCGATCTGCTTGAGCGGCGCGTCGATGGCGACCTTCACGATGTTCGCGCCCGTGGCCTCGTCACCCGAGAGGTCGAGGGCCTCGAACACCTTGGCACCGGCCTGGATGAGGGCCACACCGCCACCGGCGACGATGCCCTCCTCCACGGCTGCCTTGGCGTTGCGCACGGCATCCTCAATACGGTGCTTGCGCTCCTTGAGCTCCACCTCGGTGGCCGCACCGGCCTTGAGCACTGCCACGCCACCGGCCAGCTTGGCCAGGCGCTCCTGCAGCTTCTCGCGGTCGTAGTCGGAGTCGGAGTTGTTGATCTCCGCGCGGATCTGAGCCACACGGCCCTCGATCTCCTCCTGCGTGCCGGCACCGTCCACGATGGTGGTCTCGTCCTTGGTCACAACGACCTTGCGGGCCTGGCCCAGCAGGTCGATCGTGGCGGACTCGAGCGAGAGACCGACCTCTTCGGTGATGACCTGGCCGCCGGTGAGGATCGCGATGTCCGCGAGCTGCGCCTTGCGGCGGTCGCCGAAGCCGGGGGCCTTGACTGCCACGGACTTCACGGCACCGCGCATCTTGTTCAGCACCAGCATGGCCAGCGCCTCGCCGTCCACGTCCTCGGCGATGATCAGCAGCGGCTTGCCTGCCTGCATGACCTTCTCGAGCACGGGGACGAGGTCCTTCACGGCCGAGATCTTGGAGTTCACGATGAGGATGTAGGGATCCTCGAGGACGGCCTCCTGGCGGTCCGCGTCCGTGACGAAGTAGCCGGAGAGGTAGCCCTTGTCGAAGCGCATGCCCTCGGTCAGCTCGAGGTCCAGCCCGAAGGTGTTGGACTCCTCGACGGTGATGACGCCTTCCTTGCCGACCTTCTCCATCGCCTCGGCGATGAGCTTGCCGATCTCGGGATCGGCGGCGGAGATGGACGCGGTGGCGGCGATCTCCTCCTCGGTCTCGATCTCCTTGGCAGAGGACAGCAGCTGCTCGGTCACGGCGGCGACGGCCTTCTCGATGCCGCGCTTCAGGGACAGCGGGTCCGCTCCCGCGGCCACGTTGCGCAGGCCTTCCTTCACGAGGGCCTGGGCGAGCACGGTGGCCGTGGTGGTGCCGTCACCGGCGACGTCGTCGGTCTTCTTGGCGACCTCCTTGACGAGCTCGGCGCCGATCTTCTCGTACGGCTCCTCGAGCTCGATCTCCTTGGCGATGGAGACACCGTCGTTGGTGATGGTGGGCGCGCCCCAGGACTTCTCCAGGACCACGTTGCGCCCGCGGGGGCCGAGCGTGACCTTCACGGCGTCCGCAAGGGTGTTCAGGCCCTTCTCCAGACCGCGGCGTGCTTCTTCGTCGAATGCGATCATCTTTGCCATGTGTTTCGTCCCTCCTGGACGGTTGACAAACAAGACGTGTTATCACGGTGCCCGCGACGGACGGGAACGCAGCACGATCCTCACCGCGCCGCGTCCACCTCACCGTGATGTGGTTTCACCCGGATGCCGAGAACCGCCACCGGACCCGGTTAGCAGTCCACTCGACTGAGTGCTAAAACAATAGTGGCACCGGCGCGCGAGGAACCGCAACCGAGAGGGCACCACGGGGCGCCGGTTTCATCATTGGCTGAACGCGGTGCCTCAGAGCGCGGCCACCTGACCCAGGAGGGCCACGGGCGACGTCGTCGTCCCCGCCTGCGCCAGCCGGTTCCCCGGCACGGAGGCGACCGCGGACGCCGCGCCCGCCGGCGCGGAGGCCGACATGTCCTGCTCCGTGCGCGGAGCATTGACGAAGCACACGGCACCGAGGGCGAGCGCAAGCAGCCCGGTCACGAGGATCGCACGGAACTCTCGTCGGGAGCCGGTGCGGGCGGCGGGGTTGTGGCCCCGGTGCGCGCCCTGGCGGGCGCCGTCCTCGGGGACGTCGTCGAACTCGTCGCGGGGGTACTCGCTCATGGTCTGGCTCTCCTGGACAGTGTGCAGCGCGCTCCACGGGGCGGCTCGCGGACTGGCGCCGAGTATGGCACGGCCCGCAGGGAAACCGCTCAGCGCGAGCGGGCGCGGCGCAGCCTCGAGATCAGCATGGGCGAGTGCCGGGCGGCGGCCTCGGAGGAAATCAGTGCGTTGAGCCGCTGGTAGTAGTGCACAGGGCTCAGCCCCAGCCGCGAGCGGATCGCCGACTCCTTGGCTCCCCGGTACTTCCAGTGCTGGGACTCCAGCTCCAGGATCGCGCGGTCCAGTTCGTCGAGCTCCTCCCCCGTGGTAGACATGGTCCCCACCCTAACGCGCACGCCAGCACTCCGTGCGCGCCGCACCCGACACAGGGAGGCCCCGTGAACGCCCAGCGTCCGCTGCACGAGATCATGCACGAGGAGTGGGCGCAAGCCCTGCAACCGGTCGAGGGTCAGATCCGCGCGATGGGCGAGTTCCTGCGGGCCGAGCACGCCCAGGGCCGCCACACGCTGCCGGCCGGGGAGAACATCTTCCGCGCGTTCCGCGAGCCGCTGTCCGACATCAAGGTGCTGATCGTGGGGCAGGACCCCTACCCCACTCCGGGCCACGCGATGGGGCTCTCCTTCTCCGTGGCCCCGGACGTGCGTCCCGTGCCGCGCTCACTGAAGAACATCTACGCGGAGCTGCAGTCGGACCTCGGTATCGCCCCGCCGGACCACGGGGACCTCTCCCCGTGGTCCGGGCAGGGGGTCATGCTCCTCAACAGGGTGCTCACCGTCCAGGCCGGTGCCCCGGCCTCGCACCGGGGCAAGGGCTGGGAGGCGGTCACGGAGTGCGCGATCCGATCCCTGGGCGCACGCGAGCAGCCCCTCGTGGGAATCCTGTGGGGCCGCGACGCGCGCGGCACCGCGGCCTGGCTGGGCGGCGCGCCCACGGTGGAGTCCGCCCACCCCTCGCCGCTCTCCGCGTCCCGCGGCTTCTTCGGCTCCCGCCCTTTCTCCCGCACCAACGCCCTGCTGCAGGAGCAGGGCGCGGACCCCGTCTCGTGGGAGCTACCAGGTTAGGATCACCTAAGCTGAAGGCATGACAACCGCTCCAGCACGTCCCCGCAAGCCCCAGCTCGAGCTCACCGTCGCCGAGCGCCTGCAGCTCTCCCCGGCCATGGTCCGGCTGGTCTGCCACGTCGACAACGCGCAGGACTTCCAGGACATCGAGGCCCCGGAGAAGTACGTCAAGCTGATCTTCTTTTCGGAGACCACGCTCGCGGCCACCGCCCCGGGCGCCCTGCCGGACTACTGGGAGGTCCGGGACACCTCCGCCCCCGAGGACCAGCCGGTCTCCCGCCATATGACCCTGCGCCGCACGGATCCCGCCGCCGGTGAGGTGTGGATCGACGTCGCCCTGCACGGCTCCGAGGGCTACGCCGGGCCGTGGGCGGACGCCGCCGCGCCCGGCGACCGCCTGGTGGCGCTCGGCCCCGGAGGCAAGTGGATGCCGGACCCGGACGCCACGTGGAGCCTCTTCGCGGGCGACGACGCCGCCGTGCCCGCCGTGCTCGCGAATCTCGAGGCCCTGCCCGTCTCCGCACGGGGCGAGGTGGTCCTGGAGGTCCAGGACGCCGCCCACGAGCTCGACCTCTCGGTCGTGGCCGTCCCGGAGGGGATCACGGTGCGGTGGGTGCACCGCGCGGATGAGGCACCCGGTGAGCGTGCGCTCGTGCAGGGCATCGCGGACGCCGCGTGGCCCGAGGACGTCAGCGGTGTGCAGGCCTTCGTGCACGGCGAGCGCGAGGCCATGAAGGCTGCGCGTGCGGTGCTCTTCGACCAGCGCGGCCTGGACCGCTCCAGGGTGTCTCTGTCGGGGTACTGGGCCGGCGGGCGCACCGAGGACGTCTTCCAGGCGGAGAAGAAGCTGCCCGTGGGGAAGATCCTCTAGCAGCCCGGGCGCTGAGACATCAGAGGGCTGCGGCTACCCGTCAGCTCCTCAGCGGCGGCGGTTGCGCCGCTGGGAGAGGTGCTGCATCTGCTCGATGAACGGGCGCATGAGGTACTTGGCGAGCACCACGCCGGCGGCCAGCAGCACGATCGAGGCCATGGCGTTGAGCAGCTCGGTGATCCCCTGCCCCGCGGTCTCGTTCTCCACCGTGATGGCGTACATGCCGCGGAAGAGTGTGAGCCCGGGCAGCAGGAACGTCATGGCGGGGATGGCCAGCACGGCCTGGGGGATGCGCGCGCGGGCCGCCAGCAGAGCCGCCACGCAGCCGCTGACCACCGCGGCCGCGCCTGTGGCCAGCCGCGCCCCGGGATCCACGAGACCGATCCCGTGGTAGACGAGCAGCCCGGCGAAGGCCGCGAGCAGTGCCGGCGGGATGTGCCGGGGCTTGGCCTGCATCAGCACCGCGACGAGCGCCGTGGAGACCAGCATGAAGACCACGTTGCGCAGTGCCCCCGCGGGAGTGAAGCTCGACTGTGAGATGTCGATGCCCGGCACGTCCGCCAGTCGGACGGTCAGCGAGACGCCGATCGCGATCCCCGCCACGATGGCGAGGAATGCCATCGCGGTGGAGAGCAGCCGGCCCGCTGCGGTCACGGGGAAGCCGTTGATCGCGTCCTGCATGGTGGAGACCATGCGGGTGGTGGGCAGCAACATGATGAGCCCACCGGCGATGACTTTCGGTGGGTACAGCTCCACCCCCAGTGCGGAGATCACCATGGCGATCAGGGTGATCACCAGCGCGTTGGCGCCCAGGGAGAAGAACTCGGGGATCCGCCACGCGCCCAGCTTGGCCGTGACGAGCTGCACCACGGTGGCCGAGCCCATGGCCACCACCGCGCCCACGATCGTGCCGCCCAGCGCGAGGGTCAGGGTGCCCGCGGCGATGATCGTCGCGGCCAGTACCATCCACCGGGGGTACGGCTTGGGGCGGGCGTTGATCTCCTTGAGCTCCCGCTCGGCCTCCCGCAGGGGCATCTCACCCTCGATGATGCGGGTCACGAGCTGGTGGGAGTCGGCGAGACCGGCGTAGTTGTCCGTCCACGAGCGCACCACGCGCATCACGGTGTGGCTCGAGGTGGTGGAGTCCCCCCACGGGTCGTGCTCGTCCCGGTCCTGGGGGGACTCCTGGGACGGCGCGGCCCGGCGGTGCTCCGCCGTGGTGCCCGGGACCCCGTCGAAGGAGGTGGTCGGGTGGGCGCTCGAGCCGCCCTCGCCGCGGGCGTCCTTCGAGGTCGACGCTGCGCGGCCCAGCTTGCCCGTAGTGGTGCTCTCCGCCACGTAGTTGATCGTCACAGACTGGTTGGTGATGTCCACGTCCAGGTTCTCCACCCCGTACGTGGCGCACACCGCGATGATCGCGTTCTCCACGTCCAGGGCGTCCGCACCGTAGTGGAACATGGTCTCGGCCAGGCGCAGGGCGAAGTTCAGGGTGCGCCGGGCCTGGCGCTCCGTGCTGTCGCCGAACTTGCGCAGGTGCTGGAACGGAGTGGCGGTGAGCCGGTCCACGACCCGCATGGGGGCGGTGGGCGCGGTGTCCCCCTGCACGAGCGAGCGCAGCAGGGAACGGGGCGCCCGGCTCGGCTTGACCCTCGTGGCCGGGTAGGTGGCGCGAGGAATGGCGGTGGTGGCCGGTGCGATCTCGTGCGCGACCGTCTCGGGCCGCTCGACCGGGGACGTCGAGGCCGCCGCGCTGCGCCGCGAGACGCTGCCGATCGGCTCGGCCCGCGCTGCGGGGACCCCGCTGCGGTGGCCGCTGTCCGCCCGGTGCTCCGCGATCTGGCGCGGGGTGAGCACCGGCAGGGCGGTGGCCTTCGGCGACGCCGTGGCCGGAGTGTGCGTACCCGGGGCGTGCTTGTCAGGGAGGCGGGGCGTCGTCGTCGTGCCGGGAGCCGTGTGCGCGGCCACGCTGCGCCGCTGCGCCTGTGCCGCCTGCTCCTCGGTGGGACGGGTGGTAGGCGCGATCCGGCGCCGCGGTGCCGTGCCCCGCACCGCGGCGTGCAGAGCGGTGTCCCCGCCAGGGCCGAAAGGCTCGCCGTTGACTCCCCCGGAGTCCCCAGATTCGCCCGAGGACGGGTACCCCTGGTGCGCCAGACGCGTCAGCTGATCGGTCACGCTCACGTCGGATGAACCTCCCCTGCCGCCGCAGGTCCTACTCGTCTGTCATGTGGTGGCGCGCCCGCGGGTGAGCCGCGAGCGCGCCGTGGTGGCGGGGTGTCCGCTCAGGTGGGTGGCCGGCTCAGTAGAACGGCTGACCGGTGCGGCGCACCCAGAGCTGGCGCTGGACCTTCTCCGCCACGCTGGTCCACACAGCGTATTTCGCCCGGCTGAGCGGCTGGTCCCAAACTCCTACGTAGTCCACGACAGTCTTCGTGAAGCTCGTCTTGAACAGCCCGAGCCCGTAGTAGTGGTGCTCCTTGTTCTTGAGCTGGTCCGAGGGCGGAGTGCCGCAGAAGTCGTACTGCACGATCCCGTGGTCCCGCTTCAGGTCCGTGATGGCGCTCCACTGCACCAGGTGGGAGTCGCCGTACTGCTTCCGGCGGGGCTTGGAGCCGCCGTCCTTGTACGTGCCCTTGTTCCCGTAGGCGATCACGTACGCGCCCACGGAGGGCCTGCCGTCCTCGTACGTGAAGTAGAGCCGGCCCTGGCCGCGGCGCTCGAAGCCGGTCCAGAACGCCCTGTAGTAGTCGTAGGATCGCAGGTTCACCTTGGCGTTGCCCTGGCCCACGGAGTCCATGAGGGCGTACATGGCCCGCATGTTCTCCTCGGTCAGCGGCACCTGCCCCACCTCGCAGCCCTCACGGGTGGCGCGGCGCACGGCGTTGCGCCCGCGCGAGTGCAGGGACTTCAGCAGGGCCTTCTCGTCCATGTCCGTGTCGAGCACGGCGGTGGAGTCGTTGGGCTGGATCTCGAAGGACTTCACGAGTCCGCTGCGCGCCAAGACCCCGGCGGCGTAGTCCGAGGCGAGGATCTCGGGCTCGTACTTGATGGCGAACACGCCGTGGGCGGCACCGGCCACGAAGCGCTCGTTGGCCGCGACGATGCCGGGGATGTCGTCCACGCTCGCCACGTCCGGGCCCTTGATCATGTACCAGAGCTTGCCGAGCACAGGAACGGACTTCTCCAGCACCAGGTTGTAGCTGGGCTGCGAGCCGTCCGTGGGTTCGTACACCACGTGCACCGGCTTCCAGCCGTGGTCCTTCTTGACCTCGGCGAACGCCTCGGACTGGAGCAGGTTGCCGCCCGAGGGGTTGGCGGTGACGTGGGAGTCCCACTCGGCTACTTCCTGGCCGGTCGCAAAACGTGCCGTGAATTCTCGCAAGGGTCTCTCACTCCTGTACCGCGGACGTGCTCTGACGTTGTCGGGCGGGCACCGTTGGGGCGCCGCCGCCTCACATGGTATCCCCCGGACTCAGGCGAGCCCCGGGTCCCGGGTGCGGGAGTCCTCCGCCGGGTCCACGTGCTCCGCGTCCGGCGACGGGTCCCGCGTGGTGTGCTGCGCACCAGCCTCGGTGCCGGGCTGGCCCTCCGGGCGTCTGCTCGTGCCGGTCGTGGTGTCCTCGTCGCCCTGTCCCGCGCCCGACGCCGGTGTCGCCGCCCGTGTGCCTGTGCTCGCGGCGTCGTCGTGGTGGCTTTCGGCACCGACCGCCGCGCCACCCGCCGTGACCCGCTCGGGAGCATGGTCCACCGCGGGGATCACGCCACCGGGAACCAGGGGGCTGCGGTCGTTGAACACGTACTTGCCGGGGTGACCCGCGGTGAAGCGGTCCGGGTCCGCGTAGCGCCAGTCCTCGCCCCAGCCACCCTCCACGCCGTCGAAGAGCTCGCCCGGCTGCAGCCAGCGGTAGAGCGACTCGTAGGAGATGCTCTGGGTTGCGGTGACCTTGCGGCGCAGCATCTCGCGGGTGAGCTCCTCCGGGTGCTCGCAGCCCATGGTGGAGATGATCTGCCCCGCCTCCTGCACCGTGAGGCGGTGGTAGCGCTCCACGCGGTCACCCTTGTCCTCGACGTCCAGCGCCTTGTAGAGCTGCGGGTTCTGCGTGGTGACGCCCACCGGGCACTTGTTGGTGTGGCACGCCTGCGCTTGGATGCAGCCCACGGCCATCATCATGGCGCGGGCACTCATGCAGAAGTCCGCGCCCTGGATGATGTGGCGCACGATGTCGTGCCCTGAGGTGATCTTCCCCGCGCAGCCGAGCTTGATGCGCTCGCGCAGCCCCGAGCCCACGAGCGCGTTGTGCATCAGGATGAGCCCCTCAACGAGCGGGGTGCCCACGTGGTCCTGGTACTCCAGCGGCGCCGCACCGGTCCCGCCCTCGGAGCCGTCCACGACGATGAAGTCCGGGGTCACGCCCTCCTCGATCATGGCCTTGCACATGGCCAGCACCTCCACGCGCGAGCCCACGCACAGCTTGAAGCCGATCGGCTTGCCGCCCGAGAGCTCCCGCAGCCGGGCGATGAAACGGATGAGCTCCCGCGGGGTGGTGAACGCCGAGTGGCTCGCCGGGGAGATGCACGTCTGTCCCACGGGCACCCCGCGCGCCTCGGCGATCTCCTCGGTCACCTTGGCCCCGGGCAGCACACCGCCCAGCCCCGGCTTGGCGCCCTGGGAGAGCTTGATGTTGATGGCCTTGACCTGCGGCAGGGTGGCCTTGCGGCGGAAGATCTCCGGGTCGAAGTTGCCGTCTGCGTCCCGCGTGCCGAAGTACCCGGAGCCGAACTCCCAGAAGATGTCGGCGTCGTGCGCCAGGTGGTACCCGGTCAGCCCGCCCTCGCCCGTCTCCTGCGCGAACCTGCCCTTCGCGGCGCCCTTGTTCATGGCGAGCACCGCGTTCTTGGACAGGGAGCCGAAGCTCATGGAGGAGATGTTGAGCAGGGAGGCATCGTAGGGCTGGCGGCAGTCCGGCCCGCCCAGTCGCACGCGGTGCTCGTCCTCCGGCGCGGGCTTGGGGGCGATGGACTGCACGAAGTACTCGTAGCCCGGGGCGTTGACGTCAAGCTCCGTGCCGAACGCCTTGTCCCCCTTGAAGCCCTTGGCGCGGGAGTAGACGAGGGAGCGCTGGTCCCGGTCGAACGGCCTGCCGTCGTAGTTGCGCTCGATGAAGTACTGCTGGATCTCGGGGCGGATCTTCTCGAGGAAGAACCGCATGTGCCCCAGCACGGGGAAGTTGCGCAGGATCGAGTGCCGGCGCTGCGTGGCGTCGCGGACCCCCACGAGCAGCAGCGCGAGGCACACGACGGCGGGGATCCACCACCCCCAGGGACCGAGGACGGCCGCGAGGACCGTGACGAGGGTGGCGGCTGCCAGACCGACCAGAATCAGAGAACGAACCATGCTGGTCAGGCTACCCGCAGACGGCGGACACCGGGCCCTCCGTGAAGGAGACCCGGCGTCCGCACCGCGGGACGGCTCACTCGGCGTCGAGGTCCGTCTCGATGATTCCGGCGAGGTGCTCGAGGGCCGCCTCGGCGCCGTCGCCCTCGGCGGCGAGCACGACCTTGTCCCCGTGGGACGCGCCCAGGGACATCAGGGACAGCACGGACGCGGCGTCCATGCCTTCTTCGGCGTCCTCGCCCTCGGCGCGGATGGTGATCTCGAGGTTCTCGTACTCGCCTGCGGCCTCGGCGAAGATCGCGGCGGGGCGCGCGTGCAGGCCCACTCGGGAGGCCACGGTGGCGGTGCGTTCGGTCATTGTCGTACTCCTTGTTCTTCGGTGTTCTTCGGTGGTCGGGGTGGCGCGGCGGCGCTGCCCGGCTGTGGGCGAGGGCCGCCGCGCGGGTTCACAGTCCCAGGTCCGCGAGCACGGGCAGCTCGGCCCGCACCGCCTCCTTCGCCTCCTGGGCACTCGTCGCGTGCAGCGCAAGCTCCGCGAGCCGCCGGGCCTCAGCGGCGTCCACGCGGGCGAGGACGGCGGAGACCGCGGCAAGGGACCGCGGGCTCATGGACAGCGTGTCCACCCCCAGTCCCACGAGGACCACGGCCAGCGCCGGGTCTGCGGCAGCCTCGCCGCACACGCCCACGTTCTTGTGCTCCCCGCCGCGCTCGGAGGCCTGTGCAGCCCCTCGCGCGGTGGCCTGGATCATCCGCAGCACGGCAGGCTGCCACGGGGAGTTCAGATCGGCCAGGGAGCCGAGCATGCGGTCCGCGGCCATCGTGTACTGCGTGAGGTCGTTGGTCCCCAGCGACACGAAGTCCACGCGCTCCAGGATCTGTTCCGCGGTGATCGCGGCGGCGGGAGTCTCCACCATGACGCCGCTGACCTTCAGACCCGCCGCGACCACGAGGTCGTGGAAGCGGGCTGCCTCCCCCACGGTCGCGATCATGGGAGCCATGACCCACACGTCCGCGGTGCTGCGCTGCTTGGCGACGGCGATCGCCTCGAGCTGGCGCTCCAGCACGCCCGGGGTGGTCCAGTCCGTGCGGTAGCCGCGCACGCCCAGCGCGGGGTTGGGCTCGGTGGCGTCCGTGAGGAACGGCAGGGGCTTGTCCGCGCCTGCGTCGAGCGTGCGCACGACCACCTTGCGCCCCGGGAACGCCTCGAAGACCTCGGTGTACGCATCCGCCTGCTCCTCCACGGTGGGCTCGCTGTCCCGGCCCAGGAAGCAGAACTCGGTGCGCAGCAGGCCCACGCCCTCCGCACCGGCCTCCGCGGCGGCCCGGGCGTCGTCGCCCGTGCCCACGTTGGCGAGCAGCGGGACCACCGTGGCGTCCGAGAGCGCGCCGCGCCCGGCGAAGGACGCCAGCTGCTCGGACGCGCGCTGCCACGCCCGCACGGCCTCCTGCTCGGTCTCCCCGGGGGCCACGACAACGGTCCCTGCGGCGCCGTCCACGAAGACGGGCGCTTCCCCGGCGACGTCGAGCACACCCTCGACCGCCACCACGGCCGGCAGTCCCAGGTTGCGGGCCAGGATGGCGGTGTGCGACTGCGGGCCGCCGGACGCGGTGACGAGCGCGACGACGACGTCCGGGTCCAGCACCGCGGTGTCCGCGGGTGCGAGGTCCTCGGCGGTGAGCACGAACGGCTCACGGCGTTGCGGCACCCCCGGGGCATCCTCACCGCGCAGCTCGGCGACGATGCGCGCCCGCACGTCCTCGATGTCCGCGGCACGCTCAGCCATGTAGCCGCCCATGGCGCGCATCTGGTCCGCGTACGCGGTCGCGGCCTGCCACAGCGCGCGCTCCGGGCTCAGCCGCTGCTCCGTGACGAGCTTGCTCGCGTTCTTCACGAGCGCCTTGTCCCCTGCCATCAGCGCAGTGGCCTTGAGCACCTCCGCGGCGGACTCGGAACGGGCCCGCGCGGCGCGCTCCTTCAGCCCCGCCTTCACGGCGAGCGCTGCGGCCTTGAGACGGTCAGTCGCGGTCTCTGCGTCCCCCTCCAGCGCCTCGTCCTCCGGCGGCTCGCTCACGGCGGGCGCCATGTGCACCAGGGGCGCGATGACGCGTCCCGGGCTGACGCCCACGCCGTGCAGCGTGTCCCGCCGCGGCTGCTCGTTCATCATGTCCTGCTCGCTCATGGTTCTCACACCTCCACTGTCTGTTTGGTCTGCGGGACGCCCGGGACCTCACCCACGCTCTTCTCCACGTGACCGAAACGCTTGAGGACGGTCACCACCACGCCGGTGATCACGGTGCCCACCAGGATGGACGCCACGAACGCGAGGCGGCCGTCGATCACGGGCAGGATCCAGATGCCGCCGTGCGGGGCTGCCGAGGTGACTCCGAACGCCATGGTCATGGCACCGGTGACCACACCGCCGAGCATGGATGCCGGGATCACGCGCAGCGGGTCCGCCGCGGCGAACGGGATCGCACCCTCGGAGATGAAGGACGCGCCGAGCAGCCACGACGTCTTGCCGTTCTCGCGCTCGGCCGCCGTGAAGTACTTGCGGCCCAGCACGGTCGAGGCCAGGGCCAGGCCCAGCGGGGGCACCATGCCGGAGGCGATCACGGTGGCCATGATCTCCTGCGGGGCGGTGTTGGTCGCAGTCGCGGCACCGAGGCCGGCCACGGCGAAGGAGTAGGCGACCTTGTTGATGGGACCGCCCAGGTCGGAGCACATCATCAGGCCCAGGACGGCACCCAGCGTCACGGCGGACGCGCCGCTCATCCCGGCGAGCACGGAGGTCAGCCAGGTCATGAACATCGCGATGGGCCCGCCGATCACCAGGAACAGCAGTCCGCCCGCGAACAGCGAGGCCAGCAGCGGGATGATCACCACGGGCATCAGCGAGCCGAGCCAGCGCGGGAGCTTGGGCAGGGTCAGCCAGTACGCGCACAGGCCCGCGAGCAGACCGCCCACGATGCCGCCGATGAAGCCCGCGCCCATGAAGTTCGCCACGAGACCGGCGGCGAAGCCCGGAGCGATGCCCGGACGGTCCGCGAGCCCGTAGGCGATGTAGCCCGCGAGCGCGGGAACCAGAAGACTGATCGCCAGGTTGCCGATCTTGAACAGCACGGCGCCGAGGTACATGCCCAGCGACACGTCGCCGAGATTGCCCAGCGTCGCGGTCCCCAGGATGTCGTCCGCCTGCTGGGCCACCAGCACGGGGTCCGCGATCATGAACGCGATGGCCATGAGCAGACCGCCCGCGGCCACGAACGGGATCATGTAGCTCACGCCCGTCATCACGGCCTTGCGGATGCGGGAGCCCCAGCCCTCGCTGCCCGTCACGGCCGCGGCGGCGTCGGTCCCGTCACCGGTGACCTTCGGTGCGCGGGGGTCGTCCGCGGCCGCGAGGGCCTCCTCGATCATCTCCCGCGGCTCGTCGATCCCCCGCTTCACGGCGGAGGCGATGTACGGCAGCCCCGCGAAACGGGTGCGCTCGCGGACGTCCACGTCCGTGGCGAAGATGACGGCCTCGGCGGAGGCGATCACCGCGGGGTTCAGGCGCGTGGCGCCCGAGGAGCCCTGGGTCTCGACCTGCAGGTCCACCCCCATCTCCTCGGCGGTGTTGCTCAGCGCATCCGCGGCCATGTAGGTGTGCGCGATGCCGGTGGGGCACGCGGTCACGGCCACGATGTGGCGCGGTCCGGCCGGCGCCGTCCCGGTTTCCGCGGCGGCCGCCCCGGTGCCGGCCGCGGCGGTTCCAGCTGCCGAGGTTCCTGCTCCGCTGGTCCCGGCGGCGTTGCTGCCGACCGCACTGGTGCCGGCCGCTCCGGTGGCGGGAGTCCCCGCAGCTGCGGCGGCGGTCGAGCCGGCGGCGGCCGGTGCCCCCGTGCCCTGTGCGGCCGCGGCCCCCTCACCGGAGGTGCCCGCGGCGGTGGCCGGGGCGGCGTCGTCGGCCGGGGGTGCCAGGCCGAGGGCCCGGTCCACGATGTCCACGACCTCCTGCGGCGACTGCGCTGCCCGCAGCGACGCCACGAAGGGCTTTTTCATGAGCGAGCGGGCCAGCTTGGAGAGCAGCTTCAGGTGCTCCTGGTCCGCACCGGCCGGGGCCGCGATGAAGAAGACGATGTCCGCGGGGCCGTCCTTCGCGCCGAAGTCCACGGCGGGGGCGAGCCGCGCCATGACGAGGGTCGCCTGGGTGACCGCCTCCGAGCGGCAGTGCGGGATGCCGATGCCGCCCGGGATGCCCGTGGCGTTCTTGGCCTCCCGCGCGAGCGCGTCCGCGGCGAGGGAGTCGGTGTCCTTCGCCCGCCCCTCGGCGTGCACGGTGGCGGCCAGTGCGCGGATCACGCTGTCCGTGGATCCGCCCAGGTCCCGGTCCAGCAGGACCAGTCCGGTGTTGATGAGATCTGACATGTCGGGCTCCTTGGGTGCGTCCCGTGGGGCGCGCTGGGGTGGTCAGGACCGGGGCTCGGCGCGGCGTGCGCCGCTGGTCCCGTCCGAAAGGCCGAGGACGGCGTCGGGCCCCGCGGGGGTCTGGTCGGTGCGCGACGGCGACGCCGCGGCGTCGTCGGCTGCTCCCGGGTGCGTGCTGCCGCGCTCCACGGGGGGCAGGCCGAGATCCGTGACCTGCACGGCGTCGGGCCTGGTCTGCGCCATGGTGGGCATCTGGGTCCCGGGCAGCGACGCCGCCGCGGAGCCGTGGGCCACGGCCTGTCGCAGGCACTCGCTGGGGACGTCACCGCGCTGGGCGGCCACGAGGTACCCCGTCAGCGCGCTGTCTCCCGCGCCCACGGTGGATCGCACGGTCACGGGTTCGTGCACGGCGTGCCAGGCGCCCTCGGGCGTCACCAGCACGGCGCCGTTTCCGCCCAGGGTGCACAGCACGGCGCCCACGCCACGGGCCACGAGTTCCTGCGCCGCCTCGGCGGCAGCCCGGGGATCGCTCTCGAAGACCGCCCCGTCGGTGCGGCCGAGCGACTCGGCGAGCTCGAAGCCGTTGGGCTTGATGACGTCGGGCAGCACGGGCAGCCCCGGCGTGAGGGCCTCGTAGAGGGGCTGGCCGGAGGTGTCCAGGGCCAGCAGCGGAGCCGCGGCTCCCAGCGCACCCTTCACCCGGGCGGCGAGAACCGCGTAGATGTCCGGCGCCGGGCCCGGGGGCACCGACCCCGCGCACACGAGCCAGGAGGCGCCCGCACCCCGGGCCACGATGCGCTCGACGATCCGCTCCACGGTGTCCTGGTCGACCGGGGGCCCGGGCTCGTTGATCTTGGTGGTGGTCCCGTCCGGCTCGGTGATCGTGATGTTGGAGCGCAGGGGCGCGCCGAGGGGGACGTTCTCGTAGCGCACACCGGCGGCGTCGAGCCCCGTGAACAGGGGGTCCGCAGCGTCCCCCGGTGCGAGTGCGACCGTCTGCTCGCCACTCGCAGTGAGCGCGCGGGAGATGTTCACGCCCTTGCCACCGGGGTCCTGGCGGGTGCCGCTGGCGCGCTGCACCTCCCCGCGCCGCAGCGGCTGCGAGAGGTCCACCGTGCGGTCCACGGAGGGGTTGAGGGTCACGGTGATGATCATGCGAGGACCACTTCCACATCGGCGTCTTCGAGGGCTTGGGCCAGGTCCCCCACCGGGGCCCGGTCCGTGATGAACGTGTCGATCTCTTCGAGTGAGCAGAACCGGGTGAGCGTCTCCTGGTCCTGCTTGCTGGCGTCGCACAGCACCACCACGCGGCGGGCGGCCTGGACGATCGCGGACTTGACCACCGCCTCGATGGGGTCCGGGGTCGAGAGTCCGAACTGGGCGTGGGCGCCGTTGCAGCCCACGAAGGCGAGGTCCGGGCGCAGCTGGTCGTAGTGCTGGGCGGCCCGGGATCCGGTGGCGGCCCACGTGAGCTTGCGGATCCGACCACCCACGAGTTCGAGTCCCACCCCCGGGGCATCCGCGAGCTTGGCGGCGATGTGCAGGGCGTGGGTGATGACCAGCTGCTCCTGGCCGCCGGGCAGGTGGTTGTCGCGGGCGAGCAGCAGCTCCGCGAGCGCCTCCACGGTGGTTCCCGCGTCCAGCACCACGGCCCCGGCCTCGGCCCGTTCGAGAACCTCCAGCGCCCTGTGGGCAATGCTGCGCTTCTCCGCGGCGGCCTGGCGCTGCCGGGAGTCCATCCCCTGTTCCCCGCTCGTGGACTGGTCCACTGACACCGCTCCGCCGTGCACGCGGCGCAGCCGACCCTGGGACTCGAGCACGGCGAGGTCGCGGCGCACGGTCTCCATGGTGACCTCGAACCGTCTGGCCAGCTCGGCACCGTTGACACGGCGCTCCCGGGCCACGGTGCGGGCGATCTCCTCGTGGCGTTCTGCAGCGAACATCTTCACCTCACGGACGGGGAGTGACGGCGGTGACACCCCCTGTGGATGTGAGCTTATGTCTGTTTATGTGGTTTTACTACCCCCCATCCCACATTTCCGCATTGTTGCAAGGGAGATGGTGGCCAAGGTTTCTGGAAGCAGGGGTCACGGCGCGGGCACGGGCCCGGGAGCGCGGTGGTGCCGGCCCCAGCGGGGCGGTCCGAGCGCGTCGGCGACCCCGCGTATATTGGCCGCACCAGTCACCGCGCCCCTCGGCGCCCAGCGTCAGGACCGTCCGCCATGCAGCTGCTGCGTCTTCTGCGCACCTCCACCCGCCCTTACCTCCCGTGGATCGTGGGCGTCCTGGTCTTCCAGCTGCTCTCCACCATGGCCACCCTCTTCCTGCCGAGCCTCAACGCCCGAATCATCGACGACGGCGTCACCCGCGGTGACACGGACTTCATCTGGCGCACCGGTGCCCTCATGCTGGCCGTGGCCCTGGGCCAGATCGTCAGCGCCGTGATCGCGGTGTGGTGCGGTGCGCGCACCGCCATGGCAGTGGGCCGGGACCTGCGCCGCGACGTCTACCGCCGGGTGGGGCAGTTCAGCGCCCGCGAGGTCGGCCAGTTCGGGGCGCCCTCGCTGATCACCCGCAACACCAACGACGTCCAGCAGATCCAGATGCTCACCCTGATGTCGCTGAACTTCATGATCATGGCGCCCATCATGTGCATCGGCGGGATCGTCATGGCCCTGCGCGAGGACGCCGGGCTGTCATGGCTCGTGTGGGTCTCCATCCCCGTGATGGGTGTGATGCTCGGGTTGCTGATGGCCAAGCTCATGCCGTGGTTCCGCACCATGCAGGAACGCCTGGACGGCATCAACGGGGTGCTGCGGGAGCAGATCACCGGCATCCGGGTGGTCCGCGCGTTCGTGAAGGAGCCGTTCGAGACCGAGCGCTTCCGCCGCGCGAACCAGGACCTCACGGAGATCTCGCTGCGCATCGGGGCGCTGTTCGTTCTGATGTTCCCCGTGGTCAACATGATCATGCACCTCGCCACCGCCGCCGTGCTGTGGTTCGGCGGGCACCGGGTAGACCAGGGCGAGATCCAGGTGGGCGCGCTCACCGCCTTCCTGCAGTACATGCTGCAGATCCTGATGTCCGTCATGATGGCCACCTTCATGTTCATGATGGTTCCCCGCGCCATCGTGTGCGCGGAGCGCATCTGCGAGGTGCTCGACACCGAGCCGAGCATCCATCCGCCCCTGCACCCGGCCGTCGCACCGCCCACCCAGGGCAGGGTGCGCTTCGAGGGCGTCTGCTTCCGCTACCCGGGAGCCGAGGCTCCGGTGCTCGAGGACATCGACTTCGCGGCGGAGCCCGGCACCACCGTGGCCGTGGTGGGTGCCACGGGCTCGGGCAAGACCACCCTCGTGAGTCTGATCCCCCGGCTGCTCGACCCCGTGGCCGGGCGCGTGCTGCTGGACGGCGTCCCCCTGCCGGACTACGCCCCGCAGGACCTCGCCGGGAGGATCGGGCTGGTGCCCCAGAAGCCTTTCCTGTTCTCGGGAACCGTCGCGCAGAACCTGCGCTTCGGTCGGGAGGACGCGTCGGACGATGAGCTGTGGGAGGCGCTGGGGGTTGCCCAGGCGGAGGACTTCGTCCGGGCGATGCCCCACGGGCTGGACTCCTCCGTCTCCCAGGGCGGCACCAACGTCTCCGGCGGCCAGCGGCAGCGGCTGAGCATCGCCCGCGCGCTCGTGGCCCGCCCCCGCGTGTACGTCTTCGACGACTCCTTCTCCGCCCTGGACGTCTCCACCGACGCCGCCCTGCGCGCCGCGCTGCGCCCCGTCACCCGGGACGCCACCGTGGTCACCGTGGCCCAGCGGGTCTCCACCATCGCGGACGCGGACCTCATCCTGGTGCTCGAGCACGGCCGCATCACGGCTCGCGGCAGCCACGCGGAGCTCCTCGAGCACAGCCCCACCTACCGGGAGATCGTCACGTCCCAGCTCTCGGCCGAACAGACCACCGGAGGCGCGCAGTGAGCCACAACCCCCAGCCGGCCGCCAAGCCGCAGAACTTCTGGTCCTCGGCCCGCCGCCTGCTCGGGCTGCTCTCGCCGCACCGCGCCGCCCTGAGCGTGGTGGTGGCTGCGGTGCTCGGCTCCGTGCTCCTCGGAGTCTTCGCCCCGCGGGTGCTCGGCCGCGCCATGGACGTGATCTTCGCCGGCGTCGTCGCCCGTTCCCTGCCCGCGGGCGCGGACCAGCAGCAGGTGGAGGCCGGGCTGCGCGCCCAGGGGCACGACACCTACGCGGTCATGGTCTCCGCCATGGAGCTGATCCCCGGCCAGGGCGTGGACTTCGGACGGCTGGGCGCCCTGATCCTGCTGGTGCTCGCCATGTACACCGTGGCCTCCGCGCTGATGTGGCTGCAGGGCTACGTGCTCAACCGGGTGGTGATGCGCGTGGTCTACGACCTGCGCGCGGAGATCGAGCGCAAGCTCAACGCCCTGCCCCTGAGCTACTTCGACACGCGCCAGCGCGGGGACGTCATGTCCCGCGTGACCAACGACATCGACAACATCCAGACCGCCCTGCAGCAGACCTTCGCGCAGCTCGTCCAGAACGTTCTGACCGTGCTGGGCATCGTGATCATGATGTTCGCCGTCTCCTGGCAGCTCGCGCTCGTGGCCCTGCTCGCGCTGCCGCTGTCCGCGGTGGCCGCCGGGGTGATCGGCTCCCGCTCCCAGAAGCTCTTCGCCGGGCAGTGGAAGGCAACGGGCGTGCTCAACGGGCACATCGAGGAGTCCTTCTCGGGCCACGAGCTCGTGCACGCCTACGGCCGGCAGCGCCAGATGCAGGCGCAGTTCGACGAGCGCAACGAGGACCTCTACCGGGCGGCGTTCGGTGCCCAGTTCCTCTCCGGCACGATCATGCCCGTCATGCAGTTCATCTCCTACCTGTCCTACGTGGGCATCGCCGTGCTGGGCGGGCTGCGCGTGGCCTCCGGCCAGCTGACGCTCGGGGACGCCACCGCCTTCATCCAGTACTCGCGCGAGTTCACCCAGCCCCTCTCCCAGATCGCCGGCATGGCCACCCAGCTGCAGTCCGGGATCGCGTCCGCCGAGCGCACGTTCGAGCTGCTGGACGCGCCGGAGCAGGAGCCGGAGACCCCCACCGCCAGGCTGCCGGAGCGGCTGCGCGGAGAGGTGCGCTTCGAGCACGTGGACTTCTCCTACGACAAGGACGCCGCCACCGCGGGCGAGCCGCCCATGATCGAGGACCTCTCCCTGCACGTGGAGCCCGGGCGCACCGTGGCCATCGTGGGCCCCACCGGGGCGGGCAAGACCACGCTCGTGAACCTGGTGCTGCGCTTCTACGAGATCGACGGTGGGCGCATCCTGCTGGACGGGATCGACATCCGGGACCTCGCGCGGGAGGACCTGCGCCGCCAGGTGGGCATGGTCCTGCAGGACGCCTGGCTGTTCACGGGGACCATCATGGAGAACATCCGCTTCGGCAGGCAGGACGCCACGGACGAGGAGGTCGTGGCCGCCGCCAGGGCCACCTACGTGGACCGCTTCGTGCGGGCGCTGCCCGAGGGCTACGACACCGTCCTCACCGAGGACGAGACCTCCGTCTCCGCCGGGGAGAAGCAGCTCATCACGATCGCGCGGGCGTTCCTGTCCCAGCCCTCGCTGCTCATCCTGGACGAGGCCACCTCCGCCGTGGACACCCGGACCGAGCTGCTCGTGCAGAAGGCCATGGCCGCGCTGCGGGAGAACCGCACATCGTTCGTGATCGCCCACCGCCTCTCGACCATCCGGGACGCGGACACCATCGTGGTCATGGAGTCCGGGCGGATCGTGGAGCAGGGTTCGCACGCGGATCTGGTCGCGGCCGACGGCGCCTACGCGCAGCTCTACCGGGCCCAGTTCGCGCAGGCGACCCAGGATTCCGAGGAGCCGCCGACGACAACGGACCCCGACTCCGCCGAGACACCCGCCCCGTCGGCGCCGGCCGCCTCGGCCACCGGCCCCGCGATGTCGTCGTCCTCGGACGACGCCGGCCGAGTCACCTCCCCGGGCCCCGGGACCGAGCCCCCGGCCTGAGCCCGACACACCGACCCGCCCGTTGCGGCGCTGGGCCAGTGACAACCCCCGCCGAGCGCGTCTACCGTTGACGTGATCGTTCACCCACAGTAGATCGGATGCTCCCGTGACCAACTTTGCCAACGTCGAACGCCGTCACCTCGCGGCACTGCTGCGACGCGTGGGCCCCGACGCCCCCACCCTGTGCCAGGGCTGGCACACGCGGGACCTCGCGGTGCACCTGGCCATTCGCGACGCCCGTCCGGACGCCGTCCCGGGGATGTTCTCGCCCAGGCTGCCGGTGCTCGGCAAGCACGCGGAGACCGTGGACGCCGAGTACCGCCAGATGCCGTGGGAGGACCTCGTGAACCTCGTGGAGCGGCCCCCGCTGCACTCGCCGGGGCGCTGGTCCCCGATCGACAAGCGGATGAACACCGGCGAGTTCTTCATCCACCACGAGGACGTCCGCCGCGCCCAGCCCCAGTGGCACGCCCGGCAGCTGCTCAACGACGAGCAGAAGGCCCTGTGGAGCATGCTGAAGCTGGCCGGCCCCGCGCTGCTGCGCAAGGAGCCCGAGTCGGTGGTGCTGATCGCCGCCGGGTTCGGTGCCGTGCGAGGGGGCAAGAAGTCCGCGCGCCGGGTGCAGATCGTGCGCGGCGAACCCGCCGAGCTGCTGCTGTGGGCCTTCGGGCGCCGGGAGCAGGCGGACGTGGAGATCACCCAGGAGTAGCGCCCCTCCCCGCACCCCGTGCCGGACAAGGCCCAGAGGGACACCGGTGACAGACGACCGGCCCCGCTCCTCAGGAGCAGGGCCGGTCGTTCGTCACGCGGGGAGCTCAGTCGCTCTCGACCTCGCGGGACCCCAGCTCGGCGTCGAGACGCAGCAGGCCGGGCCCGTCGTTGTGCACCAGGCGGGCCTGGTCCACGATCTCCTCCACGCTGGCCTCCTCCTCGAGCTGCTCGCTGATGAACCAGTGCAGCAGGGGCATGGCGTCGATGTCGCCCTCCTCCTGCGCCAACCGGTACAGGTTGCGGATGGACTCGGAGACCTCGCGCTCGTGGGCGAGGGCCGCCTGGAAGCAGCCCAGCGGAGAGGTGTCCTCGAGGGTCGGCCCGTTCATGCTGCCGATCTTCGGGTCACCGCCGCGGTCCACCACGTGGTCGATGAACTTCTCCGCGTGGGTGACCTCCTCGGCCGCCTGCGCACGGAACCACTGCGAGAACCCGGGCAGGCTCGCCACGTCCATCTCGATGGACAGCTGTCGGTAGACCACGCTCGCCTGGAGCTCCATGGTGATCTGCTCGGTGATCGCTTCTGCCATTCTTCCCTTGATTTCCATGTGGCCCATGGAAGCACCTTTCGCCCGGCCTGGATAGTGAGTGAGGCCTGGCTCAGTCACACCTGCCACCCGTGCACCCGGCAGAGTGCCCTGCGGATCCGGGGTGCGCGGGCGCCCGCGACTTGTCCAGTATCATGGAGCGGTCCCGTGCGGGCGCGGCAGGCGGTGCTGGTGCACCCCGGCCGGCCGTGGCGGGAGCGCAGCGCCCCCTTAGCTCAGATGGCCAGAGCATCTGTCTTGTAAACAGAGGGTCGCCGGTTCGAATCCGGCAGGGGGCTCCCGTGGAACGCGAAGAACCCCGGTCGTCCTGGACGGCCGGGGTTCTTCACATTGGTTCCGGGCATGGGCGCCACGGCTACTTCTTGGCCTTGACCGCCTTGTCCAGCACGTCCGAGAAGGTGCCCTGCTCGAAACGATTGCCGTCCACGTAGATCGTGGGCGTCCCGGCCACGCCATTGTTCACGGCCTCGCGGGCAACAACGTTCACGAGCGGGCGGTAGGTGTTCTCGTCGAGGTCGTCCGCGGAGATGTTCGCGCCGTGCTTGTTGGCGATCTCCGCGATCTCGGCGTTGCTCAGCCCGCCGCTGCCCTGGTGGGTGAAGATCTCCTGGGCGTAGTCCATGTACTGGTCGGTGCTCACCTGCTCCGCCACGAGGTAGGCGGCGTTGGCGGAGCGTGAGGAGTACTGGTCCGGTGTGGCCTTGTCGAGGAAGTTGAGGTTGCGGTACTCCACCTCCACCTTCCCGGAGTCCACGGCCTTCTTGATGGTGTCCGCGTTCTCCTTCTCGAAATCTGCGCAGTGCACGCACTCGAAGTCCTGGAAGATCACGAGCTGCACGGGCTTTCCGTTGCTGGCCGCCTTGTCCTTGTCCACGATCCCCAGGGGGGTCTTGGTGGTGTCCGGGCTCTCCTCCGCCGCGGGCAGCTGGGAGAGGTCCCGCTCCTGGACGTCCGAGGTGTTCTTGGCGATCCCGTCCTTGGTGAGCGTGATGCCGCCGTACTGGTTGGAGCTCGCGGGAACGGGCCCCGCGTCCGGGATCGTGGCCTTGTTGTTCTGCCACACGACCAGCCCGATGATCAGCGCGATGACAACCACGAGCGCCACGATGCCGATGATCAGACCGGTGGGCCTGCCGCTGGAGCGACGGGACTGCTGGTCCGCGATCCGACGGGCCCGCTCCCGGGCGTCGTCCGACGCCGACGAGCCGGAGGTCTTCTTCTGTGCAGCCATGGGGGTCCGGGTTTCCTTCCGAGGGGGTGGACACGTGTGGATACTGCCCCTCAGAGTACCCGGCCCGCCTCGGCGCCGGTGGCGGCAGGTGACGCACGACGACGCCGCGCGCACGGCCACGCGGCGTCGTCGTCCCCCTGGGCGGCGGTAGTACGCCCACTTAGAATGGGGTGACCAGCAGTCCCCGGGGAAGGAACCCAGCGTGTCCGCAGAGCAGTCTCTTCAAGAAGTGAACGTCCCGCGTGACGGTTACGACTTCGTGGTGGTCTCCAACCGGCTCCCCGTGGACCGGGACGTCGCGGAGGACGGCAGCAGCACGTGGCGCCGCTCCCCCGGCGGCCTGGTGAGCGCCCTTGCCCCGGTGATGGCGCAGCGCGACGGCGCGTGGGTCGGCTGGTCCGGGGCGCCGGACGAGGACTTGGAGCCGTTCGACCACGACGTCTTCCACCTCGTCCCGGTAGCGCTGTCCGAGCTGGAGGTGCGCAGGTACTACGAGGGCTTCTCCAACGCGACCCTGTGGCCCCTCTACCACGACGTGATTGCGTCCCCGGAGTTCCACCGCACGTGGTGGTACGCCTACCGCAGGGTCAACGAGCGCTTCGCCCGCCAGGCCGCGGAGACCGCCGCGCCGGGCGCCACGGTGTGGGTGCAGGACTACCAGCTGCAGCTCGTGCCCCGCATGCTGCGGAGGCTGCGTCCGGACGTGACCATCGGCTTCTTCAACCACATCCCTTTCCCGCCCACTGAGATCTTCTCGCAGCTGCCGTGGCGCAGGGCGGTGCTGGACGGACTCACGGGCGCGGACCTGATCGGCTTCCAGCGCCCCGGGGACGCCCAGAACTTCCAGCGCTGCGTGCGCAAGTACCTGGGCGTGCAGTTCATCAAGGGGACCGCGCAGTTCAGCGAGAGCACCGCGGACGGCGAGGAGACCTCCTGGACGGTCAACGCGGGGTCGTACCCGATCTCGATCGACGTGGAGTCCATCAAGGAGCTCACCGCGGATCCCTCGGTGCGGGCGCGGGCGAAGGAGATCCGCGAGGAGCTCGGCAACCCGGAGACCGTCTACCTGGGCGTGGACCGCCTGGACTACACCAAGGGCATCCGCCACCGCATCAAGGCGTACGGGGAGCTGCTGCACGACGGCGAGCTCTCCGTCGAGGACTCGGTGCTCATCCAGGTGGCCAGCCCCTCCCGCGAGCGGGTGGACTCGTACCGCCAGCTGCGGGAGCTCGTGGAGGGCATGGTGGGGCGCATCAACGGCCAGCACGACACCATCTCCCACACGGCCATCCGCTACCTGCACCACGGCTACCCGTTCGAGGAGATGGTGGCCCTCTATCTCGCGGCGGACGTCATGCTCGTCACGGCGCTGCGGGACGGGATGAACCTCGTGGCCAAGGAGTACGTGGCCGCGCGGCAGGACAACTCGGGCGTTCTGGTGCTCTCGGAGTTCACGGGGGCCGCCGAGCAGCTCAGGCAGGCGGTGCTCGTGAACCCGCACGACATCGACGGTCTGAAGGAGGCCATGCTCCACGCCCGTGACATGCCCCGCACGGAGGCTCGCAAGCGCATGGTGGCGATGCGCCGGCAGGTGCTCACGCACGACGTCGTGGACTGGTCCCAGCGCTTCCTGGACGACCTCGCACAGCACGCCGCCGCCCACGCACCTGGCGGGGACGACGACGCCACGGCCGCGGGTGCCCGGGCGGGCGGCAGTCATGAGTGACGACCTCCAGGACGCCCTGGACCGCGCGGCCGCGGCGCCGCGGCTGCTCGTGGCGCTGGACTTCGACGGAACGCTGGCCCCGTTCACCGAGGACCCCGCCGACTCCCGGCCGTTGCCGGCCGCGCGCGAGGCCCTTGATGCTCTCGCACAGCTGCCGCACACCACCGTGGCCGTGATCTCCGGGCGCCCCCTGGAGTTCCTGCGCACGGTGGTGGACCCGGACTCGCGGATGGTGCTCTCCGGCTCCCACGGCGCGGAGGTGGACCTCTCCGCAGCCCCGGGCGCGGGCTCAGGGACGAGGATCGAGCTGAGCGCGCAGCAGTCCGACCTGCTCGAGCGCGCCGTGGCGGCCACCTTAGCGCTCGTGGCCCGTTACCCCGGTGCCCGCGCCGAGCCGAAGCCCGCGGGCGTGGCCTTCCACGCACGCCCCATCGCGGATCCCGGGGAGGCGCAGCAAGCCCTCGAGGAGATGACCGCGGTCTACGAGGCCATGCCCGGGCTGCGGCTGACACCGGGGCAGCTGGTGGTCGAGTGCTCCGTGCTCGGCGCCACCAAGGGGGACGGCCTCGCCACCATCGCCGCCGCGGTCCACCCGGACGTCACCGTCTTCGCGGGGGACGACGTCACGGACGAGGACGCCCTGGCCGTCCTCGGGCCCGGGGACGTGGGGATCAAGGTGGGCGAGAAGGACTCCATGGCACGCTGGCGGGTCGCGGATCCCCCGGCGCTGGCGGCGTGCCTGAGCCTGCTCGCGCACCGCAGGACCCGCGCCATGACTAGCATGAAGTGACATGACGGTCCCCTCATCCTCCGACTCCCCGGCAGCGGGAGCACCCCGGCCCCTGCGGGGTGTATCCATCAGCACGGCCTTCCCGGACCCGGCGCTGCTCGAGCTGCCCTGGGAGCTGCCGCTGGAGCAGTGGCCCCCCGAGGTCCTCGCGGCCTACCCCAGGGGTCTCTCCCGCCACGTGGTGCGCTTCGCGCACGTGGGGCGCAAGGTCGTGGCGGTCAAAGAGACCACAGCCCACTACGCCCAGCGGGAGTACGGTCTGCTGCGCAAGCTGCAGACCATGTCCATCCCGTCCGTGGTCCCGGACTCCGTGGTCACCGACCGCTACACACCGGACGGCGAGCCCCTGCCCGCGGCGCTCGTGACCGACCACCTGAGCTTCTCACTGCCCTATCGCACCATCTTCGAGCAGGTCCCAGCCCCGGAGACCATCGAGCGGCTCGTGGACGCCCTGGCCTCCCTCATCGTCCAGCTGCACCTCTCCGGCTTCTACTGGGGGGACGTCTCGCTGTCCAACACCCTGTTCCGCCGGGACGCCGAGGCCTTTGCCGCGTACCTCGTGGACGCGGAGACCGGTGAGCTGCACCCCTCCCTCACCCGGGGGCAGCGGGGGTACGACATCGACCTCGCCCGCACCAACGTGGCCGGGGAGGTCATGGACCTGTTGGCCGGTGAGGACATGCAGCAGCGGCTGCGGGACGCGGGCGTGGATCCCGCGTCCGTGGACCCGTTCGAGATCTCCCAGCGCCTCGTGGACACCTACGAAGGGCTGTGGGAGGAGCTCACGGCCACGGAGACCTTCCCCGTGGGCGATCGCTGGCGCGTCCAGGCGAGGGTCGAGCGGCTCAACGAGCTCGGCTTCGACGTCGAGGAGGCCTCCCTGGACTCGGACGAGACCGGGCAGGTCCGCCTGCGCCCGCGCGTGGTCGAGCCCGGGCACCACTCCCGCAAGCTGCTGCACCTCACGGGGCTCAACACGCAGGAGAACCAGGCGCGGCGCATCCTCACGGACATCCACCAGTTCGGCCAGGCCCTGTACCCGGGTCTGCCGGAGGACCTCACCGCGCAGCTGTGGATGCGCGAGGTGTTCGTGCCGATCATGGAGGCGATCCCCGCCGAGCTGCGCCGCAAGCGGGAACCCGCCCAGATCATCCACGAGGTGCTCGAGCACCGCTGGTTCATGTCCGAGAGCGCCGGCGAGGACATCCCCACCCCGGTCGCCGTGCAGGACTACGTGAAGCACTACCTCGCCACGCGACCGGACGAGATCAACGTGTTCTAGTTGCCCGGAGTGCTCTGCGGACGTGCGGCCATCAGATCGAACAGCGCCCGGTGCATCCGCTCGGTCCACCTCTCGTCGAGCGAGCCGTAGCGCGCCACGTGCGCATATGCCGCTCCCAGGACGAAGTCCACCACCATGTCGATGTCCACCGAGGCGCGGATCAGCCCCCGCTGAACGTCCCGTTCGAGCAGCGCGCGCAGCGCGTCCATGCGCGGTCGCACCACGGAGGCGCGCAGCACCCTGGAGGTCTCGGAGTGCGGCTCCTGCAACAGGGCGATGACCACGCCCATGCCCAAGTCCCGCAGCAGCATGTCGACGGCCGCCTGCAGCGCCCGCTCCCACGTGGCATCCTGCGCCACGGGTGGCTCGGCAGCCGCCGTGTGCTGCAGCGCGGCCTCGAGCATCTGGGCACTGTTGTCGTAGCGGCGGTAGATCGAGGTCTTCGCCACGCCCGTGCTGGCGGACACGGCTTCGATCGTCACCTTCTGCGGACCGCCCTCGCGCAGCAGACGCAGCGCGCCCGCCACGATCTTGTGGTCCGTGCGGGCCGTACGTGGATCCACGGATGACGACGCCACCCGCTCACCCGGGTGCGCGGCGCCGTCGTCCTGCCGCACCGCCTCACCGCCCTTCGCCACGCCGTCGCGCGTCGCCGCGCGGTCGTCCGCGCGTCCATCACCCGCGCGCCCGTCGCCCGGGTGACCGCCCTCCGGCGGCGCTTCCGTCACCACGGCTCAGGCCCTCCGCCAGTCTTCGACCGGCCAGTGCGCCTTGCGCGCGCGGCGGTATAGAGACAGGTCCGGGTTCACGGCGAACGGGTGGCCCAGCAGTGACAGCCAGCTCGCATCCGCCACGGAGTCCCCGTACCCGTAGGAACGGCTCAGGTCGAGCCCGTGGTCCTGCGCGTAGCGCTTGAGCCACTGGGCCCGGGCCTCGTCTACGAGCGGCGGGGTGGCCAAATAGCCCGTGAGCACACCATCCACCTGGTCCATGCGCCCGGCGACCACCTCGTCGAACAGCTCCGCGATGGGACTCACCAGCAGGTCCAGGGAACCGGTGACCAGTACCGTGCGGTGGCCCGCGGCCCGGTGCTCACGGATCCGCTCCAGGGCGCCGGGGCGCACGCTCTGTGCCACAGCCTGGCCGAGAGGACCGGCTACCAGTTCCTCGACACGCGCCACCGAGACGCCCTCATAGCGGCGCAGGAACGCGCGTATGAACTCCCCGCGGTCCCGCCGTTCGGCCTTGACGTATGTGGGAGCGTTGCCCACGAGCTCGCCGAGCTCCGCGGGCCACTGCAACGGGCTCAGCTCGAGTCGGCGCAGCAGCGCGTACTGCGTGATGATGTTGCCCCCGGCCACAGTGCCCTCGAGGTCGAACACAGCCACGACGTCCGCGCCCTGCGTCAGGCCGCGGCTGCGCCCGGTTCGCTTGCGGGACGCCGCCCTGGCCCGGGTGTAGGCGCGGGTCATCTCGGTCAGCGCGGGCAGGTGGACCTCCTGCCAGTACTCGGGCCACGAGATCGCGCGGACGTCGAAGTGCTGATCCTCCGGTGTCACATCCGGCAGGGAGGCGTCCAGGCGCCGCAGGTGGGTGTCGTCGAAGATCATCTCGGTGCGTGTGTAGTTCTGGTAGAGGTCCACGTAGGTGCGCAGGGAGCCCAGACCGGTCTGCATCCGGTGCAGGGAGTTGGTCCACTCCCGGGTGGTGGCCGTGGCCGGGAGCACCGAGCTCAGGCGAACACCCACCGCGGCGAGCTTCTCCTTGACCGCCAGTCCGCGCTCCATGGAGTTGTTCGCCGGGAACCTCCACTCGGGCACCACGACCGGGTTGCCGTGGCCGTCCTGCAGCGGGTGCTCCAGGAAGTAGGAACGCACGCTGCGGTACATCTGGTGGAACGGCAGCGGGTTCGAGGCCCCGGAACACACTTGGTAGTAGGCGGCACTCGGACCGGGCGACGACGCCGCCGGCGTCAGAGGCACCCGCGCGGCCTCCGCCTCACGGTGCCCGCCCCGCGCCAGGGCCACGATGGCGTTGACCACGAAGTCCACGGGGATCACGTCCAGCACCGAGTCCGGCAGACCCGGGAACTCGGGCAGCGCGCCCTTCGCATAGGCCATGATGAGCGGGTCCGCGACCTTGTAGCCGTCGATCCACCCCGGGAAGGGGTGGCGCAGCGCGGACTCGATGATCGAGGGGCGCACGATGGACAGCCGGTGCCCGTGCCCCGCCCACTTCTGCTCGGCCACGCGCTCGCCCAGCGCCTTGGTGAAGGTGTAGATGTCGGTCCAGCCGAGTGACTGGGCGCGGGTGCGGCCGTGGTCCACCAGCCGCGAGCGCACCCACTCCTGCCGGGCCGCCTCCGCGGCACGTGCCACGGTCTTTGGGCCCTCCTTGCCGTGGGTGCGCGTGGCCTCGCGGATGAAGGACTCGAGTCGTTCGGGGCTGCGGGACTCCACCTGGGCCGTGTCCGCGGCGCGCACGGCGGCGTCGAACTCCACCTGCCAGTCGACGTCGTGGTCCACGGAGGCCTCGGGGCGCAGGCCCTTGGCGATCCCGCCCACGTAGCACGTGGACACGTGGATCACGTGGGGGTCCTGCCCGGCCGCGCGCAGCGCGTCGTAGAGGCCCACAGCGCCGCCCACGTTGGTGCGGAACGCCTCGTCGATGGGCGGGTCGAAGGAGACCGTGGACGCGGAGTGGACCACCACGTCGAAGGGCTCCCCGATCTCTGAGAGCCCCGTGAGGTCCCCCTCGAGAACGCTCGTGCGCTCGGCGAAGACCTCTTCCGCGCGCTCCTCCCCCACGGCCTCGCGCCAGGTCCTGAAGGAGGGCTTGTGCAGCAGCTGGCGCAGCCGCGAGCTGCCGGACTGCGAGCCCTTGGGGCGCACGACCGCCGTGACGTGGACGTCTTCGCAGCTCGAGAGCAGCCGCTCCAGGACAGCCTGGCCCAGGAAGCCCGTGGCTCCCGTGAGGAGCACGCGGGTGGGGGTCTCGGTCAAGGGGTTCCTCCGTGGTCGGTCCGTGGTGGGCTGGCCCTTGGACGGGCCACTGCGCTACGCCCACCGTAGTGTATCTTAGGGGCATGCTTACCGCTCTCGTGACCGGTGGAACGTCAGGCATCGGTGCCGCGTTCGCACGCTCGCTCGCCCGCAGGGGCTTCAACCTCGTCCTGGTTGCCCGGGACGCGCAACGACTCGAGGACACGAGTCGGGATCTCACCGCCGAGTACGGCGTCCATGTGGAGACGATCACGGCGGACCTGGCCGTGCGCGAGGACCTCTGGCGCGTGGCCCGTCGCCTCGAGGACCCTCAGAAGCCGGTGGACATGCTCGTCAACAACGCCGGTTTCTCGGTGAAGGCGCCCTACACTGCCGAGGACTTCCACCAGCACGAGGCGGGGTTCGAGGTCATGTGCGCGGCCGTGGCGCGGCTCTCCGGTGCCGCGGCACGGGCGATGGTCAAGCGCCGTTCGGGCTGGATCGTCAACGTGTCCTCGACCTCCGGATACGTGACCATGGGCGAGTACTCCGCGATCAAGGCCTACGCGACCAGCATGACCGAGTCGCTCGCCGTCGAGCTGCACGGCACGGGCGTGCACGTCACGGCGCTGCTGCCGGGCTGGGTGCGCACCGAGTTCCACAGCCGCGCGGGCATCACCGGCTCCTCCATCCCGGACTTCATGTGGCTGGACGCGGACAGGCTCGTCGAGGAGGCACTGGCGGACGTCGCGCGGGGCAAGGTGATCTCGGTGCCCACGCTGCGGTACAAGGTCATGGTCGCCGCGCTGCACCACCTCCCGCGCCCCGCCGTCCGCTGGGTCTCCCGCAAGATCTCCGGCGTGCGCCAGCGCGAGCTCAAGGCCTGAGCCGTGGCACACCAGGACGCCCCCGTGCCCTCCGAGGACGACGCCGCCGATGCATCCCGCGGATCCACGTCCCGCCCTGCGAAGCCCTCCCGTCCCGGGAAGCCTCCCCGTGAGGGGAGAGAGCCCCGTTCCGCGAAGGAGCCCGAGGCGCGGCCCCGGGTGCTCGAGTCCCTCGAGGGCAGCGCGGGTCAGCAGGACCCTGTGCCCCCTGCTCCCCCGGCGGAGTCCGCTGACCTGACCGCCGCGCACTACACAAACCCCACGCGACGCATTGCCCGGCGGATCGTGCAGAGCATCTTTTTCCGCGGGCTGGTCAACCGCACCATCCGGCGGACCACCGTGGTGGACCCGGCGGCCTACGGCGTGAAGGGCACGTGCGTCGTCGTCGCGAACCACTCGAGCCACCTGGACGCGCCGCTGGTGATGAGCGGCGTGCCGCGCTACATCTCGCGCGACCTCGCCACCGGCGTGGCCGCGGACTACTTCTTCACCGCATGGCACAAGAAGTTCTTCACCCAGCTGGTGTTCAACGCGTTCCCCGTGGACCGCCGCGGTGAGGGCGCGAACAAGGGGCTGTCCAAGAAGCTGCTCGCGGCCGGCGTGCCACTGCTGATCTTCCCCGAGGGCACCCGCTCGAAGACGGGGAAGATGGCCCCGTTCCGGGTGGGGGCGGCGTCGTTGGCGCTGGCCGTGCAGGTCCCGGTGGTTCCTGTCGCACTGATCGGCGCGCACGAGGCCATGCCGCGCGGCGCCAACTGGCCCCGTCCCGGCCGCCCACCCGTCGTGGTTGCGGTGGGCGCGCCCCTGCGGGCCCGAGGCAACGAGACCGCGCGCAGCTTCAACGAGCGCATCGAGGCCGCCGTGCGTGCCCTGTACGCCGCGAACCGGCACATGATCCACGACTAGTCGTCTCCCAGGAAGAGGTTTTCGCCCAGTGGCACACGTGAAGCATCAGAAGTGGTGGGGCTGGGGCGAGGAGGGCGTGTTCTTCAACTACGAGAACAAGCCCGCGTTCGCCCCGTTCGTGGAGGAGGCGATCGGCGTCAGCCTGCGGCCCCGGCAACGTGACACCGTGGAGTTCGCCACCGCGCAGGTGCCCGAGTCCCGCGCCCCCGAGGACGTCCTGGCGCACCTGCGGGAGATCAGCGGCGCGGAGAACGTGAGCGTGGAGGACGAGCTGCGCGTGGTGCACTGGGCTGGCAAGTCCGTGCTCGAGCTGCTGCAGACCCTGCGCAACGACTTCACCCGCGTCCCGGACGTCGTGGTCTACCCCGGCTCAGAGGACGAGGTCACCAGGATCCTCGAGACCGCTGTGGCCGAGGACCTCGTGGTCATCCCCTTCGGCGGCGGCTCGAGCATCTCCCGTAGCCTGCAGGCCGGGCAGGACGAGTCCCGCTGCATCGTTTCCGTGGACATGGGGCGGCTGGACCGTGTGCTGGAGATTGACGAGACCTCGGGGCTGGCCACCATCCAGGCGGGTGTGCTCGGTCCGGACATGGAGGAGCAGCTCAACGCCCGCGGCTGGACGCTCGGGCACTTCCCTGACTCCTTCGCCCACTCCACCCTGGGTGGCTGGGCCGCCACCCGCTCCTCCGGGATGCAGTCGGACAAGTACGGGGACATCGCGGACATCGTGCGCGGTCTGCGCCTGGTCCGGCCCACCGCAACCGTGGTGCTGCGTCCGCTGCCGTCAACGTCAACGGGCCCGAGCCTGCGGGAGATGGTCATCGGCTCGGAGGGACGGCTGGGGATCATCACCGAGCTCACCGTGCAGGTGCACCGGCTGCCGCAGGAGCACGAGGTCATCGCCTACATGTTCCCCACGTGGCAGCAGGCGCTGACCGCGGTGCGCCAGTACACGGAGGCGGAGATCCCGCTGACGTTCGCCCGCGTGTCGGACGCGCACGAGACGGCGTTCTCGCTGGCCACCCAGAAGGCCTCCACCTCCGTCAAGGGCAGGCTCGCTGCCAGGGGGCAGGAGGCCCTGTGGGCGGTGATGCGACGGCGCGGCTGGGACACGGACGCCATGTGCCTCTCCTACGTGTGCTTCGAGGGCACGGTCAAGGACGTGGCCGAGCGCAAGAAGGCCGTGGCGAAGATTGCGAAGGCCCAGGGCGCCGTCGTCCTCGGCTCCGGACCGGGCGCGCTCTACGACCAGAAGAAGTTCGACACGCCCCACCTGCGGGACTTCCTGCTCGAGCAGAACACCGTGGGGGACGTCTCCGAGACCGCCGCGCCGTGGTCGCAGCTGACCACGGTCCACAAGGCCGCGTACGACGCCGCCCAGCGCGCCTATGCGAGGCTCGACAAGACCGGCTGGATCATGTCGCACATGTCCCACTCGTACCACTCGGGGGCGTGCCTGTACTTCACATTCGCGTACGTCTTCGACGAGGAGAACCCGTACGAGGAGTACCACATGATCAAGTCCGCCATCCAGCAGTCGTTCATCGACTCCGGGGGCACTCTGTCCCACCACCACGGCGTGGGAGTGGAGCACCAGCCGTGGATGGAGCAGGACATCTCCCCCGAGGGGGTGCGCCTGATGCACGGCCTGTTCGAGGTCGCAGACCCCGGGGGCAACTTCAACCCTGGCAAGATCGTCCCCTGACCCCACGCTGACAGGGCAAGGGCTCCGCACCGTCGAGCGACGACGGCGCGGGGCCCTTCTCGTACGCTGCGGCGGCTGACTGACGCCGACGCCTCGCGGGACGGCGCGTCGCCGCCGCACGCGTCTCGTCGCACCCGTCAGGCCATGCTCTGAGAAGGAACTCGATCCGCGAGAGAACCGGATAACCGGCGCGCCCACCGGCCCGCGGCGTCGTCGCCCGGGGCTCCCCTCCCGGGGTCGCGGGTGACGTCGTGATTGTCAGTGCTCACGCCGCCCGGCATGCGTGCGGGCGGCACGGGCGTACCAGTCCAGCACCTCGGCGTCTTCGGCGGTCGCCCGGTTGAGGGTGCTCGGGTCCGCGCCCTGGAAGAGCTTCTTGACCGGGATCTCCAGCAGCTTGCCGGTGCGTGTGCGTGGAACCGCGGGAGCCTCGATGATCTCGTCGGGGACGTAGCGCGGGGAGACCTGGGTGCGGATCGCGTCGACGATGCGCCGCTCGAGCTCTCGCGTGAGGCGCGTGCCGGGCTGGGGCACCACGAAAAGCGGCATGTAGTAGTCGCCGCCGGCCAGTTCCGCCCCGATCACCATGGACGCGGCCACACCATCCACGCGGTCCACCACGTGGGTCAGGTCCGCCGAGCCCATCCGGATGCCGCCGCGGTTGATGGTGGAGTCCGAGCGGCCGTGCACCACGAACGGGCCCTCGTGCAGCTGGGTGACCCAGTCCCCCTGGCGCCACACCCCCGGGAACATGTCGAAGTACGCCGCCTGGTAGCGCTCACCCTGCGGGTCGTTCCAGAAGAACACCGGCATGCTCGGCATGGGCCGGGTGATCACGAGCTCCCCCACCTCGTCCCACACGCGTTCACCACGGGAGTTCCACGACTGGGCGTCCACGCCCAGGTACGGGCCCATGATCTCGCCCCGGTACACGGGCTGGTACGGGTTGGTCCCGATGAAGGCACTGGTCACGTCCGTGCCGCCGGAGTCCGAGCCCAGCCGCACAGTGCCCGAGACGGCCTCGTAGACCCAGTCCCAGGTGGCGTCAGGCAGCGGTGACCCCGTGACCAGGATGGACTTCAGCGAGGAGAAGTCCATGCTCACGTTGGGCACCACACCGGCGCGCTGCACCATGCTCAGCACGCCGGCGCCGGCCCCGAAGAACGTCGCACGGTTGCGCGCAACGAGCTCGAACGACTTCTGCGGTCCCCCGAACGTCGGGGAGCCGTCGTACGTGATGATCTGCGCTCCGGTCAGCAGAATGCCGGCGAGCATGTTCCAGACCATCCAGGTGGTGGCCACGGCGTAGTAGGCCACGTCCCTCGGGCCGAGTCCAGAGTGCAGGCCAAGTGCCTTGTAGAACTCCAGGGTCACACCGCCGTGGGAGTGCACGATTCCCTTGGGCTTCCCGGTGGTGCCAGACGAGTAGAGGATCCACAGCGGATGCTCGACGGGCAGCTGCTCGTAGCGCGGTTCGGCCTGTTCTGAGGCAATCTCCGAAAAGCGCAGAGCGTCCCCGGGAAGTTCTCCGACGCTCTCCCGCGGCATCTGATCAACCACGATGAGTTGCTCCACGCTCGGCAACACGTCCCGCAGGTCCTGGTAGGAAACCGTCATGTCCCGCACCGTGCCACCGAACTCGTAGCCGTCCCCCACGAACAGCACCTTCGGCTCGATCTGGGCAAACCGATCGGCCACGCCGGAGGGCCCGAAGTCGGTGTTCACCACGGACCACACCGCCCCCACTGATGCCGTGGCAAGCATCGCGGCCACGGTCTCTGGGATGTTGGGGAGCACCCCCGCCACCCGGTCGCCAGGTTCCACCCCCTGAACCGTCCCAGGTTTGGT